>JAQCEV010000149.1 GCA_027618515.1 Chloroflexota bacterium | reverse complement strand
CCCCGTTGGAGCAGCCTGATCACAGTACGAGGGTGACGCTCTTACACCACTTGACGGGACACGACCGCGCGAGCACAGCCATGTCATCGATCATATGATAGAAAAGACCAAGGGCTAGACTAGCCGACCCACCCGATGAGAGCATCGTGCACGGGATCAGGGGGCTCCGAGTGGTCGTCTCCGTGCACGGTGTAACAGGTGGCAGTGACGCATACAACCAAGCAACGCCTAATTGACGCGGGCCTCCCCATGCTCCTGAAGCACGGCTATAACGATTTGGGCATCCAAACCTTACTCGCCGCAACGGGAACCCCAAAAGGCTCTTTCTATCATCACTTCCGAGACAAAGAGGACTTTGCGTTGCAGGTCGTCGGTGCTTACGTGGGCGAACTTGATGCACTTCTAACCACCTGCCTCGGAGACGAGGCACGACCTCCACTAGAGCGAGTGCGCCATTTCTTCGACCTAACTGAGCAGAAATACCGAGCGGAAGGCTATATGGGCTGCCTCTTAGGGGGACTCGGGCAGGAGTTGTCAGGCGTCAGTGAGACATTCCGTCGCACCGTCGAAGAGTGCTTTTCTGCAATAAGCGAACGCATGGCGGCCTGCCTTGAGGAGGCTCGGCAAAGACACGACATCCCCACCGACTGCGACGTCCAGCTACTGGCAGATGTCTTGGTCGATTGTTGGGAGGGTGCAGCCCTTCGTAGTCGCCTACGAAGGGATCCCGCGCCACTGAAGGCGATGCTCGATTTCTACATCAATTCTTTGGCCTCTGCGTGAAACAATCCGCAGTGCCCGATCACCCGCTTCGCAAGAGTCCAAACACATGGCCACGCCAGGCAGGCGGGCCTCGCTCGTGTTCTTTGCGGAGACAGGGAAGCACGAACTCACGAGCGGAGCAATCTGCGCTCATGGTGTAGGCCCATCGCCATCTAATGCATACCCAACCAGCAAAAGCCCACGAGCGCTCAGTTCCGCTCAAACGCTTTCCACTCGCCCCCCGCTATACTCCGCAAAACGCAGCCCACCAGTGGAGACACCCACCATGTCCGAAACCCTCGACAACTTCGTAGAACCCACCGGCGAAAAGAAGACCGCAGGCGTCGGATCATGGCAGGTCCCCAAGACCCCCTACGACTTCTTCATGGAGGCCGACGACATCCCCATCTACCGGGGGCTAGGCATGAGCGACGTCCGGGAGATCCCCAAGAAACCCTGGAAGCGCATGGGCGCACTCGGCTCCTACATCCAGCTCGACGGCACCGACGGCAAGCTAGGCATGTACGCGCTTGAGATCCCACCCCGAGGCGAAACCACCATCGAGCGCCACGTCTACGACGAGGTCTGCTACGTCATCGAAGGCCGAGGCTCCACCGAAGTCTGGCGCGAAGGTAGCTCCCGCAAGCACGTCTTCGAGTGGACCGCCGGTTCCCTCTTCGCCATCCCCGTCAACACCAACCACCGGATCATCAACGTATCCTCCGGCCCCGCCGTCTTCATCGTCGGCACGACCGCCCCGCCCATCTTCAACCTCTTTGACAACGAAGGCTTCATCTTCGGCAACTCCTACGAGTTCACCGACCGCTTCGACGACTCCGACGACTACTTCCGGCCCAAGGACGAGCTCCGCGCCGACCCCATGCGCAAGCGCGCCATGCGCATAACCAACCTCATCCCTGACATCGCCACCTGCGAGCTACCGTTGGACAACCAACGATCGCCCGGCTATCGGCGCGTCATCCCCCACATGGCCGCAGGTAAATTCGCAATGTTCGTCGGGGAGCACCTCAGCGGGCGCTACTCCATGGCCCACCACCCGCCCGGCCCTGGATCAGTCGTCCTCATCTGCATCAAGGGCAAGGGCTACACCCTCGCCTGGCCCCGCCGTGCAGGCATCCAGCCCTTCGAATCAGGCAACGGCCACCTCGTCGAGCGCCAGGACTACTCAGCGGGCGGCATGGTCGTCAATAACCCCGGCGGCACCGGCTGGTTCCACATGCACCACAGCACCGGATCGGAACCCCTCAGGCTCATGGTCTACGGCGGCGCCATGCAAGGCGTCGGCGCCCAGGTCAACCGCCCCGGAGACAAAGAGATATCCGGCAACCTCCCCCTAGAGGAAGGCGGCCGCTCCATCACCTACCGCAACGAAGACCCACACATCCGCGAAGAGTACCAACGCATGCTTGCCAAAGAAGGCGTCGAATTCCAGATGCCTGACTGGGCCTACGAAGGCACCGTCCCCGAAGGCGAAATCCTCGACATCGCAGGCCCGTAGGATTCAAAGCGCACATTACCCAGGAGCACAGACGATGGCACACAACACCCTCGACCCGCAGAAGACCGCCGTCCTCTTCTTTGACATGCTCAACGCCTACTTCCGAGGCTCCAGCGAAGAGAACCAGCTCAAGATCGAGCCCATCGTTGCTGCCGCTGCCACCGTTCGAGACGAGGCTGCCAAGCGTGGCATCCCCTGCTTCTTCGCCAAAGCCGACCACCGCCCCGATGGCCTGGACTCCGCCCACCTTCTATCGGACACCGACTACTCACTGACGCCGTGGGAAGACCCCAACCAGGGATTCACCACCGCCTACCGCACGGTCCCCGGCTCCGACTGGAGAACCGAGGTCATCGAGGAACTACACCCCGAGCCCGGCGACTACATGATCACCAAGCATCGTTGGAACGCGTTCCACCAGACCCACCTAGATCTCAGCCTTCGCTCACGCGGCATCGACACCATCGTCATCTGTGGCGGTGCCACCCACATCGGCGTCGCCAGCACGGCCTACGCCGCCCGTGATCTCGACTTCAACCTCGTCATCGTCCGGGACGCTTGCTCGGGCCTCGAAGACAACGTTGAGCAATTCATGAACCGGATATTCCCGATCTTCGCCCGCATCCGCGCGGCCGATGAAGTCATTGCGATGATGGAGCGCGGCGCGGCGGACGCGGACTAGCCGCCTCCCATCACCGCAGACCCATGTCCGAAGTAACCCAAGCATCAACCGAGGCTCAACAGATAGCACTGCAACCGTTCGCTGCGACCGAGTTCCTCATGTGCCCCCCAACGCACTACACGACCTCGTTCTTCCTCAACCCGTGGCTCAGGTACTGGGAAGACGTTGACCCCGCATTGGCGCGCGAGCAGTGGGCGCAACTCAAACAAACGATCGAACAGTGTGGTGCTTCCGTACGCCTGATAGAGCCGCTAGCGGACAGCCCCGCGATGGTGTTCACCGCCGACACCGCCATCGTCTACGCGCCGAAGACGGCGATGGTCCTCCGCAACGACGGCCCCCGTTCGCAGATCGAGGCCACGTCCGTCCAGCGTTGGCTCGCGGACGACGGCTACCTCACCGAGGTCTTGCCCCCCGCCTACACCATCGATGGAGGTAACGTCCTCCGTCTCGCGCCAGACCAATACCTCATCGGGCTCAAACCAGGCAGCCCTGGAAAGTCTGAGCGTTACGTCTCACGATTGGTTCAGCGATTCGCCGCGTCCCGGATGCGCCCCATCGCCTTGCACGACCGTCGATTCCTTCACCTAGACACCGTGGTCGGCAACCTGGGAGGGCGCGCGCTGCTGACCTTCTGGGAGGGCATGCTCCCCATCTCCCGTGATTACCTTACGGCCGAGGTGGAGCTACCCACGATCACGGTCACCCAAGAGGACGCGGAGCGCTTCGCCTGCAACTGCATCACCATCGGCAACCACATCATCACTGGCCTGGTCAGCGACCAGCTTGCCAGTCAGATCGAGGCCGTTGGCTTCCAAGTTCACCGCTTGGACATGTCAGAGTTCTACAAAGCCGGAGGGGGCGCCAAGTGCCTCACTCTCCCGTTAGCCTATGGAAACGATCAAGGCTGATTGCAAGCACCCAAATTGCAGGCAACCAGATTGCAGGTACAAGGAGGCCCGAACGATGGAAACGTCTCGACTGACCAAAGTGGTAGAAGCGTTGCTAACCGACGAACAGCTTCAAGAGAGTTTGCGCAAAGACCCCGAAGCCTTTGCCCACCAGCACGAACTAACCGCTGATGAATTGAACGCCCTCCTCAACGGCGACGAGATGCGCCTACTAGCGCTCGGCGTCCCTCCTCAAACGCTCTACCGTCAGCAGCCTGACCGTTCTTGGCTCACGTCCGCGTTGCTCCGCACCGCAGCACCAGCCCTCGCCATCCTCGCCGCCATCGGCGTCATGTTTGGCCCAGGAGTCCCGACCGCCCTAGCGGCTCGCCGCGCTCGTTTTAGGATAGTCATCCGCCGCTCGCGGGCCTCAGGTCGCGTCCGCGTCCACCCCCAAGCGAAGCGCGCCCTCCGTCGTCACGGCGTGCGCCACGGCATATGGCTCCGCACCGAAGTGCGGGCAGCCCGGTTCGCCCGCGCCGGAGCGTTCGGTACCTTCACCGACCAGAAATCGGCCTTGGCAGCGCTCCAAGAGGTTGATCCGAACATCGGGAAAACCAAGGGCAGCGACGGCGGCCAGTTACGCGGCCAGTAACAACGTCAACAACCCCGCGCGGGGTCGGCCCGCGCCGGGTTTCTCCGTAGGAGGCAACATGCGACTCGACCACACCATCGTTCCAGCCAAGAACAAAGACGAGACAGCCAGGTTCTTCACGGACATCCTCGGCTTCCAGCCTGGCGAGGAACTGCCAGACGCGCGGTTCGTCTACGTAAACGACACGCTCACGCTAAGGTGCGACGAGAAGTACAGCGACCACGTCCACCTCGCCTTCTACGTCACTGACGATGAACTCGCACAGGTCATCGAGCGAGCCAAAGCCGCCGGCATGCCCTATGGATCACGCGCAAGGACTGACGACAACCAGCTAGGTCAATACGGCGGGGGCCCTCGCTTGTACTTCAGCGACCCCAGCGGCAACAGCATCGAGCTCGTCACCGTACCCACCCTGCGGCACTGAACATCGACAACCTGACGGAGATCCAAGCCATCCAGCAGCGCGTCTTCGACGCCTACGTGAATTAGGAACAACCCCTGAACATCTCAACCAACGCATACCTCCAACGAACGCGCCAGCCCGGCTGGCGCGCCGCCCCCTCGAGATTCGGCTGGCTCAGCCTGGTGCTGTTCGTCGCTGCGGTCCTCGCCTAGCTCTACGTCA
>JAQCEV010000148.1 GCA_027618515.1 Chloroflexota bacterium | reverse complement strand
GGGGGGGGACTCCAGGTGATGTGGGCCGTGAATACGGTTCGTTCTACCGGAGTTCGGCCGCTCCCCATCTCCAACGTGAACACTGAAAAACCGCAATGAGTTGCGATTCTCATACGTACCAGAAAGGCCCCGCACTAGCGGGGCCCTTCTCTCATCTGAATCTTCGGTTGGAACCGCTACTTCGCGGGCTGCGGAACCAGGCAGGTGGCGACGGTTACGTTGCCCGCCACATCCCCTGCTACCAATTCAGCATCGCCGTTGAATTGGATCTTCCAATCCAGGTCACCGACTCCCTGCTTGACGTTGGGCTCCACCCCGGGCGCCTGGGTCAACTTGAACGTGTCACCCACGGTAAGGCTGACCTCAAGTCCACTGACCATGTCGCGCAACACCAGCGATGCGAGGCCTGAGCCCGCGTCGGATGCATCTGCAACGTAGAAGCCATCAGGGTTTTGCCCACTCTGGCCCGCATTTGCGCCGGCCTTGGGCACGTTGTTCCCTGACGGGTTGACCGTCTCGTTGCAACTCGAAACTGGCGCCGAGGAATCAATCCTGTGGGACTGGGTAGTCGACGTCTCGACGTTGCCTGCGTTGTCCACCGCCCAGAATTCGATGTCATAGGTGCCGTCACCACTCAGCGTGATGGAGCCACTGTCGCCCGGAAGCACCGTCAGAACTCCGTTAACCAACACATGGATCTCAGCCACGCCGCTGGCGGGGGAACCGGTGTCAGTCGCGTTGAACGTCAGCACAATGTCACCATTGTTCCATCCGCTCGCATTCGCTACCGTCCACGTCTTCACGGTTACGGGAGGGTCAACGTCGGTAACCTCCCAGATCTTCTCAGCCGTCACCGACCGCACCGCTCCGGTAGCGTCCGTGTAGCTGGCGGTAATGGTGTCCGTGCCAGCGGTCGTACCGGTGTACGTGAACGTCGCTTCACCGTTGGCGTCAGTAACGCCCGAGCCACTGCCGCTGTTGGCGCCCGTCACGACGAACGTAACGGTTTCACCGGCCAGAGGGACAAGGGCTGAGTCCCGCACTGTAGCCGTTACCGTGTGGGTCGTTCCCACAGGGTTTACTGCGGTTGGGGGGTCAAGATTCAAGCTGCCGGGGAGCGTAACTGACGCTCCTCCAAGGATGATCTGGCGATTCGCGCCATCCTTCCCGAGAACTTGGAGGCCGCCGAGGTCTCCGGCAAACTGGCCATGGCAGGGACCGGATCGGATCGCTCCGTTTGTGAGCCCAGGGAAAGCAGCAATGCCTTCTGGCGTTAGGCTCAGCGAAGCGCTCTGGCAACCGCTGGCAAACGTGATCCCTGGCAACAATGTGTTGAGCCAGCCGAACGCGCGCGGGCCAGACCCGTGGCCAATCAACCCTCCGCCAGAGTTCACGAAGTCCGCGATCGCAACCGCGTTGGCGGTGAGGGCAGTGCCCTCGCTGGAATCCAGGTCTCCACCTGATCCTGTGCCAGCCGTCACGATGATCGCCGGGTTCTCACTACCGGAACCCAGGTCTGTGAAGAACTGGTTGATGGCCGCAGCACCGTTGTAGTACGAAACGGAGATGCCCGTTACAACGCTGAGGTAGTGGTAATTGCCGCCGCCATCCGAGCACGTCTGCGGGGTGTCAGCCCCCCCGAGGAGCGCTATGCTTCCATCGTTGCCCGCGCGGGTTACAGCCGGGCCGATGTTAGCCACGGCCGCCTCAGCGTACTGCCATGACCCGGTCAAGGCACCGCCGTTAATGCAACCGTGGTCGGGGAAATCCCCGCCATCCAGCAGAACCGGCCCCCCCACTGCGGCCGATGCTGTCGTGCTCCCGAAAAGGAGCGTTAACAACATAACCGCACCCAGTATTACCGACGAACACTTCCGTTTCATAGTTCCCCCATTTGTTCGTCACGATTCGGGTTCGATCTCCATCTAGACTGCGTTTCGAGACCCGGTAGTCAAATCACATCGCGAATTTGAGATTTACAAATCGAGCTCGAGCAATGTGTTGGCGCACCTCCAGCTTGCCAATCGGGCGGTGGGTCCATTGCCATCATCACGTATGCCCACACCCCGTTATGAGTGCGACGCGATCCCAGGGCTCATGTCGGCGTCGCAGAAACGCCTATCACCACACCGCCCCACACATCCTTCGAGATTGACAGTGGACGAAAATCTATTCCTGTTGCGAGTCCACGATCTACCGGGTCCAGAGCGGCGACTCTGTGCGAGTGAGAAGGGTTCAATGGAGCTGAGCGATCACTGGCGAAACCTGCGAGCGTGTCTATCGTCCCGGTATTTAGCGCCGATATCGCGCCCTCCCCCGCCCTACCAGCCAGAGAAGATCGCAATCACGGCGGCGATCGCGAGAAGGGCCAACGCAACGGAGACGCCCTCACCAACCAGCAATCCTGCGCCGCACGGGCTAGCGCGCGGTTGTTCGATTGGCGGGAGGCGATGAATAGCGCAATGGCTGCGGCCGGTATCCCGATGAAGTTGAAGATCGGCATGCCGGGGAGCAGTGCCTCCCAGTCCACGTTGGTGAGAAGCCAAATGTTGAACAGGGGGAGCGCGAACAGGGAGAGCCAGAATGCCGCGTGGTGATTGCCCGGGGTCGGCGGTCGGGTTTGGCGCTTTGCGACGGTCTCCGCAGCGCGCGTCGTTTCGTGGGCCAGTGCCTGGTCAGTCGGTTGAGGAACGGTGGAGTATGCGGTGGCTAGCTCTGGGGTTTCCCCCGCGATCTGCCGTCTGAGGAACGTGAGCCGCCCCTCGACCTCTGCAGGTGGCTCATCCGCTGAATCGACGTCAACGAATACCTGCGTACCTTCGTCTTCAACAACGAAGGTGTAGTCGTAGTGGAAGGGCGAGGAGCCCTCTATTGACCGGACGTCGAACCGGAAAGGCGGCGCGACCTCAGTGAGCTCGTAGGTGTGGACGCGGGGTTGGCCCGCTGACACGGACGTTCGCTCGTACGTCGAGCCCGGGGCGTTCTCTTCGCCCGCAAGATGCTTGACGCCAACCTGGTACTGCCAGCGGCTGGCCCCAACTTGGTCGGCGGCGAAGGCGAAGACTTCTTCGATGGGCTTGGGGATCACGATAGATGTTCTAAAAATCATAGCTGCCTCTCAATTCCATGTGCACTGTTGCTCTGCTGACACGGGCAGTATCACGGGGGCGCATGGGAAGACGATTGGTGCGAACGTACCAATGCTGTTGGGAGGGCCGAACCTAATCCACGCCACGCCACGCACAAGAAAACGCCGCCCCATCAGGGGCGGCGTTTCGTGAATCTCGATTGCTAGCGACTCGCTACCGGAGCGGTAGCGGCGTGCTCGGCCTGGCGATTAGTCTGCCCAGGTCACGAACGCGGAGACGGGCGTCCGGGTGGCCGGGGACTCTTCGTCGGGGTAGCCGACCGTGGCCATGGCGACGAGCGCCCATTCGGGGTCGCCACCGACGGCTTCTGTCAGGCCAGGGAGCTTGGCGATGCCGCCCGTTTCCCAGGTCACGGCGAGGCCTTCGGCCACACCGGCAAGGTTGACGTTGTGCAGCGCACAGACGACGGCCGCGTAGTTCTCCTGCGTGATGTCCTCTCGGTCAGCAGGCACGCTGTACGCGAAGATCATCAGTGGCTGGTCGAGGGTCCACTGCCGTTGGCGCATGGCCATGGTGGTGTCCTCGGCATTTCGAGCGATGATGCCCTTCTCGGCGAAGTCCGCGATCTTCTGGCGATGCGCGCTGTCTTTTGTCGAGACGAAGAAGCGCCAAGGCTGCGTGTGCTTGTGGTTAGGAGCCCACACGCTCGTGGCGAGCATCCGCTCAACGGCGTCGCGCGGGACTTCTCGGTCCTCAAACTTCCAAGCCATTCGTCGGTTGTACAACGCTTGGTACACGGTAGTGGTGGTCTGCGGGACTGAGACATCAGTCCACTTCTGCTCTTCAATCTCGGCCATTGGTGGATCCTCCTCGGAGCTTATCGTTGTTATTGCTGCGTTTCTGCGCTTACCCGATATTACCGCATACCGGCTCGCCTCGCCTGCCCGAGGCGCACGCGCGCTAGGCTTAGGCCTGCGCGACAGGCCCTGCGCGACAGGCCCTGCGCGACAGGCAAGGAAACGCCGTCCAAGCTGAACGGCGTTACCGAGCGAGCCAAGGGCCAACCCTACGGGGCGGGGTGGTACTCAGGATGCTCTTCAAGGAAATCGGCCAGTTCCGTGGTTTTCGCATGCTGATCGCTGAGAGCAATAGCGCACTCGGCTTCCGCCCTCACCCGCTCGGGGTTTTCTGGGTCGTGTTCCGTTGCGGCGGCCGCGGCAGATTCGCTCGCCTTGATCAACGCGTGCTCAAGCTTCGCCAGGTCCGCGACGATGGTGCTGTATAGGTCATCTAGGTAAGACAAATCTGGAATCCTCCAACCGATGCTTTCGAACAGGAATGGCCTCGGTGCCCTTGGCACCTTCGGAGGCGTTCTGGCGCTGCGTCACGCCTGCGGCCTGACCTCATCCTCGACAGAGATGTTCGCATCTTGGATGTGCAATTCCCAGGGCTTGAAGGACTCAACGAACTTCTTGGCTTCTTCCATCCCCACCATGTCTCGCTGTGCCCGCTCGGGCTCGTAGCCGAACGTCATGGCGTGTGCGTCGAACCCTCGCTCTGTGACTCGCACCCCGCCGATCCTTACTTCGCGTTCGCCGTCAGCCAACATCAACCGTTGGCCCTGCTTCGCAATCTGCCAGTAGACCGCCATCGTTGCCTCTTCTTCGCTAACCCCTAGAGGGGAATGTTTGTGAGTGTGACCACAGGTTTGTGGCCAAGAACATTCTACTGGAGAGAGGGCCGATACGACGTCCAAAAGCGCAACCGGGGGCGCCGCGCGGGTCGACTGAGCAGGGTCGCTGCCGTGTGCACGGTGGCCCAGCGGGGGCGAGGGCCCCTAGGTCTGTAGCAGTACCGGGCTACGCTCGCTCAAGGCAATGGATTGCACCTGCCGCATGGGCAGCGCCAAGCCGATGCCGGAGTTATCACCGGGCTCCACGTAGATCACCTCTTCGCCGCCTTTGACCTCTGCGGCAACCAAGCGACATCTGAACGCAGGGCGATCAGCGGTGCAGGCTTCACCGACTCGGAGGTCGACGATGCGGCCCT
>JAQCEV010000147.1 GCA_027618515.1 Chloroflexota bacterium | reverse complement strand
TGTTGATGAGGGTGACGCGGTGGCCTCTGTCTTGCCAGGCCCTGCTGTCTCTTACACCACGTCCTGGGACTCTACTGTCTCGGTGCTGCTTTCACTGCACCGTTGTCCATCGGCGGCCTGCTCGGTGGCGTGCTCGCGCTACTCCTCGGCCCGTTGGTCGACCGCTACGGCTCGCGCTGGGCGCTGAGCATCGCGTTTGGCTTGCTTGGCCTGTCTTTCATCCTCATGTCCCTGATGGGCAGCCTCTGGCAGTACTACGCGATCCAGATCGTCGCCCGCAGCATGAACACCGGCGTGCTCGCCGTTGCAACAGCCGTCATCATCCCCAACTGGTTCATCGTCAAACGTGGCAAAGCCCTATCCCTCGGCGCCATGGGCTCCCCCCTCGGCGCTGCGGTCATGCCCCTGTACGTCCAAGGCCTCACCAGCCTATGGGGGTGGCGCGCCGCCATGGTCGGCGCTGGACTGCTCATCTGGGTCATCTCGCTCATCCCGTCATCTCTGCTGCTCAGGCGCAGACCCGAAGACGTCGGACTCCTGCCCGACGGCGCACAGCCCGTTCAGGAAAGCGACCCAACGGCACCGCCAACCAATGACATGCGTCGCGGCCCCGAGGAACCCACGGTCAGGCTGGGCTCCGCCATGCGGCTACCCACTTTCTACTTCATCCAAGCCGCCGGATCGCTGTGGTGGTTCGGGCGCACCGGCGTCGGCCTCCACGCCATCCCCTACTTCACCGACCAAGGCCTTAGCGCCCAAGTCGCCGTTGCGGCCCTCGTCGTCCACTCCCTCTTCGCGATTCCCGGCGCCTTCATGGCTGGGTACCTGCGCGACCGATTCAGCATTCGATGGGTCATGGCGGGAGACTACGCCCTGAACGCGGTCGCATTCGTTCTCGTGCTCTTCGCCGGCACCACCCTGCTCGTCATGATCTGGGCCATCTTCTACGGCACCGTTCAGGGTGCGGCCAACCCACTCCAGCGGCTGATCTTCGCCGACTACTTCGGCAGGCGGCACCTCGGCTCGATCGAAGGCGTGTCGCGCGCCATCCAGAACATCGCCTCAGCGGCTGGGCCCTTGGTCGCGGCCGCCGTCTACGACGCCACCAACAGCTACCAGGTCATCTTCACCATCTTCATCGGGATCAACCTCGCGGCCATGCTCTGCATCGCCATGGCCCGCCCCCCGCAGCGCGCCTAGTCGCACGTTCTAGTTGCGCGTTCTAGTTGCGCGTTAACAAAGAAGAGGCGAACCTCTCGGCTCGCCTCTTCTTACTTACCTATCTCTGTCGTGTCTCCCGCCAAGTTCATCCCAACGCCAAGGCCAGGAATCGTCCCACGCCCACCGTCAAACCAACGACCGGGCAGGCACGTGAGTGCAGGGCGAGCCCTGCCTAGATCTGGCCGGCGCGCTGGAAGATCTTGCCTTCCGTCGCGATCGTCGGCGCTGACACCAGTTCTGCCTTCTCGTGGAACTCCTTGATCGTCTGTGCGCCCACCATGCTCATGCTCACCTTGATGGCGCCCACCAGGTTGTGGGTACCGTCGGTGCGACGGCTGGGGCCAAACAACACCTGCTCCAAGCTCGCGGAAGCACCAACGTTGAGGCGTGTGCCACGAGGCAGCGCCGGGTGCGGGCTGGCCATGCCCCAGTTGAAGCCCTGACCAGGTGCCTCGAACGTCTGCGCGAACGGCGTGCCGATCATCACCGCGTCAGCGCCAGCGGCCAACGCCTTGTTCACATCGCCACCCGTCCGGATGCCACCGTCCGTGATGATCTGAACGTACTTGCCTGTGCGAGCGAAGAACTCGTCACGTGCAGCCGCGCACTCCATGGTCGCCGACACCTGCGGAACGCCCATGCCCGTCACATCGCGTGTCGTGCAAGCAGCGCCGGGCCCAACTCCGACGAAGATGCCGTCGATGCCCTGCTCCATGATCTCCAGCGTCGCGCTGGCAGTGACCGTGTTGCCGATCAACACGGGCACGTTCACCTCTGCCTTGAGGTCGGAGAAACTCAGACCCGCGTAACTGTTGGAGATGTGCCGCGCCGTCGTCACCGTGGATTGCACGACGATGATCTGCGCACCAGCTTCAACCGCCAGGGGAGCGAGACGCTTCGCGTTCTGGGGAGTCACGGAAACCGCGACCACACCACCCGCAGCCTTCAGGTCTCTCACGCGCTCTTGCACCAGTCTCTCCTGGAGCGGAACCGTGTACACCTTCTGCAGAACCTCGGTCACTGTCTCGCGAGGCGCCGCGCGCACCTCTTCGATGGCCGACTGAGGGTCCTCGTAGCGGCCGTAGACGCCTTCGAGGTTCATCACTCCAATACCGCCCGCCTTAGCCATCAGGCCAGCGAAGGCAGGACTAACGATGGCGTCCATTGCGGACGCCATGATGGGGATGGTGAATTGGTAGGGCCCTATTTCAAACGAGGGAACTGAAAGCTCGGGGTTCGTAGTCACATCCCCCGGAACGATGGCGACCTCTTCAAACCCGTAGGTCCTTCGAAGTTCCTTAACCTGAACGCGCGGTAGCACCATGGCTTTGCCCCCCAAGATTTTGTAGTTATTAGGACAAAGGTATCAAAGCTCGGGGGTGATGGTCAAACCCACAAAGCAGCACTAAATCGCACGCGTTTACCAGGCCGTAGACTGCTCCGTGGGCACTCGCCAGCACCCGCAAGCAAAAACGAGTTTTGACGGATTTCGTCACATTCACTCACCAAACATGACCAGATTCCTCATCGGTGCGCTCGCAACATTCGACTCCAAACATGCCGCAGACGGGCGTCAGAACTCGGCGTTCTCCATTGACTCGCGTCCATCCTGATGTGCTACATTTCGAGGAGTCGAATTAGCACTCTCGCTGCTCGACTGCTAATTCAGCGAAGCCACGGTGCGTCTTGGACTCAGTTCCATCTCTCAACGAGCGACGCCAGCACTTGCTGGAGATCATCGTCGCCGATTACATCGAGACTGCGGCTCCTGTCGCGTCACAACAGATCGCGCGAAAGCACGAGCTCAGCGTTAGCTCGGCAACTATCCGCAACGACATGGCCGAGCTTGAGGAGATGGGCTACATCACGCGCCCTCACACCTCCGCCGGTGGCATCCCCGGCGACCTCGCTTACCGCTTCTTCGTCGAGCGACACGCCCGCACTGCCCGCCCCTCACGACAGTTCGAGATCCTCGTACGCGGATCCCTGCTCGCGGATTCCGGCGACCCCGACGAATGGGCACGCCGTGCTGCCTCGCTCCTGTCGAACAGCGTCCGCAACGTGGCCATCGCCACACCACCGCAGATCGCTACCGCGAAACTCAAGCAACTACAGCTCGTGCACCTGCAAGAGACTCAGGCCCTCCTCGTCATGGTTCTCCAGGACGCCACCGTGCGCCAACGCATGGTCAACATGGAAGTCGCCCTGTCACAGGAAGAGCTTACCGACGCAGCCGTTCGGCTCAACAAGCTGCTCAGCGGCAAAACTACCGACCAGATCAAGACCGCGTGGGACGCCGACTACCAGCCTCACCCCGCTGACGATATCGTCGTCGTGGAAGTCCTGAAGGCCCTTGTCGAAGAGGAACAGGCCCACGACGTTCGTCAGTACACCCAAGGCCTGCACCACATCCTCAACCAACCTGAGTTTGAGAGTACCCACTCCGCCCGCGAAGCCGTCGAGGTTCTGGAGGATGGAGTAGCGCTCAAGCGCGTCATCATCAACACAGGCAAAGAGTCGGGCATCGACGTGATCATCGGCGAGGAGAACCCACAGGAGAACCTGCGGCCGTACTCCGTCGTCCTCGCCCGCTACGGCATACCCGGTGAAGCGACAGGCGTCGTGGGCACAGTCGGGCCTACCCGCATGGATTACACTACAGCCATCTCCAGCGTTCGCTACCTCGCCAATTTTCTCAGCGAGCTACTCACCGCGTTGGGCGAAGAACGACCCTAGCCTGCATGACCACCAAACGCGATTATTACGACATCCTCGAAGTTGGCCGCACCGCCTTCGAAGAGGACATCCGCAAAGCCTTCCGCAAGAAGGCCCTAGAGTTCCACCCGGACCGCAATAAGGCGGCGGACGCAGCCGACAAGTTCAAAGAGGTCAACGAGGCGTATCAAGTCCTCACCGACCCGGAACGTAGGCAGCGTTATGATCGCTTCGGCCACGCGGGTGCCACCAACGGCGGTGGAGCAAGCGCTGGCGGATTCGAAGGCGCTGACGTCTTCGGAGGGTTCGGAGACATCTTCGATGCCTTCTTCGGTGCCGGCCCACGTCAAGGCCGCACCCGCGCTCGCCCGGGCCGAGACCTACAGACCAATCTCACGATCACTTTCGACGAAGCCGTCTTCGGCGCGACCAAAGAGATCGAGATCAACCGCACCGAGAAGTGCAGCAAGTGCGAAGGCTCCCGCAGCGAGCCTGGTCATGACACCAAGACCTGCTCCAACTGCAAGGGCAGCGGCCGTGTCCGCCGGGCCCAGCGCAGCATGTTCGGCCAGTTCATGACCGAGGCCGAATGCAACGTATGCAACGGCACCGGATCCGAAGTCAGTCACCCCTGTACACAATGCAAGGGTGTCGGACAAGAGCGAGCCCGACGCAAGATCAAGGTTCAGGTTCCTGGTGGCGTCCCCCACGGCGCCAACCTCAACCTCCGTGGCCAAGGCGATGGCGGTGAGATGGGCGGCCCCGCAGGCGACCTCTACGTCGGCATGCACGTCCAACCCCATGCCTTCTTCGAGCGCGAAAACTACGACATCCTCTACACGCTGGACATCAGCTTCCCCCAGGCCGCCCTCGGCGCTGAGATAGATGTCCCCACGCTACAAGGCTCACGTACGCTGAAGGTCCCCACCGGCACGCAAACCGACGAGGTCTTTCGCATCAAAGGCCAGGGCGTTCCCCACCTGGGCCGCGAAGACCGCCGTGGCGACGAACTCGTCACCGTCCGCGTAGCCACCCCCGAGAAGCTATCCAAGCGCCAACGCGAGCTCCTCGAAGAACTCCAACGCACGTTCACCGACGCCAAGTAGGCAGGGTGCGCCCTCCGTTGTCGGCGCGCTTCTGCACACTCGAGTCAAGTTCCCTTCACCATCCTCCGAGAGTAGAGTCCCAGGACGTGGTGTAAGAGACAGCAGGGCCTGGCAAGACAGAGGCCA
>JAQCEV010000030.1 GCA_027618515.1 Chloroflexota bacterium | reverse complement strand
GTGACGCGGTGGCCTCTGTCTTGCCAGGCCCTGCTGTCTCTTACACCACGTCCTGGGACTCTACTTCCGATTGCGGCCGCATTCACGGGTAAATGAGCAGAAATGAGACAAAATGAGACACATCAAGACGTGCGACGAAGATTTACCCCGTCAGCGTCGTTGCCATCTGCCCCCAATGAAAAGTGCCAACAATGCAACGTCCTGGGAGCAGAACCCCGGCTACCACGTTGAAGAGCCGACGAACGCCAGGTAGCATTAGTAGCCGCAGAATTGCACCACTCTAGGAGAACGGATATGACGACACGCGTAGGCATCAATGGCTTCGGCCGGATCGGTCGACAGGTGCTGCGTGCCACGATGATGCGGCACCCTGGCGAGCTCGAGATCGTGGCCGTGAATGACCTGGCTGACCCCAAGGCTAACGCCCATCTCTTCAAGTACGACACCAACTTCGGCGTCTACCCCGGCACCGTGCAGGCAGTCGATGGCGGCATCGAGATCGACGGCAAGCTGATCCAGTCCGTTTCCGAGCGCGACCCTGCCAAGCTCCCGTGGGGTGACTTGGGAGTCGACCTCGTCATCGAGTCCACCGGTTTCTTCACCAACGGCGAGAAGGCCGCCGCGCACATCGAGGCTGGCGCCAAGAAGGTCATCATCTCCGCTCCCGCCACCAACGAGGACAAGACCCTCGTGCTTGGCGTGAACGCCGACGAGTACGACCCGGCGATCCACCACGTGGTATCCAACGCCTCCTGCACGACCAACTGCGTGGCCACCATGATCAAGGTGCTGCACGACAGCTTCGGCATCAAGCACGGACTCATGACCACGGTGCACGCCTACACCAACGACCAGCAGATTCTCGACCAGGCGCACCCTGACCTACGTCGCGCCCGCGCCGCTGCCGCCAATATCATCCCCACCAACACCGGTGCGGCCAAAGTCGTCGGCGTGGTCATCCCCGAACTCAACGGCAAGCTTCACGGCATGGCGCTTCGCGTACCCGTCTCCGACGGTTCCATCACGGACTTCGTAGCGGATCTCGAACGTGACGTTACCGTCGAAGAGGTCAACGCCGCCTACAAAGCAGCGTCTGAGGGCTCGCTCAAGGGCATCCTGGCGTACACCGAGGACCCGATCGTCAGCTCCGACATCAAGATGAACCCCCACAGCGCGATCATCGACTCCCTGTCCACCATGGTCATGCAGGGCAACATGGTCAAAGTGCTTGGCTGGTACGACAACGAGTGGGGCTACTCCTGCCGCACCTCCGACCTCGCAGCCTTCATGGCCAGCAAAGGTTTCTAAGCACTGCCGCTCGGCAGTGAGATCAGCGACAAGACAGGGGCCGCCTGAGGGCGGCCCTTCGCTGTTCCCCCGCGTTCGTGCAACCTCGCACGCTTCGCGCTCGTAGCTACTCGTGGGTGACGCGATAGAATGACCGACGCCATGGAGCCCCCTGAGACCACGTCCGACGCCGCTTCGCCAAGCACGGGGGCGAGCCGTTGGCTTACCACCACCCGCGTTCTGCTACTGCTGCCGTTCATCATTGCGGCCGTCGCGCTAGGACTGCGCCTTCAGGGCATCGACTGGGACGGCGGTAGTTTCTACCACCCCGACGAGCGTTCCATCTACATGCGTGCCGACACCATGTACGACACGCTCACTGAAGCGCCGGGCTGGGAGTCCAACCAGAACCGCGACTTCCCGCTGGACACGCCGGGGTTCCCGGGCCCCAAGACGTTCTTTGACAAGGACGCGAGCCCGCTAAACCCCCACTGGTTCCCTCTGGGCTCGATCATCATCTACATACTGGTCGCCGTGCGCGCGTTCATTCTCGAGCCCCTCATGGACCAGGTGCGCCTCCAAGACCTAGCGTCTGCCGGCCGCACGATCGCCGCTATCGCGGACGCAGGCTCAGTCCTGCTCATGTACTTCCTCGGTCGACGCCTGTTCGGCTTGCGCGTTGGCGCGTTGGCGTCGGTGCTGACCGCGTTCACCGTCATGAACATCCAGGTCACACACTTCTATCGACCAGAGTCGTTCGTGATCCTGCTCGCGTTGGGCACGTTCTGGTGGATATTCAACGTCCTTGAGCGCGGTGGACGGCGTGACCACGTGTTCCTGGGACTGATGGTTGGATTGACCTTCGCGTTTAGAGGCAGCAGCGCACCGATCCTGGTTCCGGTGTTCGCAACGTATGGGGTTCTCGTATGGCGCCATTACAAGGCAAGCGGCATTTCGCCGATGGCCAGTGTGCGTCGAGTACTACCCATCGCGCTGATGGCTGGCGGGGTAGCCTTCGCTACGTTTGCCATCCTCCAGCCCTACGCGCTCCTGGACTTCTACAAGTTCTTCGGGGATCTCGGCTGGGAAACAAGCATCGCTCGAACTGCTGGCCAGGTGCCGTACACCGTGCAGTACGTGGGTATGCCCCTCAACCTGTCGTACGAGATCACCCAATCGTCGGTGTGGGCCCTTGGCCTGCCCCTGGGCATCGTCGCTTGGCTCGGCCTCGCTTTCACCGTGTTGCGGTCGTTCTTTCGGCAACACCTCACAGAGTTGATGCTACTTGCGTGGGTCGTGCCGTTGATCCTGATCATCGCTACGTTCGAGGTGAAGTTCCTCCGCTATATCGCACCCGTTCTACCGGTCATGGTGCTGCTGGGGAGTCGATGGCTGACAGCCACCTACGATTGGCTGAAGCCACGCAACATTCTGAGCGCCCGCCTGGCTTTAGTGGCCATTGGTTTTGTGGTGGTATCCACCGTCTGGTATGGCTTGGCCTTCACCAGCATCTACGGACAGACCCATCCAGGTATTCAGGCGTCGCAGTGGATGAACGCGAACGCGGAGCGTGGGTCGGTTGTTCTGACTGACAACCACTGGGACGAGGGCTTTCCTGACATGGGCCCCTTCCGTGTCACGCAGCTTCCCATGTACGAGGGCGACACGTTCCAGAAGGTGGAGAAGGTCTCTGGCCTACTAGCTGGTTCCGACTACATCATGGCCTACTCCAACCGCCCCTGGGGAAGCATCGCTCGTCTCCCGGAGAGGTACGAGTACTCCAGTCGCTACTACCAAGCGCTCTTCGATGGCTCGTTGGGGTTCGAGCTCACCCAGGCGTTCGCGCGGTTCCCGTCGTTCGCAGGCGTAACCTTCGAGCACGATCCCTTCACACGGGCGACCGTCACCAAACCTGCCTCCCTCCCAGGTATCGAGCGCACCGGGCTTACGTTCAACCTCGGCTGGGCTGACGAGAATGTCGTCGACTATGACCACCCGCTTGTACTGGTCTGGGAAAACGTCGATCACCTGCCTATGGGCGACATCCAGAACATCATGCTGGGCATCGGTGAGGCGCCGAGCCCAGAGCGCGCTATGCTCAGCGACGAAGCGTTCGCCAAGCAGCGCGATGGCGGCACATGGGCTGATATCTTCACCGAAGGTGGGCTCAACGGCGTTGCGCCTTGGCTCGTGTGGCTCCTGGCCATTGAACTCATCGCCTGGCTGACCGTGCCGCTCGCTTGCCGCACACTGCGTTGGCTGCCCGACCGAGGAGTTGTCCTTGCGCGACCGCTGGGCCTGTTGCTCGTGTCGTGGTTGGTGTGGTTAGGCGCGAGCGTCGGGGTGTGGTCGTTCGGCCGCACCAGCATCACGCTCTCGGTGTTGGTTCTCGCCGGAGTTTCGGGTGCGTTGTTCTGGCGCAATAAACCGCTCATGCTTGGCCTGGCGCGTCGGCATTGGCGCTACCTGATCACGGTTGAAGCGCTCTTCATCGTCGCCTTCCTGGTTTTCTTGATGATCAGGGCGGCTAACCCGGACCTGTGGCACCCGTACAGGGGCGGCGAGAAGCCCATGGACCTCTCGTACCTCACAGCGGTGGCCAAGTCCGTGTCATTCCCGCCGTTCGATCCGTGGTACGCGGGCGGTTACATCAACTACTACTACTTTGGATTCGTCCCCATAGCCACACTCATCCGGCTCACGGGCATAGTCCCGGCGGTCGCTTACAACCTGGCGGTGCCATTGTTGTTCGCGATGACCTTCACCGCCGCATTCAGCGTTGGCTTCAATCTCACCGAGGCCCTGCGCCAACGCATGCGCCTTGCTGTTTCCTCACGTAGCACCCTGGTCGCAGGCGTCGTGACCGCGATGCTCGTCGCCGTGCTCGCGAACCTGGATGGAGCCGCTCAGTTGCTGCAGGCTACCGGCCGCGTGATCGGCGAAGGCTCGTTTGGTCAATTCGACTTTTGGCGATCGTCTCGCTTGATGCCAGGTCAGATCAGCATCACTGAATTCCCGTTCTGGTCGTTCCTGTTCGCTGACCTTCACGCGCACATGATCTCTCTGCCGTTCCAGGTCACGACGGTTGGCGTCGCCGCGAACCTCGTGCTTGGTGCGCGCTCGCCTGTTGGCCTGCTCAGGCGTCTGCCTGGGATGGCCTGGCTGGCGCTGTTGGTCGGTGCATTCGCCGCCATAAATACCTGGGATGTGCCTGCCTACGGCTTGCTCACCATAGGCACACTGGCGGTCGTGGTCTTTGTCGCTCACCGAAACGACCTTGGGCCCAAGGTGTTTGGCAAGTTCATCGTGGCAGCCATCGCGTTCTGGATGTTTGCCTACCTGCTCTTTTTGCCGTTCCACGAGAACTACGAATCAGTATTCGCCGGTGTCTTGATGAGCCGCTGGCGCACCGTGACCTGGCACTACATGGGCATCCATGGCTTGCTGCTCTTCCTTGTTGGTACTTGGCTCGCTGTTGAGCTCCGCAGGCGCTTCGCGGGGCCCCTGCGGGCCCTCAGGATGCCGCCTTTGGCGGAGCTGCGGCGTCCGTCCCTCGGCAATCGGTGGTTGACGCTCGCGTTGGCCTTCGCTGCCGTGGTGCTCTTCGTCAAGGTCTGGACCAGCGTTCCCACGCTCCACCAGTGGACTACCGTCCTCGTGCTCTCGTTCGTGATGCTGGCAGCACTTGCCCTCGCCGGGTGGTGGATCGTCCGCCCGTCATCCCGTGAGATGCCGGTGCAAGTGCTGTTGCTGGGAATGCTTGTGCTCGCATTCGGGATCGGTATCGGCGTCGACTTCATTACCGCCGAGCGCGACATCGACCGCATGAACACGGTGTTCAAGTTCTACCTGAACGCTTGGGTGCTCTACAGCGTTGTCGGTGGCGTTGGCCTCTGGCAACTATGGGCAACCGGCGCATTACGGTGGCGTGGCCTCGGCAGATGGCGCTTCGCGAAGGTTCCGTGGTTCGGCCTGCTGGCTTTGCTCGTGCTGTCCACAGGCATCTACCCCATCTTGGGCACACGCGCCCGCATTGCAGATCGCTTCGACAATTCGATCGGATTGACGCTAGACGGGGCCGCGTTCCAGCAGACAACGGTTTACCACGACCCCGGCCCAGGAAATCGAGGACAAGACGAGAACGCCCGATACGCGTTGGCCCCTGACGCCGAGGCGCTGGAGTTCATCCGCCAGAACATCCCGGGGACAGCCGTGTTTTTGGAGGGCGCCACCGATCAGTATCGCTGGACCCCTCGCGTGGCCCTTTACACGGGCAATCCGGTGGTGGTGGGCTGGGAATGGCACCAGATCCAGCAAAGAGGCGCTGGCGGCTCGGAGCCCGGACGGGTTCGTGCCCGCATCTCGGACGTGCGTCGCATGTACACCACCACCAGTGTGGGGCAGTTCACGGCGAAGCTGGACGAGTACGCGGTGGAGTACGTTTACCTTGGTCCCGCAGAGCGCCTCTATTTTCCGGGTGCGGGCCTCGACAAGTTCGAAACGATGGTGGGCGACATCCTGGACGTCGTCTTCACCAACGGTGATGTCACGATTTATAAAGTGCGTGTCGCTGGCGGTTCGCCCGCGTGACCTCGCGTGTCGTTTGCTCGCGCCGTGGGCGGGTGCTAGCCTAGATTTGCCGCACGACGACCTAGTCGACGCCGTACTGGAGTGCCAGCCGCATGGACATAATAGCCGGAATACGCGACATCCTTATCAGCCTGTACTTGCTCCTGGGCGTAGTGCTGGTTCTCGCGATGATTGTCTTCATGTTCCTGCTGTATAAGGCGACCAAGGGCCTTATCGGCGCTGCTACCCGAACGACGGAGAACTTCGAGAAGATATCGGCCTCTGCGGTAGAGCACATCTCCAAGCCGCTGGAGGAGGGCGTGTCCCTCGGCTCGGTCGCGGGCAATATGTTCGGATTCGCTGCTGGTTTCATCGCAGGTATGCGGGGACGTAAGGCGAACAAAGAGGACGGCGGCGTTGAGAGCAGACTCAAGCGCTGGATCCCGTTCCTCTAGTCGAACGCGCAGGTGCTACGCACGGAAGCGGGGGTAGGATCCGAAGATCTTGAGTTCTGACGCTTCAGCCCTGAGCTGATCGAGGACTGAAACCACCGTCGCGTCGGTCTGGTGCCCTTCAAGATCTACCAGGAAGTAGTATCGGCCCAGCCCCATCCGGGTTGGCCGCGACTCCACCTTCGTGAGGTTGATCCCAGCGTCCGAGAACAGGCCCATGACCTTGTACAGTAATCCTGGCTTGTCATCCTCGAAGGAGAAGGAGATCGATGTTTTGTCGTCGCCTGACGGTGGCGCGTCGTTCTTCGCTAGGATCACGAACCGGGTCACGTTGTTATCGTCGTCTTGAATGCCACGCGCCAAGATGTCTGCGCCGTAGAGCGCCGCTGCTCTGAGAGGCGCGATAGCCGCCGCCGGCACAGCGTCGTCAGCGGCCTGCTTGACGGAGCCCGCCGTGCTCAGTGCAGCAGCCACTTCAGCGTTCGGGAGGTGCTCTGCAAGCCAACCCTTGCATTGGCCGAGCGCCTGCGGATGCGAGTAGACCTTGCGGATGTCTGCCAATGTCACGCCCGGCTGCGCCATCAGATTGTGCGCCACGCTCAGGTTGATCTCGTTCTTGATCGCGAACCCGGCCTCGTGGATCAGTAGATCCAGCGTCTCAGTGACCGCGCCCTGAAGGCTATTCTCGATTGGCGTCGCCGCCTCGTCGCACTCGCCGGTGAGTACCGAGCGGGCAGCGCCTGAAATCGTGGGGTAGGGCACTAATTCGGCATCCGGCGCATGCAGCAGCGCGGCTTCTTCAGAGAAGGTGCCTGCGGGCCCTAGGTGTGCGATTCGCATGCTAGGCGCCCCCGGTGAGCGCTCTCCAGAGCAGCGTCTCTTTATCTGGTGGTGTGATCGCGACAACCTCGTCGTCTTGTTCGAGCAGGAGGTCTGGCCCGATGCTTTTGATCTCGCCGTTTTTTGCAACGACCGCTGCGAGTGACGTGCCGACGGGCAGGCCCATGACTGCTAGCGAGCGTCCGATCGCTGGCGAGCCGGCGGGCACGCGAACGCAAACGATCCCGCTAGCCGCACCCTGGATCGGGAGTAGGTGAACCAGCGGCCCCCCCGGCATCTCTTCCTCAATGTGGGAGAGGATCAGCTCGGTCGTGCTGATGGTGACGTCTACGCCCAGTTGCTTGAACAGCGCAACGTGGTCGGGATCGGTGACCACCGCGATGGTCTGGGGTACGCGAAAGGAGCGCTTCGCCACCTGGCAAGCGACGAGATTCGTGGCGTCCTGGCCAGTGGTGGCAATCAGCAACTGACACCTGCTGGCGCCCGCCTCGGTGAGCACCGTTGGCTCGGTTCCGTCCGAGGAGATGATGACCGACCCCAGTTCTTCTGCCGCGCGCGCCGCGCGGTGGGAGTCGCGTTCAAGTATCACGACCTCGTGGTCGGCCGCCAAGAGCGCCCGCGAGAGCTGGTATCCGATCTTTCCGCATCCAACGACGATGACAAACATAACTAGCTTCCCAACGCTTCGAGGACGAGATCGGTCATTACCTGTGGTGGGCTTACCGTGCGCAGCCCTAGTTCATCGTACATAGCGCGTCTGATCGGGTCATTGATACGGCATACCACTGAAGCCACGCCGAAAGACAATTGCGCCATCTGCGCGGCAAGTGCGTTCACGGTGTCCTGTGCGGTTAGGCTGATGAACGCGTCCACGCCCTCGATCCCGCATCGCCGTAGTTCTTCGCTGGATGTCCCGTCTGCCACGATCATGCGGAGGTTGGGTGCTTCGGCCAAGCGCCGGAAATTATCGGCATCTCGGTCGATGACGATAACGTCGTCACCTTCTGCCGCAAGCGCTTTGGCGACCATTGCCCCCACTCTGCCGCAGCCCAAGATCATCACGTTTCGGGGCATCTATTTGCTCTCCATGCGGGCTTGAGCATCGCGGTAGACCACGACGCGGCAGGGACTGTATTTCAGCAGGTAGGGCACGACATCACCAATGGTAGGCGCTCCGAAGTGCTCCTGATAGGGGCTCCCGACGACGACCACGTCGGCGTTGCGCAGGGCAGCCTCATCTACAACTGCGGGCCCGAGGGAGCGCGCCTGTAGTATCTCGCCCTCCACCTTGCATTTGTGGGACTTTGCGACCTTCTCCATCTGGACGAGGATGCGCTCACCGCGGGTCGACTCGAAGGGCACCTCGGCGTCCAACGGCAACTGGCGAGACACTTCGATGACGTACACGACGTGCACCGTTCCCTTGTGGTGTTTCACGAGGTCGCAGGCGAGCCCTACGGTGAATTCGTCAAGGGGGCTTCCCGTTACGGGTACAAGTGCAGTCTTCAGCTGATCAGCCACTGGATGTGCTAGCGACCCGTGCCGAGATTCTCAAGGGTGTTTTCGGGTGCGGCGATCACCATGGCGTCGCCCTCGATCAGTATCTCGTCCTTGGACGGCGACAGGATCGGATCACGGCCGCGCCTGATGGCAACGACGGACGCGCCGTACTTGTCACGAGCGTTGGCGAAGCCCGCCTGCTCGAGTGATTTGCCGATCATGTCTGGCGGAGCCATGATCATGCTGAAGCCGAACCCGGACGTGAGCTCCATGTATTCCAGCACCTCGCGCTGGAATAGGCTGTGGGCGGTTCGCAGCCCTGTCTCCTGTTCGGGAAACACTACGCGGTCGGCGCCGACGGCTTGCAACGTTTTACCGTGCAGTACGTTGGTGGCTCGCGCCACGACATGCGGAATCTCAAAAGTCTGCTTCAGCAGCACAGTGGTGAGCACGCTGGACTGGATGTCCGTGCCGATGGCCACGACGCAGGTGTCGAAGTTGCGGATGCCCACCTCTTCAAGTAGTTCCTCAGAGGTTGAGTCCCCGGTCACTGAGTAGGTGACCTGGCCCATCATCTGCT
This sequence comes from Chloroflexota bacterium, assembly GCA_027618515.1. Lineage (GTDB taxonomy): Bacteria > Chloroflexota > Dehalococcoidia > Lucifugimonadales > Australimonadaceae > CALGTL01. Next base: position 20,227 of record JAQCEV010000030.1, on the reverse strand, counting down.
GGGTGAGCCCAGCGTTGTTGTCGATCGCCAGCACGTCGTGGCCGACGCGGTAAAGTTCCCGCGCCAACGAAACCCCGAACCGGCCCATGCCTATGACTGCGACTTGGTGCGCCATTGGTCTCCAGTCGTAGAGGCGGTGTCTCCAGTGCCTACCGGAGCGTTCGGCCCTCTACGCGTTGCTGACAACACGCGCATGATTTTACGCTCGTTCGCCGCTAGAGGCGATGCGCGTTGCGCACGGTGTTTCGTTGGTAGTGGCGCACTCAGGGTAGACGGGGAATCCGTCGTCACGTCTTGATGTGTCTCATTTCGTCTCATTTTGTCTCATTCGCCTCTAGGCCATGGGGCTGGGCGCTCAGGGTTGGTTTTACTTGTTGACGTCACTTCAGCCCTCGTGCCGATGCAAGGGGTCCGTCTTGATGTGTTGCATTTTGTTGCATCCGCTCCTGGGTCCGCCATGTACGCCGGACTGTGTCGAGAGGTACGCGACGGCTTGTGTGGCAGACGTTGGAGCAGGATAGGGGATGAAACGGCATTCGCGCTACGGGATAATGTCGTACTTATGGCAATGGAAGAGGGCGCGCGAAATCGCGTTGGCGGTGGTCGTGTTGGTTATCTGGGCGGCTCGCTGCTCCTGGCCACGACGCCATGCGAGCGCACCAACGTTTCTTTGGCGACGAAGGCGACCAACAGGGCGGCGATGACGAGCAGGGGCGCTGCAGCTAAGAAAGGCGCTCCGGGATTGGCCAGGCTGGCGATGCGCCCGCCTACGAGAGAACCGGTGATGCCGCCCGCCTCGGACGTGGTCCGGCGGAAGGCTTGCAGTCGCCCCCTGGCGTGCGCAGGGATCACGTCGTAGGTCGATGTGGCGATCGATCCCAGCGATAGGCCATCCGAAAGGCCCAGAAGGCCGAGGATAGCCGCAATCTCCCAGTAGCCTTCGGCGAAAGGGATAAGGACGAACGAGATGGCTGGCATGGCTGTGCTGGGAACGGTTGCCCACTTGCGCCCGAGTTTGTCGGTGACCAGGCCGGCGGGGATGATCATCACCATGACGAAGATGCCTTGGATCGCGAGGAGGAAGCCGAGTTGGCTCGCCGTGAATCCTCTGTAGGTGACGACGTATAGCGGCAACATGCTGTGGAGCAGCGTGCGGTACAGCTTGGTGTTGAAGGTCGCGAAGACCAAGATCAAGTAGGTGCTTCTGAGGCGCGGCTCGATCTCTCGAACCAGGCGCGGCAATGCGGTGAAACGCTCCGCCGACCAGAACGGTTGGCGCATCATGGAGGGTCGGCCCATGACGACAGCAGGACGATTCGCGGGGTCTCTACGCTTCACTGGTGCCTGGAGGCTCAGGGCGAAGACCAAGGCACCAACGACCATGTACCCGATGAAGACCGCGCGAAAGTCGATGGTGTCCCCGAGCACTCCGCCGAGAGCAGGGCCCAGTGCCATCCCTGCTGCGTTGGTTCCCATGAACCCGCTCATCATGCGGCCACGTTGGTCCGCCGCGACCATCTCCACGCCTGCGACCTCCCGGCCGATCATCCACGAACTATGGCCCATTCCCGCCAACATCATGGCCGGGAGCACGAGCCAGAATGACGGAGCGAGCACAATACCGAGTCCAGCGGCCATGATCAAAAAGGGCCCGATGAGCAGAGGAACCCTTGCGCCAAAGCGATCAGTGATCATGCCTGCAGGCGGGGTCCCCAGCAGCGCGCCGATCGCCCACGCCGTGATGATCTGCGCGCCTCAGAAGACCGAGATGTCGAAATGTTCGACCATCAACGGTATGGTCGGGATGGCCATGCCATGGCCGAAGCTCAACGTCAGTGACGCACCGTAGAGCGTTGAAAGGCCGCGTATCGATTGACCAAGCCTCACGGTGGGCGCTTACCCAAGCCGGACGCGCTCCTCTGCAAACCGGTAGACGGCACGGCGTTCTTTCAACGCCAATCCCAACGCGATCGTTAGCGGCCCCAGTCGCCCGAGGTACATCGCAACCGTCAGGACTATCTTGCCGGGGTCGGTGATGTCCGCAGTGATGCCTCTCGACAGGCCCGTTGTGCCGACTGCGGAGGTGGCCTCGAAGAGCAGATCGAGGAATCCGAAGTGCCCGGCTTCGACCTTGTGAAGCTCGGTGACCGCTAGTGCGACGACCACGAGGAATAGCGCGAGGATCGCCAGCAAGAACAGTGCTAGCGCTCTCGTCACCTGCGCCACCGGTAGTTCGCGACCGAACACCTCTGTCCGCGGTCTGCCGTTTATGGAGGCCATGCCCGCCACGAGGAGAATCATGGCGGTGTTCACCTTGATCCCGCCAGCCGTTGAGCCAGACGCACCGCCGACGAACATCAAGAACATGTACAGAAAATCATTCCCCGGTCGAGTCGCACCGAAATCGATGGTCGAGAAACCCGCTGTTCTTGCCGTGATCGCTTGGAATGTGGCGTTAGAAATCTGGTCATGGAGCGGTATTGCACCGAGTGTCTGCGGATTCCCGACCTCAAACAAGTACATGGAGATTCCGCCGACAACCCATAGGGACACGCTGCCGATGAGCACGAACTTGGTGTCTAGAGCCCAACGATTGGGGCGCTTCCGTCGCGCAAGCTCGGCGATAACGGGAAAACTGAGGCCGCCCAGCACGATCAAAATTGCGATGATTGTTAGCGTCACGGGGTCGGTTTCGAACCGTGACAAGCTATCCGAGTTCTCGAAGATGGTGAACCCCGCGTTGTTGAAAGCGGAGACAGTGTGAAACAGAGCGTTCCAGGCCGCTTCTCCCACGGGGAAGTCGAACGACAGTTTTGCGAACAGCGCGAGGAACCCGACGACTTGCGCGGCCAGCGCGAACATGATGACGTAGCGGCCCAGTGTCATCACCCCGCCCAGTGACGCGCCTCCCATGGTGTCGCGAACGATCAGCCGTTGGTTCAGCGTGACGCGCCTGCCAATGGCGGCGAGGATCACCAAGCCAGCGGTCATGATGCCCAACCCACCGAGGAACATCAGGATGAGCAGCACGACTTGCCCTGCAGGCGTCCAGTAATCCGCGCTGCTTACCACCACGAGCCCGGTGACGCACACTGCGGATGTTGCCGTGAACAGCGCCGTGATGATGTCGGCGTGCCCTGGGCCTTCCGCTGAAATCGGCATCCACAGGAGCGCCGTGCCGATCGCGATCAGCATCGCGAAACCGCCGGACAGGGAAAGGAGGGCAGACGCGGCAGGCGAAAGGAGAGCGCGCCGACGAGCCGCTGTGTGGATGTGGCGTGGGGCCATCTCGGCCTGGCGTGGTCTGCGGACGACGCGGTCGCCCATACGTCTGCGGTTGCCGCCGGTTATCATGCGCAACTCCGCCGATCCCGTGGCAGGGCCGAGGGACGATCATGCCGGTGGGGCGAGTTGGAGGAGTGTGGAACTGCCAAGTTCTTTCTTGTTTGGGGCGATGTTCAAGCTGGTCAAGAATCGGCGGGAACAAGGCCGTGGCCTGCTTTATGGGTGCGCGGATAATACGTCCGGCTCGCTGGGAGAGTCAACGAGTTCCGCTGGCGCGCTTCAGAGGAACGGCCTCTCGCAAGGTAGAATCGGAGTATGCCAGAAAACCAGCCAACCCACTCGATGCTCAGCCTTGTGGGGAACACCCCGCTCGTTGAGCTACCGAAGCTCGCACCCAAGTCCGGCATCCGCATCTTTGCAAAGCTGGAGGGCGGTAATCCTTCGGGGAGCGTAAAGGATCGGATCGTTCTCGCCATGGTGGAGGCAGCCGAGGCTCAGGGCGTGCTTAAACCGGGCGACACCATCGTCGAGGCCAGCACGGGGAATACTGCGATCGCCCTGGCGTTCGTCGCCAAGCAGAAGGGGTACAAGGTCAGGGTGGTGCTCCCGAGAGGGGTCGTCCCCAGCATGGCCGACGTTCTTCACCTGTATGGTGCCGAGTTCGAGTGGTGTGAGCCGTCTGGCGGAATGCGTGGAGCCATCGAGGCTGCCAAAGCGCTCGCCGCAGAGGAGGGCGTCCACGAGCTGGGCCAGTTCACTCGGTCAGAGAACGTCGACACCCATTACCGTACAACGGGGGCCGAGATTGCCGCAGCAATCGATTCGGTTGACGCATTTGTGGCGGGCATCGGTACGGGAGGCACGATCATGGGGGTGGGCAAGCGCCTACGGGAGGAGTTTCCGGGCGTGAAGGTGATCGGGGTCGAGCCACGCCTCGGTGACCGCTTGCAGGGCTTGCGTAGCCTCGCGGAAGGCTACATTCCGCCGTTGCTGGACCTCGACACCCTGGATGGCAGGTTCTTGGTCGACAGTGCTAGCGCGATCGAGGCGGCACGGAGTGTGGTTCAGAGCGAGGGGTTCCTCGCTGGGGTGTCGTCTGGGGCGACGCTTACAGGTGCGCTCCGCGTCGCGGAGCGCATGGATCACGGCAATATCGTGGTGATGTTTTCCGACGGTGGGTGGAAGTACCTGCCGGCTCAGCCCTGGGACGCCGCCGCCGAGCACGAAGAGCGCTTAGACGAAGTCCACTGGTGGTGATTTCGAAACCACCAGTGGCAATGCTGAACTTTGGAGACGCCGCTGACTAGCCCTCGACGTTGAGGACTTGCTGGAGGGCACGACGGGCGAATACGACTGACATATCGCGCTTGTAGTCTGCAGAGCCACGCGGGTCTGACGTTGGATCTACGATATCGGCGACAGCTTGCGAGGCGTCCTTCAGCACATCGAACGAGGCGTCGGCACCCAGCAGCGCTGCTTCCAGGTCGGACGCTCGTAGCGCTGTTGAAGAAACCGCACCAAGGCCCACTCTTACCTCAGAGATCTTGCCGTTCTCGGCTTTGCCGAGCGCCGCGACGGACACCGTCGCGTAGTCGTCCTCGGTGCGAGGCAGGTACTTGATGTACGTCCACGCCATGTCGGTCGGCTGCACCGGAACCAACAGTTCCGTGACAATCTCGTCTTCGTTGATGGTGGTCTCGTAGTAGTCGGAGTACCAGTCCGCGATCGGGATGATCCGTTCGCCACTGGCTGATGTGACCTTCACGCTGGCGTTGAGTACGAGCAGCGACGATGGCGGATCCATGGCGGGGTCGGCCTGCGCGAGGCCGCCACCGACGGTTGCGGCGTTGCGGATGCGCACGGTCGCCACGCGGCTGTAGGCGTTGGCCAGCAGAGGTGTCGCCTCGCGAACGACGGGGGATAGCTCCATCTCGCGTTGGGTGACGAGTCCGCCGATGTGCAGGACACCGTCTGAGACCTCGATCGATCGCGCCTCGGGTACACGGTGGAGGCTGATGATGTGGTCTGGGTTAACCAGCGATTGCTTCAGCAGGAGCATGAGGGCCGTGCCGCCAGACATGACGCGGGCGTCTCCGTCGTACTGAGCGAGTAGTTCGGCTGCTTCTTTCAGGCTGCTGGGAGTGTGGAAAGCGAAATCGTTCATTACTTCTGCTCCGCAGCGGCTTTGATGGAATCGATGATCTGGTAGTAACCGGTGCAGCGGCAGAGGTTACCCATCATGAACTGCTTGATCTCGTCCTCGGTGGGGTGGGCGTTTTCTTCGAGCAACGTCTTGGCTGCCATGATCTGGCCTGGCGTGCACGCTCCGCATTGGAAGCCACCGTTGTCGATGAAGGCTTGCTGGACGGGATGGAGTTGATCGCCGTTGGCGACTCCCTCGATCGTTCCGATCTCAGCACCGTCCGCACGCACGGCGAGGGTCAAACAAGATGAAACCATCTTGCCGTCGAGGATGACGGTGCATGCCCCGCAAACTCCCACGCTGCACGTTTCCTTGGTGCCTGTGAGGCCCAAGTCGTACCGCAGGAAATCCACCAACGTTCGGTAGGTTGGGACTTCGGCGGTGTACGGCTTTCCGTTAACAGAAACGCGCACCGTTTGCTTGATAGGGGTAGAAGTCATCTAGGCCTCGCTTTGCTATGCTGGGCGTCGCCCGGAGATCCGGGTCAGCGATGCCGGATGCTATCGCAATTTGCCCTCTTTTGGCAAAGCATACGTTTCGCGTGGAAAGCATCAAGGCCGCGAGCCCGATCAGGGAGAAATGCAGGATGTCTGGAATCGAACTGTACGGTGTAGCAGGAGTGGGGTTCATGGGTGTCGCACTCGTTGCCCTCGGCATATTCCTCGCATTTAAAGGAATACTCGCGCGCATGGAGATCACTGCCGCGCTGTTGGAGGAGAATGCGTCGACTCCGTCAGGCGGTGCTCCCGGGGCGGGTGCGCCTGCAGGTGACCGCCCGTCGTTCGATCCTGGCATGCCGACGCAACCCATCCGTGATGCTGCAACTGCGAGGACGAGGATCGACGAGATCAAGTTCAGAACGTTGGCAGATGGCGGATATCAGGCGTTGCCGGTCGAAGGAGATCGACGTCAGTGGTTCCTGAACGGGCTCGTTATTCGGTCGGCGTTGGGTATCGCGGTGATGGGATTCGGTGTGTCCAACATCGCCATAGCGCTCGGGGCATCGTTGATGCTTATTGGCGGCACTTCGCTAGCGGTCGGTATCCCGCTGATCCTGGCGGCTGTGGACTAGCCGTCGATCAGGGTTTGTAGTCGTTCGCGCCACTCCGTGTCAGACGCCGCGCCGTAGCCCTTCTTGAACTGGATCACGCCATCGGCGGAGATACCGAACTTGGTCGACTGTGTCCGCACGCCGAAGGTCCGGACCATGCTGTCGGGGCCCTCTGTGAACAAGCCGGGGTAACCATTTTTATCCTTCTGTGCATTCATCACGGACACGGTCTGCGACGAGCCGAACCCCACGGCTACTATGGCGACTTCGTCCTCGAACTCAGGGTAAACATCGGTCAACGTCCGAAACTCGGCGTTACAGACCGCTCACCAGGTGGCGTAGAAGTACAGCAGCAGGGGCTTCCCGCCTGCCAGCGTCTCCAGTGTCGCCGTTGATCCATCAGCCAGTAGCACCGGCGTAGCTTGGGCCACCTGCTGCTCGTTGTCGCCGACCGCGATATCAGTGCGCCAGAACGCGCCTGTTGGGGCGTCACCAGCGGGCGTCGCCGTATTGTCGTTTGAGGCACCAGGCACGGCTGTGGGCACAACGTCGCTTCCGCCGCACGCGGCGAGCACCAGCGTCAACGCAGTCATCAGTGCAAGGTGAGTCAGAGGTAAAAAGCGAGATTTGAGCTTCATGGCGTTCAATGGAGTATACGTACCGAACACGGGCATGGTTTGCATCGCGTAACATAGGCGCGGCACTTGGGGCGAGCCGCAGCGCTTGCAACGGTGGAAAATGGCCGACGCAAAGAAGCAATCGAACGAGGCAAGCCTGCAGGCAGAGCTGGATCAGCTCCGGCGGAAGCTCACCCTATTTGCTGACCTGACCCGGAAGATGGCTGCCACCTTAGACCCAACCGACCTTCTCAGCCTCGGTTACGATCGCGTCGTCGGCGTCTTCCTCGACGGTCAGCGTGGTTACTTGGAAGCCCTCCGCCTTTAGGTCGGCAGCTGCCATTTCAAGCTTGGCCTGTACAGATGCCAGAGCGCTGGCCTTCAACTGGATCCAGGCCTCGGCAGGAGGCGGGAAGAGCTTCGGGGTTGCAAGCTCGTGGCTGACGCTCGTGATCAGTTCGCGGGGGTAATCGTTGAGCGCCTGGAGCAACACTATGGACGCTCCCGTGGACTTTGCGACTACCTTTGCATAGGGCAGAACCTGCAATGCTGTCGTCGAACCGTCTAGGGGAACAAGAACGCGTGTGTACACGGAACACCTTTCCGAATCAGACTCGCTGTGCGGGATAACTACTTCTTCCTGCATAGGATCCACACCATACGGAGGAAGTGTCAACCTCCCGTGACGCAAGCTATGCGGGGCGTGAAGGGTCTGTGAAGGTGGCTGCGCTAGGCCGTCAAGTCACGGAAGCCTATCAACTGCGCGGTCACCAGCAGTCGCTGGTCGTAACGCAATCGGGGGAAACACGTCACCAGGGTTACCCGTGCGTCAGACGCCTGGTACAGGACCATGTCGTCCTCGTGGATGAGCTCCGTTTGGCTGACGAGGTACAGGTACTCGCGCCCGCCGCTCTCCACGATCACGTGGACATCGTCGCCTGTGCGCAGCATTTCGGGCACGCGTGGCAACCGGGAGAAGACGTTTCCCTCGCCAGACACGGGACTCTCCAGGTGGCCGAAGTACCAACCGTTGCCGTGGGAACCCGGATTGGGGCTCTCGGGGATGTGCCCGACGGTGAACGATGGGGTGAGGTACGCCGAACTGTCGCCTAGGTCTTGGATCTCCAACTCTTCGACCCCAGCCCCCACGCCGATCGCAGGGATGGTGATGCGCTCTGCCCGGCCGATCTCGCCAACGAAGCTGGGGCGGCCTGCGGCGCTGATCGGGGTGAAGCCTTCGCGTTCGGGTAGCTTGAGATCGAGCGAGCCTCTGGGGTCGGCCCACTGGCGGGCAGGGAGCAGTTCGCCGGGGTAGAGTTCCTGCCAGGCGGGGGAGGGATGTGCTGAGGCTTGGGTGGCGAGGGGAGCCTCTCTATCCAGCGTCTCGGATCGCCCGGCGTTCGCGGGCACCGTCAGATCTTCGGAGCCACGGGTGGCGATGAAGGTGACGTAGGTGTAGTAGACACCGGCCGCGATGAGCAGAGTGAGCCCGATGGCAAGCATGGAGGCGCCAGCGATGGAGCGGGGGCGCCAGTTGCGCCAAAGGCGGGGACTGCGAAGAGATGCCATCAACGATAGCTACGAGATTCGAGCAAGGTAGGTTCGCTGTTCACGGGCGTGGGCCCGTCGCTGGTGGTCAGCGGGCGCGAGGACCACGCTCCTCGCGCCCGCTGGCGATGGGTTCGTTCAGGTAGACGTCGCCGTTGCGGATCTTGATGTTGAACCCGCAGTCCGGGTTCGTGCAGACCCAGGCCTTGTAGTGGATCGGGGCACCTTGGCCTCCGAAATCGGAGAGAGGAACTAGGTCGCCTTTCTTGCAGGCCTGACACTTGGGCAAAACAGTTTCCACTAGCACTACCTCCACCTGAAAAGCGCCCGTTCTGACAGGCGCGACGGATTCTAGCACTGGCCCCACCCCCTCACAACCGACGCAGGTAACGGCCTGGTGGACGCGAGTTTGTCCTGCTCTTCGCTCGCGTTGACCCACCCTTTTCGCCCAGCCTATACTGTTTCGGTTGGGCGGTTAGCTCAGTTGGTTAGAGCGTCGCGTTGACATCGCGGAGGTCAGAGGTTCGAGTCCTCTACCGCCCACCATTTACCTCCGTGGTGGCCATTTCCTTCGTTGGAGATTCCCTCTGACGTCCTTTTCTGTCTCGTTCGGTTGGATACCCCGCGTCGGGGTACTCTTGCTCGCCGTGCTCGCGCTGGCGGCATGTGGGTCGGGCTCGCCCACCCCTGTCCCTCCTGGAACCGAAGAACCAACTGCTATCTCTACCTCTCAACCGACCGTCGCGGAGCGCTACAGCGGGCTCGTGGCTGCGTCGGAGTTCGTCGTTGGTGCGAACAGATTCCCTTTCGGGCTGGTCGACATCAACGGTCAGTTCCTGGAAGGCGCGGCGGTCAATGTGCGCTTCTTCCTGGTTGACGGGGAGACTGCCACGCTCAAGACCGAGGCGCCTGCTCACTGGCGGACGATCCCCGACGACTTCGTGCATGTCCACGAGGGGGGCGACGAGCACGTTCACCTCGAATTCAAGGGCATCTACGTGGTCGACGCAGTCGTGCTGCCCGAGCCCGGTATCTGGATCGCCGACTTTGCGGTTCTCGCCGAAGGCAACCTGTCGCCGGAGATCGAGGAGGCGGGATTTCGCGTGCTCGCGGAGGCCAACGCTCCGACTGTCGGCTCCCGGGTGCCCGCTACGGCGAACCTGACGATCAACTATGCTCCGTTCGTGGACCTGTCCTCGCGACGGGTTGAGACGGATGAGCTTCATAACGTCTCTGTGGCAGAGGCCCGCGACTCCGGGGAGCCATTCGTTGTTGTGTTCGCCTCTCCTCAGTTCTGCGTTAGCGCTATGTGCGGCCCGGTGGTCGAAGTGATGGATGATGCTCGGGAGGCTCTTGGCGGAGCGGTCGAGTTCATTCACATCGAGCCCTGGGATCTTGCAGCCGCCCGGGAGCAGGGCCAGTTGAGCGCCTCCCCTGAGGCTTTGGAATGGCACCTGCCCACCGAGCCGTGGGTGTTCGTGGTCGACCGTGAGGGTCGCGTTGCGATGCGTATCGAAGGCCTGGCCACGGAAGACGAGATCGTGGCCGCCGTTCGAGAATTGCTTTAGCCGAGGCCCAACTCCCGACTCACGATCGCTGTGCCTGCGGCCAGGGCCTTGAGCTTGGCCAGCGCGACGTCGTGGGGTAGGTACTTCATGCCGCAGTCCGGCGCAGTGATCAGGCGTTCGGGTGAGACGAACTTGAGAGCGTTGCGTACGCGATCCGCGACGATTTCGGGGGTCTCGGGCGTCATGTCGCCAAGGTCGAGCACGCCTAGGATGATCGTTTTGTCCCCTAGCTCACGAAGGATCGAGAGGTCGAGGCCTGATTGGGCCGACTCGATGGAAATCTGCTGTGCGGTGGAGGCGGCTAGCTCAGGCAGGAACGAGTAGCCCGCGGGCCTGTCGTGGACCACGTGGGCGTAGCCGAAGCACAGGTGCACGGTGGTCGTGCCGGTCACGCCTTCGAGGGCGCGATTCAGGACTTTTACGGCGAACTGCTTGGCCTTGTCGGGGCGCGCCTGCATGTAGGGCTCGTCGAGCTGCACGACATCCGCGCCTGCGGCGAAGAGCGCTTTGATCTCTGCGTTGACGGCGATCGCGTAATCCATGGCCATGGATTCTTCATCGTCGTAGTAGTCGTCTTGGGCTTGCTGCGACATGGTGAACGGGCCAGGGAGCGTGATCTTGATCTGCCTATCGGTGTTGGCGCGTAGGAACTCCACGTCTTCGACTTCTCGTGGCTCTAGGCGGATGATCGGGCCGTAGACCCTGGGCACGGGATTGGGGTGGCCGGTGCGATCAAGCGCGGTGCCTGGGTGCTCGTCGTCGACGCCGTCGAGTGAGGTAGCGAAGCGGTTGGAGTAGCTTTCGCGTCGTTGCTCGCCATCGCTGATGATGTCGATGCCTGCTTCTTCCATGTCACGAATGGCTAACAGAGTCGCTTCGTTCTGCTTTTCGGCCAACTGATCCTCGGGAACGAGCCACAGTTCGTGGGCTCGTACGCGGGGTGGGAGGCGGTTGCTCAGGTTGGCGTGGTCCACGAGCCAATCAGGTTGTGGGTAGCTTCCTACCACCGTCGTCTTCAGCGCATCACCAGCCATAGCTCACCCCCAGTGCGGTTCTTTCGATCAGGTGTCTCAACGATACCGCAAATCCCCCGGGGCTTGTTGGTGGGTTCGGTCGTGGAGCAAGTCGGGGCTCGCTCTCGGAACTCTTGGCTTCGCCGCCGGTTTCCCCGGGCTCGATTCCAGGCAGGCCGTGTAGCAAGTCGGGGCTCGCCCTCGGAACTCATGGACTTCGTCCGCCGGACTGAAGGTCGCTCGGCGCTCCGGGGATAATCGCGGCTGATGACTTTCAGGGGAGGATGGCCAAGCCTCGCGTGCGTCTTGATGTTGCTCATTTCTGCCCATTTCTGCCCATTTGCCTCTGAGTGCAATCGCCCATGAACGGCAAAGCGCCCCGAGGAGATGTGGGTTTGTCTCGTCGGGGCGCTGCTACATCGGTGATGTAGGTCGTCCGAGGAACACGATAAGGGATGGGGGTGCGATGGCGCGAGGGGTGTTTGTCACACTATGAGTGTGAGGCCTGGACGGGGAGTTCGACCCTTGTATCTTGGCACTGACGCGTCAGGCCGGTCGACTCTTGGTCCGATGAGACCGTGGGGAGCGGTGGTCGGCGCGTCATTCTTCATCAAGCCCGAACAGTTGCCTGGGCCGTTCTGAGCCCGCATCACGCAAGACCGGGCGTTCAATGGAGGGGGCATGAACCCAGGGTGTTTCGTTGGTATTGACGTGTCCAAAGACCATCTCGACCTAGCAGAGCGGCCTGGTGGGGCGCAGTGGCAGGTCGCCAATGATGCCTGAGGGGAATCTGACTCCATGGTCCTCTTCGTCGGCGAGATAGACCAACGCGTGCCTGGCGTCAGGGATCCAATATCGGTATTTCGCGTGCCAGAGGGTGAGATGCAATTCGAGTTGGCGTAGCCAACTCGCGAACGCGTCGGGGGATTTGAGTGGGGCCATACCGGTCTTGAAGATCGTGTCCTGATCAAGCCACTCACTTACCGCTTGATTCACTGGGCGGAGGCCGTTGACGGTGATTGCTCTCACCATCCCATGCAGATCCTTCTGTTCGTTCGTGAACTGCTCGTGCATGAGCGTGAACGCGGCCTCGAAGCCAAGATTTCCGGCTTCGCCGGGAAGAAGGCCTTGCATGCTGTCGTAGAGTCGGTCTCGCAGGTCGAATTGAACGTCGACCAAACTTTTTGAAGTGCGCAGGTGAGCAGCAATCCGATGCAAGCTCGCGACCAGCTCGCCTCGCTCTTTTCGCCTCTGGGTCCACCATCCATGGAGTGAACGAACCAGGTAGCTCGCGCCCCCTAGCAGGGCCCCTCCACCGAGGGTTATGAGAACCGCCAATACCTCGTTGTCCATCGCCGACCTCTTTGCCCCAGGTGTGCTTTGGGGATCTAGGATTCGGTCACGATACCAATTCAGGCGCGCGAGCCCTGGCCCCATGGCGGATTGTTCGCGCGGCAGCTGCCCGCGTGACTAGACGTTGACGCCGACGGCGCGGCCGATGAGGTTGGCGATGACGACTGCGGCGCCGCCGAGGACGACCATTTCGAGGCCTTTGCGCCACATGCTGCCGGTGGTCATGGAGGCGCGGAGGGCGCCGACGCCGAAGAGGGCGGCGGCGGTGAGCGAGAGCGATGTGATGAAGGCGGCATCGCCTTCCGCGAGGAAGTAGGGGACGACGGGGAAGAGGGCACCTACGGAGAACGCCAGGCCCATGACCGTGGCGGAAAGCTTGGGCTTGGGGGATTGGTCGGCGAATCCCAGCTCTTCAGTCATCATCAGTTTGATCCATTGTTCGTGGTCGCGCGAGACGGCTGCGACGACTTCGTCTAGCAGGGGGCCCGTGATGCCCTTGAGCCGGAAGATGTGGCGGGTTTCCGCGAGCTCTTGCTCGCGCATGTTTTCGACCTCCCAACGCTCGCGGGCCTCCTCAGACGCGCGGAACTCGTGCTCGCTCTTGGTGGAGACGTAGGCGCCCAATGCCATGGAGATCGCGCCCGCGACCAGTCCGGCGATACCGCCGAGCAGGATGACGTTGGGGTTGCTGGTGCCACCAGCGACGGCAGCGACCAGCGCTACGTTGGAGACCAGGCCGTCGTTGGTGCCGAAGACCAACTCACGGAGGAAGTTTCCGCCTTTCTGGTGGCCCTCAGATGGGCGCCCACCTAGGCGCGATGTCCAGGGACGCGCGATGCGCCCCACGTGCCGGACGGCACGACCGAACGCGTTGTCGCTTGGCGGAGGCACTAGAAGTACAGACCTCTCTGGGGCAGGAGCAGCACGTCCTCTATGACCTGAGTGTCAGACACGGTCATGGCGTTGATGGTTGCCTGCGCGACCTCTTGGGCCGTGAGCATCTCATCGCGGGCCATCGGCGTGTCCTTCTCGCCCCAGATCGGCGTGTCGACGGGCCCAGGCATGACGTTGACGACGCGGACTCCCTTGCGGCGTACTTCGCTGCTGAGCGCTCGCGCAAAGCCGGTGACGGCGTACTTGGAGGCGCTGTAGGCGGCGTTGCCCGAGTACGCTCGGTGGGCTGCGACGGACGACATGACGACGATGGTGCCCTTGCCACGCTCGAGCATGCCGGGCACGACGGCTCGCGTGGGGTAGAAGGTGCCGTTCACGTTGGTCTGCCACATGTCGTCCCAGAGTTCGTTGGTCGTTTCTGCGAGGGGGGCCGTTTGGAATAGACCCGCTGAGTTGATGAGGATGTCCACGCGCCCCCAGGCCTGATCCACGCTGGCGACCATGGCGCGCACGGCAGCGTCGTCGCGCACATCGCACTCGATGACGAGATAGCGATCGCTGGCGATGCCTTCGACGGCTGGCTTGAGGCGGTCGGCGCTGCGGCCGACGACAGCTACGGAGCAGCCCTCGTCGAACAGCATGCGCGCGATGGCCATGCCTATGCCGCTGGATGCGCCGGTGACGATGGCCGTTTGGCCAGCGAGGATGGATCGTGCGTTGGTCATCTAGTTGTCCTGTGGGCCAGCGGCGTCAGCGTCATCCGATTGGCCCGTGTATTCGAAGCGATTGTTGCGGGTCTCGTCGAGGATCACCCTGGTGAGCTTGCCACCGAGGGGGCCTTCGAGGCGCTCCCAGACGCGCTTGACCATGTTCTCCCCGGTGGGTACGAGGTCGAAGTAGTCCTCGACATCTACGTTCAGGTAGCGGTGGTCGTAGGTATCGAGGATGTTGCGCTTCACGGCTTCGTCTAGGTCATCGAGGGGCATGACGAATCCGGTTAGCTCGTCGACCGGGCCGCGTACGGTGATGGTGACGCCGTAGTTGTGGCCATGGCCGTTGGGGTTGGCGCACTTGCCGAAGATCGCTTGGTTCTGCTCGATGCTAAGGTGGTCGGTGTAGAGGCGGTGGGATGCCGAGAACGTGTAGTGGCGGGATAGGTGGACGACGGGTGTGGTCATGCGCTCTCTCCGAAGTACTCCACGTACAGATCGTCGGTCTCGTAGAGGCGTAGCCGGTTGAGGGTTGCGCCTACCAACTCTTCGCCGATGAGATCCCAGAGCACGGCGGCGAGGTTCTCCGACGTGGGGATGCGATCGGCGAAGTAGGGGGTGTCGAGGTTCAGGTGCTTGTGGTCGAACTGCTCAAGCACGACTTCCACGGCGGCTTGGAGGTCGACGAGGTTGATGACCATGCCCGTGGTGGGGTCCGGAGCGCCCCAGACGGCCACTTCCAGCGTGTAGTTATGCCCGTGCCCGTTGGGGAGGGCGCACAGGCCGAAAACGCGGCGATTCTCCTCCTCTGACCACTCGTCACGGTAGTAGCGGTGGGAGGAGGAGAAATCGAAGCGTCGTGAGATGAGGACGTTGCCCACGGGTCTCCTAACGCGTCGCGTGAAGGCGACGCTACTTGGTGGGGCGCTTGAGCCCGCCGACCATCAGCGTGTCACCGTCGATCCGCGTCTCGTAGACCTCGACGGCGTGGCCGTCTTCTTTGTCGGCGGACAGGCCGGTGTCCACGTGGAACTTCCAGCCGTGCCAGGGGCATTCAACGACACCATCGACTAGCTTGCCTTCGCTGATGGGGCCGCCAGAGTGGGGGCAGATGAAGTTAGTGACGAAATACTCGCCGTTCTCTTCGAACACGGCCATCGCTTTGTTGCGCCATCGGCCGCCGGTGGGCCGGAAGTGGCGTCCCTCGCCCTTGCGGATCTGATCCAAGGTGCATAGGGGGCCGAAATCGTCCTCGTTCGTAGTCACGGTTGCATGCTCCAAGGGCGCGCGCCGTTCAGCAGCGTACGCGAGAGATTGACGCGACGAGTCTAGCGCGGGAGGGGTGGGGGTTCAACGAGAGGTGGCTAGTGAACCGGGTTCGCGCGCAGCCAGTCGATGGTGGTTTGGGCGCTTTGGTCGGAGGGAAAGACGGGGTAGAAACAGGCTTCGATGGTGGAGTCGTGGACGATGAGGGTGAGGCGTTTGGTGAGGCGCATGGGGTTTGCGTCGCCAGCCACGTCAAACGTGGGCAGGCGGAGGGCATCGCAGAGGTGGTGGTCAGCGTCGCTGAGGACGTCGAAGGGCAGGTGGAGGCGGGTGGCCATCTCCTGCTGGTATTCGGTTGTTTGGGTGCTGAGGCCGAATACGGCGGCGTCGAGTTCGGCTAGCTCGGCGTGGTGGTCGCGGAAGCCGCAAGCTTGCGGGGTGCAGCCTCGGGCGCCTGGGATGAGGTCCCAGTCATCAGGCAGGGGCACGCCGGGCACTCCTGTCATGGGGTAGCAGTAGATGACAGTGCGGCCTGGCCCGAGGGCGCCAACGTCGATGGCACGATTGCTGGTCGAGCGTAGCGTGACGTGGGGCATGGCGAGGCGAACGAGGTGATCGCACGCGCCATCGTCGATGGGTTGCGGTAGGTCGGTGGGGAGCGGGAAGTCTTGGGTGGTCATGAGCGCTGGTTCCTCTAAAGAAGGCTGGAGTAGATCGCCTCGTAGGCGTCGACCATGCGGTCGTGGGTGAAGCGCTGCTCGACGTGGGCGCGGACGGCGTGGCGGTCGAGGGAGTCGAGGTTGGCGATGGCCGAGACGGCGTCGTCTTCGGTGTCGACGAGGAAGCCGGAGGTGCCGTGGGCGATGAGCTCGGGCATGGAGCCGCGGGGCATGGCGATGACGGGGGTACCGGTGGCCATGGCTTCGAGGACGGTCATGCCGAAGGGCTCCTCGCCTTGGAGCGGAAAGAGGAATCCTTTGGCGCGAGAAACTAAACTGAGTACCTCTGCGTTGGGCAACTCTGGCGTATAGGTAACGCGGTCGTTGTCGATGAACGGCTCGACCTTTTCGGCGAAGTAAGCGCGGGCCCAGGGGATGTAGTCGTTGACGTCGCCAACGATGTGGAGGCGCATGCCTGCCTTGCGTGCGATGGATATCGCTTCGGCGATGCCCTTGGTGGGGATGATGCGGCCGACGATCACCAGATAGTCGTCAGGCTCGGCGACGAACGGGGTCGCTGCCATGTCGAGGCCGTTGTAGACGACGGGGAGGTCAGGCTCGCCGAGGAGTTCGGCTTGGCGATGGCTGACGCACACGGGGAAGAGATTGGGGACGTTGGCGCGGTAGTACTCGTGCTCGGCGCGATCAACGTAGTGGTAGGTGATGACGGTGGGCGTCGGGTTGCTCGCGGCGAAGTAGGGGGCGAGGGTAGGCCAGTGGCAGTGGACGATGTCGTAGTCGGTTGCGTGCTGGTACAACTCGAAAACGCTGCGGGTTTCAAGTTCTTTGTCCATGTAGGTGGTGATACCAGGATCGTTGAGCGTGGCGTTGTCGACGACACTGTGCAGCGTGCCGGTGACTTGCGAATCACCGCTGGCGTAGAGGTGCACATCGTGCCCACGCCGAGTGAGGCCCTCGCAGAGGGCGTGGACGATCATCTCGGTGCCACCGTGGGTGGGTGGGGGCACGGGGATGTAGATGCTGGTGGTGTGGGCGATCCTCATGACGGGTTGAGGGTAACTCAACAAGGGGCGTTGCTTCGCGCGTAGAAGGCGTGAACTCCTGGCGCGCGCGGCGCATCCTATAGTTGGAATGGAACGCTGTGATTGCACATACGCGGGGAGCACCCACGATGAACGCCGCTGAATTGCTGGTTCGCTGTTTGGAGAACGAGGGAGTCACGCGCATCTTCGGGGTGCCTGGCGAGGAGAACGCGGCGCTGATGATGGCGTTGGAGGATTCGAGCATCGAGTTCATCCTCACACGTCACGAGCAGGGCGCGGCTTTCATGGCGGAGGTACACGGCAGGCTGACGGGGAGGCCAGGCGTGTGCTTGGGCACCCTGGGGCCGGGTGCGACGAACCTGGTGACGGGTGTTGCTAACGCCAATATGGACCGCGCGCCGCTGATCGCCATCACGGGACAGGCGGGGACAGAGCGTTGGCACAAGGAAAGTCACCAGGCGATGGATGTAGTGGGGATGTTCACGCCTATCACTAAGTGGGCCTCGTCGATCATCCACCCAGAGAACGTGCCGGAGGTGGTGCGCAAGGCGTTCAAGCTGGCGACCACCGAGAATCCCGGCGCGTGCCACATCGAACTGCCTGAAGATATCGCGTCGATGGCTGTCGAGGGCACGCCCATCCCCGTGGCAAAGCCGCTGCGTGCTGTGGCCAGCGCTCAGGCGATTGATCACGCATGGGAATGCATACGGTCGGCGGAGACGCCCATCGTGCTGGCGGGCAACGGTGTGGTGAGAGGCAACGCTAGCGCGGAGCTTTTTCGGTTCGCTGAGGCCACGGGCATAGGTGTGGTCAATACGTTCATGGCTAAGGGGGCGATCCCTCAGAGCTCCAAGCACAGCCTGTTCACCATCGGCTTGCAGGCTCGTGACCGGATCGCGAGAGCGATCGAGGAGTCGGATCTGGTGGTGACGCTGGGCTATGACATCGTGGAGTACCCGCCACGATTGTGGAACGCGGGCGCACAGAAGCGCGTCGTCCATATCGACTTCACGCCTGCTGAGGTCGATCGCTACTACGACGCTGAGGTCGAGGTGGTCGGCGATCTGGCGGAAACGCTACGCATGCTGAATGAGCGCATGGATAGCGCGCCTTACGTGATGGACGAGACGCTTCAGCACGCGATCCGCCGCGAGATGCTGGATGATTTCGCTGAGTATGCTGATGACGATGCTACGGACGCCATAAAGCCTCAAAAGGTGCTGTGGGATGTTCGCCAGGTCATGGGGCCTTCAGATGTCCTGCTGTCTGATGTGGGTGCCCACAAGATGTGGGTTGCCCGCTACTACCAGTCGGAGGAACCCAATACGTGCCTGATCCCCAACGGCTTCGCGTCGATGGGTTTCGCGCTGCCTGGCGCAATCGGCGCCAAGATCATCAGGCCAGAGAACAAGGTGATGGCGATAGTGGGCGACGGTGGTTTCCTCATGAACGTTCAGGAGATGGAGACGGCTCGTCGCCTCAATAGCGACATCGTTGTGCTCCTGTGGGAGGACGGTGGTTACGGACTCATCAAGTGGAAGCAGGAGACCGCGTACGGTCGCCACACGAACCTCGATTTTGGGAACCCTGACTGGGCTGCGCTCGCTAAATCGTTCGGCTGGAGCCACAGGCGGGTCGAGGCCTCACTCGACCTCAAGCCTGCGCTGGAGAGGGCGCTCGGCGAGCCGGGGCCTAGCCTGATCGTGGTTCCTATCGACTACCGAGAGAACGCGCTTCTCACCAAACGCTTAGGAGACATCGCTGTCGGTTTGTAGCCGTTCGCCAGGGATAGGGCCGGGAGTGGTACTAGGTTTGGCCGATGTTGCGACCGGGATGGCACTGAGGTCATGGGACTGCCCTGCTAGAATCGTGCGCGATTCGATGGTGGAGCAGGAGGATCAGCAGATGACACAGCGGAACTTTCAACCGATCGAGCGCAATCTGGCCATGGAGTTGGTGCGCGTGACGGAGTCGGCGGCCCTGTCGGCGTCCCGGTACATGGGTCTCGGCGACAAAGAGCTAGTTGATCAGGCCGCAGTCGACGCTATGCGGCACACGCTGGATGGCATCAGCATGGACGGCATCGTGGTGATCGGCGAGGGCGAGAAGGACGAAGCGCCGATGCTGTACATCGGTGAGAAGATCGGCGACGGCTCCGACCCCAAGGTGGACATCGCCGTGGACCCCATCGATGGCACGACGTTGCTGTCCAAGGGCCTGCCGGGCGCCATCGCGGCGATCGCGATGTCAGCGCAGGGCACGATGCACGTGCCGGCGAGCATCTTTTACATGGACAAGATCTGCGTCGGCCCTGAGGCGCGCGGTGTGATTGATATCGAGGCCCCGGTCAAGGACAACCTCGCGAAGATCGCGAAGGCGCTGGGTCGCAAGATCGGCGAGGTTACGGTGACGGTGCTGGACAGGCCCCGTCACGTTGGCCTGCTAGCAGAGATCAGGGCAACTGGGGCACGGGTGAAGCTGATCTCCGATGGTGACATCGCAGGTGGCATCCAGGCGTCGCTTCCTGATTCGCAGGTGGATGTGCTGATGGGCATCGGTGGCTCTCCGGAGGCCGTGCTCACGGCGGCGGCGATCCGGTGCATCGGCGGTGAGATCCAGTGCAAGCCTTGGCCTCGGACGGACGAGGAGCGCGCGGAGGCGGTCAACGCTGGGATCGACGTTGACCACATCTACCCCACGGAGGAGTTGGTGTCGGGAGATGATGTCTTCTTCTCCGCCACTGGCGCGACCACGGGAGAACTCCTCAAGGGAGTCCGGTTCTTCGGCGGCGGCGCAGAGACGCAGTCGCTGGTCATGCGGTCACGCTCGGGCACAGTGCGCTGGATCGATGCCACGCACAACTTCGAGCGGCTGGACAAGGTTCGCTACTCCTAGGCTGACAAACCAGAGAACAAAGGGCCGCCCATCATGGGCGGCCCTTTTTCGTTCAATCGGTGTCGGCAGAGCAAGGAGGCAGGGCCCTCTCCCTAGCCCTC
>JAQCEV010000146.1 GCA_027618515.1 Chloroflexota bacterium | reverse complement strand
ACGAAGTCCATGAGTTTCGCGAGGCCTTGCGTTGAGCGCTTTAGTCGGGCGGACGAAGTCCATGAGTTTGAACAAGACCGGGCAGGAGCAAGCCATGACGGTGAACAGACCCTTCGGAATCGTGGACGCAGACGGGCATATATCGGACTCGGTCGCGCACGTGCGCGAGTACATCGACGGGCCGTACCGGACGTGGGGGTACCGCCTGGGCGGCAGCGATGGCTTCGATACGGCGATGGGTGGCAAGCTGGGGTCGAAGGCGCCGGATGCGGCGAGTTGGCTGGCGGCGCTGGAGATGGGCGGCATGGAGCGCACCGTGCTCTACCCAACGGGCGGCCTGGCGTATGGGCTGATCGGCGACAAGGACGCGGCAGTGGCGTTGTGCCACGCGTACAACCTGTTCTTCGCGGAGGAGTTCAGCGGCAAGTCTGACCGACTCCACGGCGTGGCAACGCTGCCGGTGCAGGACATCGACGAGGCCATCGCTGAACTTCGGCGGGCCAAGGAGATGGGATTCGTGGGCGGCATGCTGCCGGGGATCGCTCGGGGGCGCTGCTGGGCGACGAGCGTTACTTCCCGCTATACGCGGAGGCGGAACGTTTGGGGATGATGCTGGCGGTGCACGGCGCGACGCATGGTTTGAATCAGGTGGGGGCCGATCTCTACGACAGGTTCATCGCGGTGCACACGTACACGTTCCCGGCGGCGATCATGCGGCAGTTCACGAGCGTGGTGTACGCAGGCATATCTGAGTTGTTCCCGGCACTGCGCATCGGCTGGATGGAGTCGGGCTGCACGTGGCTGCCGTTCTGGATCGACCGCATGGATTCCGAGTGGCACAAACGTGGAGCTGAAGAGGCGCCCGCGCTGACCAGATTGCCCAGCGAGGCGATCAGGGGAGCGCGGTGGTTCTTCCACGCGGAGTCCGAAGAGACGTTGATCCCTGCGGCGGCGGAGTACCTGGGCTCGGACAAGTTGTTCTGGGCGTCGGACTGGCCCCACTGGGACAACGAGTACCCCGAGTCGCTGGACGAGATACTCGATCGCGACGACCTCACGGACGCTCAGAAGCGGCTGTTAGGTAGGGACACGGCGTTGCGCATGTACGGGATGGGGTAGTTAGAGCGTTGACGATTTCGACCCACATACAAGAGGGACAGCTTGCGCTTGCCGAAGGGGCGTGGGCTCTGGCGAAGGGCTTGTTTGTACGGGCGCTGGAGGAAGCTGACTCAGCTGACGCCTACGCCGGGCTGGCGGACGCGGCGTGGTGGTTGGGTGATGAGGATGAGGTGTTCGTCGCGCGCGAGCGTGCATATCAGCTCTACCAGAGCGAAAACGACCAGCTGAGCGCAGCAACGATGGCGACGTGGTTGTTCCTGGATTCGATGGAGTTCAGGGGAGAAACGGCGATCGCCAACGGCTGGATGCAACGAGCCAAGCAACTTCTCGAAGGTCATGAGAACACGCGCGAATACGGCTGGTTGATGGTTTGGGAAGGAAGTCTTTGGTGGTCACATGAAAATGATGCCGCCAAAGCTCTTGAGCTAGCAGAGGTAGTGCTTGAGATCGGGACGAACCTTGATGACCCCGACCTGAAGACCCTTGGGTTGGCGCTTGAAGGCTTGGCGATGGTGGATCGGGGTCAGATAGTTGACGGTTTCGCACTGTTAGATCATGCGGCTGTCGCCACCATGAGCGGAGAGGTCGGAGCGCCGGTCGCGCGGAGCACGACGATGTGTTGGGTGATAGGCGCGTGCGATCACGCGAGAGACTACGAGCGCGCGCTGCAGTGGAGTGAGCGGTTCAAGCAGGTTGAGCATTCGTGGCGCGTGGACGGCATGTTCTCCATCTGTCGCCCCCACTATGCGCCGGTGCTGATCCAACACGGGCGATGGGCGGACGCTGAGCATGAGCTTGAAGAGGGGATCAGGGTGCTGACGCGCTTCAGGCCGCCCATGGCACGCGAGAGTCTAGTGCGACTTGCAGAGCTGCGTTGGCGGCAAGGCAAGTCTGACGCCGCACGTGCACTTTTCCTGGCCGCAGAGGCCGATGGACTGTCGCTGGTAGGACGAGCGGAGATGGCGCTCGACGAGGGAGATCCCGAGACCGCAGTTGATCTGCTGAACCGGAACCTGCGCCACGTGTCGGCGAACAATCGATTGGAGCATGTGGCCGGGCTCGGGTTGTTGGTTGCGGCTGCACTCGCGGTGGGCGACCAGGCGCAGGCTGAGACGGCGATGCACGATCTGATGGACATTGCGGAGGTCGTGGGAACCGCCCCTCTTAAAGCCGCGTCCTTGCTGGCCCAGGGGCGGATCGCCAAGCATTCCAAGGCGTTCGAAGATGCTCGGGAAGCGTTCGAAGATGCCGCTGACTTGTTTGGTCAACGCGGAGCGACCTATGACTGCGCTCGCGCTCGGATCGAACTTGCGCAGGTCCTCTTGCCGCTCGACCGGGCTATGCAGGCGACCCACGAGGCCGAGCTGGCGATTGCGGTGTTGAGACCCATGGGCGCTAAGCGTGACCTGAAGCGAGCGGTGTCAGTGCTCAACGAAGCTCGCTCGGCAGGCGCTCCCAAAATGCGAGGAATTTCCGATGGCCTCACCGCGCGGGAAGGGGAGGTTCTCTTGATGCTGGCGTCGGGTCGTAGCAACCAGGAGGTCGCCGAGGCGCTCACGCTCAGCCTTCGAACCGTGGAGCGGCATGTGTCGAACACCTACGGGAAGGTAGGAGGAGACGGCAAGACGGGCCGAGCGGCTGCAACGGCGTACGCGTACCAGCAGGGCTTGTTGTAGTTGGGGCTGGTTTCTACGTGTAGACCGCCATCAATCATTAGGTGGCGTCCACGAAGATACGTCTACTCGCGCATGGCGACGGTATCGGTCTTCGCTACGCTGGCGTGGCCGAGGTCGCCGGATGACGCGATGTTCGCGGACACCCGGCGGGCTCGTGCAAAACAAATTGCCAACCGATTTTTGGCCCTTTGGAAAGCGAGATTGCATCATGGCAAAGCATAGAGATCACCTTCCCCAGCTGGACGGGGGTATGTTCCTGACGGATGGCGGACTCGAAACGACGCTGATCTTCCAAGATGGATTTGATCTGCCGAACTTCGCAGCGTTCGAGTTGCTTCAGAACGACGCCGGGCTGGAAGCGTTGCGCAAGTACACGCTTAGCCACGCGTCGATCGCTCACGACAACGGCGTGGGCTTCATCCTGGAGACGGCTACTTGGCGTTCTAGCCCCGATTGGGGCGCGCTGATGGGATACACCCCTGACGGCCTGGCGGACGTGAACAAGAAGGCGGTCGCGGGGTTGGTCGCGCTCCGAAGCGGCCTTGAGACGGACAAGTCAGCGATGGTTATCAGCGGTTGCGTCGGGCCCCGTGGCGACGGTTACGTGCCGGGGGAGATCATGACGCCAGCGGTTGCTCAGGCCTATCACGCGGTGCAGATCGGTACGTTCGCGGAGACCGAGGCGGACATGATCACAGGGCTGACGATCACGAACGCGCCGGAGGCTATCGGGCTGACGAATGCGGCGAAGGTTGCGGGGATGCCGGTGGTTATCTCGTTCACGGTGGAGACCGACGGTAAGCTGCCGACGGGCCAGTCTATGAAGGACGCCGTAGCGGAGGTAGATGCGGCGACGGGTAACGGGCCTGCCTACTACATGATCAATTGCGCGCACCCGACGCACTACGCTCAGTCGCTCGAAGGCGGTGCGTGGGCTAAGCGAGTGAAGGGGATGCGGGCCAACGCGTCACGCATGAGCCATGCGGAGTTGGATGTGGCGGAGGAGCTGGACGATGGCGATCCAGTGGAGCTCGGAGCTGAGTACGCTGAGTTGCGTGCGCTCTACCCGTGGATCAACGTGCTCGGCGGTTGTTGTGGGACGGACCACCGCCACACGGCTGCCGTTTACGCGGCGAACGCGAAGGGCTAACGGCGCGAAGAATAGATGCGGGTATAGAGCATGCTCTCGACCCGCTGGTCCATCCTGCCGGACTCGTCAGAGCTAAGCTGACGAGCCCGGGGCGTTCGTCATCCCTCAGCTACCGGTCGACTGCGCCGCGTCGTCATTTGCAGCCGGGGGCGTGAGGGCCTGTGCGATGGCAGTGCCAATCATCTCCAGGGGCAGCGGGAAGACGATCACCGATGAACGGTCGGTGGCGATGTCCGCAAGCGTCTGGAGGTAGCGCAACTGAAGCGCCTCTGGCCGCTGGGAGATGACCAAGGCTGCTTCCGCCAGCCGTTCCGCCGCTTCGAACTCACCTTGGGCGTGAATCACCTTGGCGCGCCGGGCACGCTCCGCTTCCGCCTGTTGTGCCATAGCTCGCTGCATGCCTTCCGGAAGCTCAACATCCTTGACCTCGACCACGGAGACTTTGACGCCCCATGGCTCGGTCTGCTCATCGACGATCTGCTGAAGGCGACTATTGACCTCGTCACGCTGCAGAAGCAGGGCATCGAGATCCGTGCTTCCGATGATGCTCCGGAGTGTGGTCTGTGCGATCTGCCACGTAGCGTTGATGAAGTCCTCTACGTTGATGATGGCGGCGGGGGCGTCCATAACGCGGAACTACACGACGGCATTCACGCGGACAGTCACCGTGTCGGAGGTAATAATCTCCTGAGTAGGCACATCCAGGGTACGGATGCGCATATCCACCTTCGACATGCGGTCGATGAAAGGGATGATGAAGTTGAGTCCGGGGCCTCGGTTGCCGATGTATCGGCCAAGTCGGAAAACCACGCCGCGCTCATATTGTGGAACGATCCGAACCGCTGCAGGCACGAGCGTCAACAAGATGACGGCGAACACGGCAAGGATGATCTGTAGCTGCACTGCCATAGCGTTCACTTCTCCTCAGGTATACGTCTGACCCAGATATCGGAGCCCTCGGCCTGTTCAACGAGCACTTCAGTTCCTTCGTCGATGTCTCCGTCCAAAGCATGGGCATGCCAGCGCTCGCCGTGGACGAAGACTGTGCCCTCAGGATCGAGTCGGGTGCGCGCGGTGCCGGTCGCGTCGATCGGTCGTGTCCCGTCAAGTGGTGTAAGAGCATCACCCTCGTACTGTGATCAGGCTGCTCCAACGGGGAGCATCGAATCCTCCATACGGTCGGCGATCTCCACGTCCAGGACGGGTGCAGCGAGATAACGTCGACCGACTTGCCACTCGTCA
>JAQCEV010000029.1 GCA_027618515.1 Chloroflexota bacterium | reverse complement strand
GGAACAGATGGCTAGGAAAACACCGGTCGTACTCTAGGAATCTTTGGACCTAATACGGGGGGCAGGTCATAGCCAGCCCACCTAGCGCTTCGTCGAAGTTTCGTCGGCATGCGACGGTCGCTCATACAGGGCCTATCCCTCCACGGAGCGGTTCACCCGACTCCGATAGCGATTCTGGTCACTCGTAGTTTGGAGTCTAGACTCACCTCTTTCGATTGCGCAATAAAAAAACAAGCCACCACCCAACGCTAGCCAGCCTCGCGCCCCTCTGCTACCGTTCGCCTCGTCCCGTCCATGACTCCCTGACGTGAGGTGCCCTATGGAGATGCGAGAAGCGCTGCGTGTGTTCGCAGACAACCGTGATGGCGCGGTGGCGATGGTGTCGTCGGGTCAGACCCCCACCATGTGGGAGGTCGGCCATATCCCCCAGACCATGTACTTCACCGGCATGTCGTACTCAGCGGCCGGAGCCCTGGGCTTCGCCATGATGCGCCCCGACCTCCAGGTCGTAGCCGTCGAGGGCGATGGCGCCATGCTCATGGGCATGGCCAACCTCGCGACCATCGGTCGCTACGCCCCCAAGAACCTCACCATCCTCGTGATGAACAACCAAACGTACCTTGGTTCCTTCAAGGGCTACCTCGATTCCGCCACCGTGACGACCGATCTCCCTGCCGTGGCGATGGCCACCGGCTTCACCTACGCCGAGACCGCCGACAACCCGGAAGACCTCGAACTGGCCATCAAGCAGGCCATGTCCACCGAAGGCCCCACGATGGTGGTCGCGAACGTCGATAAGTCGCGCGTACTGGACGCGGCCAAGCAGGCCACGCGCCCCGACCGCACAGACTTCGCCATGGAGTTCGATCGTTGGGTGCACGACAACCCGCTGCCAGCGGACCAGGCTCCTCAGATCGCCGTGCCATCCCAAGCCCGCCAACAGGGCGAGCGCTTCGGCAAAGGCGCGGGCACGCGCATCTACCAGGCC
Organism: Chloroflexota bacterium; assembly: GCA_027618515.1. Classification (GTDB taxonomy): domain Bacteria; phylum Chloroflexota; class Dehalococcoidia; order Lucifugimonadales; family Australimonadaceae; genus CALGTL01. Next base: position 28,784 of record JAQCEV010000029.1, on the reverse strand, counting down.
ATCAAGGACGCCGGTATCGATTTCATCGTCTACCTGCCCGACGGTGAGCTCTACCCCATCATCGAAGAGGCCGAATTCGACCCCGACATGATGACCGTCTGTTGTAACCGCGAAGACGAAGGCATCGCCATCGCGGGTGGTGCATCCCACGCGGGCTTCAAGCCAGCGATCCTCATGGAAGGCACAGGTATCGGCTTCTCCGGCCTCATCATCGCCCACGAGATCCTCAGCCGCGTCCCCCTGCTCATCATCTCCAGCCACTCGCAGGAGATGGGCATTCGCCTCCCCCACAACGACATCGCAACCATGGTCAACGAGCCGATCTTGCGATCGCTCAACATCCACACCGTCGTCCTACGTCACCTCGACGACGCCACCCTCTACATCACCGAATCACAGCGATCGGCCCGCGTCCTACGCGCCCCAGCAGCAGTCATCATCCCACCCCACGTTATGGCGGAGCAAAGCTAGCGACCTACTCCCCGGAGCGCCGAGCGACCTTTAGTCCTAGCGGCGAAGCCAAGAGATCCGAGGGCTCGCCCCGACCTGCTACACGACCTGCCCCCAATCGAGCCCGGGGCCTCCCGGCTCGCCATCCCCAACGATCGTCCCCCGGAGCGCCGAGCGACCTTCAGTCCGGCGGCGAAGCCAAGAGATCCGAGGGCGAGCCCCGACCTGCTACACGACCTGCCTACAATCGAGCCCGGGGACCCGCCCCGACTAGCTAAACGACCGAACCCACCAACGAGCCCGGGAGAAAACACCATGGCAGGCAGAGTCCAAGACAAAGTAGCGATCATCGTAGGCGGCGGACAAACCCCCGGCGAAACCATCGGCAACGGCAGAGCCACCGCCATCGCCCTCGCACGAGAAGGCGCACGCGTCATCGTCGCCGACCGTGACCTCGAATCCGCCCAGGACACCGTCGACCTCATCGCCATCGAGAACGGCGACGCCACCGCCGCCCAGCTCGACGCCACTGATGAAGCCGCCGTAAAGGCCCTCATCACGGACATCGCTGGCCGCTACGGCTCCATCGACATCCTCCACAACAACGTCGGCGCCAGCGTCGCCCTCGGTGACGCCGTCGCCGTCGACATGACCGAAGAGGCCTTCGACCGCTCCTTCGCCGTCAACCTCAAGAGCCACTGGATGGCCTGCAAACACGCCATCCCCATCATGCGCGCGCAGGGAGGCGGCTCCATCGTCAACATCTCGTCCCTCGCCGTCCTAGAGGCCTACCCCTACATCGGCTACAAGACCATGAAAACAGCCGTCATCGCCCTCACCCAGAACCTCGCCATGGCCCACGCCGACGGCGGAGTCCGCGTCAACGCCATCCTCCCCGGCCTCATGAACACCCCCATGGCCATCGAAGCCCGCGTCGCAGCCGGCATGCCCCGCGAAGAACTCGTCGCCATGCGCAACGCCCGCGTCCCCCTCGGCGGCCGCATGGGCACCGCCTGGGACGTCGCCTACGCCGCCCTCTTCCTCCACTCCGACGAAGCCCAGTTCATCTCCGGCATCGGCCTCCCCGTCGACGGCGCCGCCTGGGCCTCCCAAGGCAAGTACTAGCCACGCCTAGTGACATGATGACGGCGCTACTATGCGCTGAAGATTGGAAATTCGAGCGGATCGGCGAGGAGGATCCCATGGCACAAGGACGAGAAGTTCGCCGGACCACTTCCGCGATGCGGTACGTCCTGTTCATTGCTAGCGCGCTGGTCCTGATCATCGGGCTCCCCCAGTTCGCGCTGCCAGGGAAGACCGACACCTTCTTCTCGTGGACGGTGAATCCGCCTCTCACGGCGGCGTTCCTGGGCGGTGCCTACTTGGCAGCCTTCCTCCTGGAAGCTACCAGCGCACGCAAGCGAATGTGGGCGCACGCCCGTATCGCGGTTCCAGGCGTCTTCGTCTTCACGACCCTCACGCTCGTCGTCACCTTCATCCACCGTGACAAGTTCCACTTCGATTCCACCGCAGGCTCGTTGCCTTGGGGCATCGCATGGACCTGGTTGATCGTCTACGCCACCGTGCCGCTCATCATGGGCGCGACCTGGCTGCTCCAAACGCGCACCGGCGGGGCCGATCCGCCTCGTCTGGCCCCACCGCCGCCTGTTCTCCGCATCTTGTTTGGGTTCCAAGCAACGGTGATGCTGCTGTTAGGTGCGGCTCTCTTGATAGCCCCGACATCTATAGCACCGTCCACCTGGCCTTGGGTGCTCAGTGCACTCACAGGGCGCGCCATCGGGGCGTGGCTCCTGGGACTCGGGGTCGCGGCAGCCCAAGTGGCCTGGGAGAACGATTTCTCTCGCCACCAGAGCGCCTTCGTCGCGTACTGCGCGCTCGCCGTCCTCCAACTGATCGCCGTGGCTCGATTCGCAACATCCACGCATCCCGTAACCGGTGCAGATGTCCTCGATTGGGGCTCACCCCAGATATGGCTCTACGTCAGTTTCCTGCTCAGCTTGGGCGTGGCTGGCGTGTGGGGCTGGACGTTCTCGAAGAGGCCAGCATAGTTGCCCTAGCTGGCAAGCCAAGTGACGTCGTCATGCAGATCGTCGGGATGGGGTTTGGCGGCGAACACCGCGTACTCGCGTTTGGAGTCGCCGATGGTCGTGTTAGCGCCGTGGCCAGGGAGCACAAGCGTTGGCTCGGGTAGCGGGTGGAGTTGCGTCGTGATGCTCGCCACGACCTGCTTGAAGTCGCTGGCACTGCGAGTGCGACCGGGCCCACCAGGGAACAGCGTGTCCCCGGATATCAGCGCACCATCCAGGGCGAGACAGAGGCCGCCCGGCGTGTGGCCAGGCGTGTGCAGCACCCGGATGCGGATGCTCCCCACGTAGAGGTCGTCACCGACAGCAAGCAGGTTTTCTGGCTTTCCAGGAAGCTTGCCCGCATCAGCCTCGTGAACCGAAACCGGGAGGTCAGTCAAGCGTTTGAGGTCAGCATAGCCAGCCACGTGGTCCGGGTGCGTATGGGTAACCAGCACGCCTTTGACCCGGAAGTCCCTCGCCTCGTCCAGCAAACGCTCTATCTGCGCGGGCGCGTCGACCAGGTACGCCTCCTTGGTCAACGGATCAGCGATCACGTAGCCATTGTTGCCGTAGGGGCCCATATCGGCGACCTTCAGGACTTGGTACGGGCCGTCGAACACGATGGGCATGGGTACTCCTCGTTGGGTCCGCTGATGCGTCGCGCCGCGCTACCAGGCCTTGCCTTCGATAACCCAGCGATCCACGCTCGCGAAGAACTCCTTCCGGAGGACCAGGCTCATAGCGACCGCCCTCCTGACGCGAGCCTGCTGTTCAGGGGTGGACGCGTACTTGGCGAGAACCTCTTGCGGGTAGCTACCGTGGCCTTCCTCGTCCTCGTGGATCGCACGGTACGGCGAGCGCACCCACTCGGGAAGGTTCGTGCCCGGTTCAAGGCTCAGGCCGATCAAGAAGTCGGCGACGCCCTCTCCTGCGAGGGGGAACGCTGCCATTCGCTCGACGGTGCCGGTCTGGGATTCGAACGCGTTGAACATCGCGGCCTGCGCGGGCAGCGGTTCGTAGTCGTACGGCTCAACGCCCTTGTCCCGCAATACCTGCTCCAAAAGCGCAGCGTGTTTGAACTCTTCGTGAGCGGACTCAGCCATCGTGGCTTTGACATCCCGCTCAGGGGTTGTCTTGATCCAGCTGCCAAGGACCTCTGCAGCGCGCACTTCGTTCCAGAGCCTGGCCTGCATGACCTTGGTGCGCTGGGCATCTTCGGTGAGGGGTATGTAGCTGTAAGCAGGGGGCTGATCTTTGAACTGCTGGCAGAACTCCGCAACTTGGGCTGCCATCTCATCTGCGAACGCTTTGCTATCCATGTGTTCCTCCTCTTCGGGCGCGTGACGCCAACCAGCGACACGGGGGTGGGTTACTTGAGCGCGGGCAAGACTTCTTTGGCAGCGAGCCTGATAGCACTCTCGACGATATGCTTGGGCGTGCCGGGCCAACCGAAACGGAGAGAGGCGTGGGTGACGCCGATGTCTTTGAACTTGGTCAGGTCCGCGATGACATCATCAGGGCTGCCAACGATGAAGCGGCCCTTGGAGAGTTCGTCGAATGACTGGGTAAAGTCCTCTTCGCCAGGCATGGCTTTGCCCTGGCCCCAAGCGGCGTAGGTCTTGTACTTGCCCTCCAAGAACGGCCTGACGATGTCCTGGGCCTTCTGGCGGGTCTCGGCGACGAAAGTTTCGCGGGACATTGGGAGGGTGTCGATGGGGGCGTGACCCGCTTCGTCCCAGACTGCTTTGTACATCTCGACCTGCCGGGCGAGCGTCTCGAAATTGGCGTGGGGATTGAGATACCACGTGTAGCCCATCCGGGCGATACGTCGCACCATTCCGTCGCCGTTGGCGGTCATCCACATCCGGGGGTGCGGCTGCTGGATGGGCCGGATGCCGATGTGCGCCTTGGTGACCTTGGTGAATTCACCGTCAAAAGTCACCTCCTCGCCGCTCCACAACAGCTTCATCAGCCCCATGCCCTCCAGCATGCGCCGGATACGATCCTCGCGGGTAACGCCGAAGGCCTCGTACTCCTCATCACGGTACCCGAGAGCGGGCGCGATGATGACGTGGCCGTTGGTGAGTACATCCAGGGTGGCGACCTCTTCAGCGAGGCGAACGGGGTTCTGGAGGGGCATGAGGACAGTGGAGAGCAGATCCATGTCGCCGGTTATCGCCGAGAGGCGGGCGAGCGCAGGGATGGGCTGCATCATCTGGTAGGGATAAGAGAGGTAGTGGTGGCCGGTGTAGATGTATTCAAAACCGAGCTCGCGGCCCAGGCGCACGATATCCATCACGTCAGCGAAGCGCTGCACCATGTTGGAATCGCCCGAGTCCTGGAGTAGTCCTGACAGCGATAATCCGAGTTTCACGAAAGCCTCCTCAAGCTCAGCCTCTGACCAGTAGCGCGCCCGCCGCGACCAGCATCACGCCTTCAACGACGTACACGAAAGCTCGATCGGGCACACGATTCACTAGCCTACCACCGAAAACGGCGCCAACCATCATGATGACCCCCACGATGAGTCCCAGTGCGAGGCCGTCGCCATCAAGAAGAGAGAAACGGGCGTAGGTGCTCGTCTTTGCGATGTTGATGGAACTGGTGGCGAGAGCGACAGTGCCGATGAATGATTGCCTGTAGAGGCCGTACGACAGGAAGAAGTGCGCGCCGAACGGGCCCGCGCCCCCAAAGACTGATGAGAGGAATCCCTGTACGAGGCCAACGAAACCAAACATCCTGACTCGCCGCATCTGGATGCTCTTGCCGATGGGCATGTGTCGGTAAGCGACGAGGGCAATCAGGAATATAGCCAGACCGCGCGCCAACAGTTCAGCGGGGGCGTTGGCAAAGAGCGCGCCTCCAAGAAATGATGTCGGCACCGCTCCGATGGCGAACCAAAGCACGACTCGATAGTCGATGAAATGCCGGTTTGCGACGATACGACCAACGCTGTTCAGCGTAACGGCGATGGCCACGATGGGGATGGCTTCGCGTACGCCGACTGCGAAGGTCATGACGGGGATCATGGCGATGGCGGTGCCGATACCGGCGATGCCGCCGACAACCGCCGTGATGAAGCCCGCGACGCCGATGAAAACGAGTACCCAGGGGCTGAGGTCAAACAAAGCTGGCCCTAACACGCCTGGTGAGGATCATCGGGCGCCCTGAATGAGCAGGACGACGCCGGAGAGCACCATGACGGCCTCGACGATGACCTTGAACGCGTTGTCTGAGACTCGCTTGACGATGTAGGCGCCCACATAGGCACCGGCTGCCATGATGAGACCAACGGCCGCTGCCGCGATGAGCAGGTCTGCATCCAGAAGCGAGAAGCTACCATACACGGTCGCTTTGGTGACATTGACGAAGAATGTGCCGACAGCGACCGTTCCGACGAAGGCGTTGCGCCTGAGTCCGTACGAGAGGAAGAAGTGGGCGCCAAAGGGGCCTGCGCCACCAAAGATGGCGGAGAAGAAGCCTTGCCCTACCCCAACGGCAGTGAACGCCCGTAACGGCATGCTGGCCATCTGGGCAATGGGCATGTGCCTCCAGGCGACGAGCGCGAGGAGGAAAACGCCCAGCCCACGCGCGAGTATCTCAGCAGGGGCGTTGGCGAAGACGATTCCCCCGATGGCTGCAGCGGGGACGGCACCAAGGCAGTACCAAAAGACGACGCGGTAGTTGATGTAGTCGCGGTTGGCGATCGTGCGTGACGTCATGTTGAAGAGCATGGCCACGGTAACGATAGGCACGGCTTCTCGGACGCCAAAGGCGAAGGCGAGTACGGGCAACGCCATGATGCCCGTACTCATCCCTGTTATCCCGCCAAGCGTTCCCGCGAAGAGGGCGGTAACGCCAACTAGCAGTACCAGCAGTACTGATAGATCCTCCACCGGGGGCGCGCTAGTTCGCGATCTGTTCGATGATGAGGTCGGTCATGTGGTCGGTGGTGGAGAATTCTCCGCCACGCTCAGCGATGTCGGCAGTGCGATGGCCAGCGGAGATAACGGCATCCACGGCAGCATTGATGGCATTGGCTTCCTCGGTAAGGCCGAAGGAGTACTGGAGCATGAATGCCGCGCTGAGAATGGTACCGATGGGGTTGGCCTTGCCAGTGCCGACGATGTCAGGCGCAGTACCGTGGCTGGGCTCGTAGAGCCCTCGGATCTTGCGGGCCTTGCCTTTGCTGTCGAGACCCGGTAGGCCAGCGAGGCTGGCGGAGGGCAACATCCCAAGGGACGCCGAAAGCACTGCGCCTTCGTCGGAAAGGATGTCACCGAAGGTGTTCTCCATGACCATGACGTCGTAGCGTGTTGGCTGGGTGATGAGGAGCATGGCGCAGGAGTCGACGAGCTGGTGCTCGAGCTCAACGTCGGGGTACTCCTTGCCAAGCTCTGTGGCGACTTCACGCCACATGCGGCTGGACTCGAGCACGTTGGCCTTGTCGACTGACGTGAGCTTCTTGCGACGCGAGCGTGCGAGTTCGAAGCCGACGCGCATGATGCGCTCGACCTCTTTCTCCGTGTAGAGCATCGTGTCGACGCCCTTACGCCCCTCCTTGGTCGTCCAGCGCTTCTTGGGCTTGCCGTAGTAGAGGCCGCCAGTGAGTTCGCGGATGATGACAAGGTCAGCGCCGCGGACTCGGTCGTTCTTCAGCGGGGAGGATTCCTCCATGCCAGGGAAGACTTTGACCGGCCTGAGGTTGGCGTAGAGGCCGAGGGCCTTACGGATGCCTAGGATGGCGGCTTCTGGACGCACGGTGGCGTTGTCCCACTTGGGGCCGCCAACGGCTCCGAACAAGATAGCGTTGGCCTTCTTGGCGGTTGCGATGGTCTCAGCGCGCAGAGGCGTGCCGTATGCGTCGATGGCAGAGCCACCAACGAGATCAGTGGAGTAGCGGAAGTTGTGCTTCCACTTGTTCGCTACTACCTCCAGCACACGCTGAGAAGATGCCACTACCTCTGGGCCGATCCCGTCGCCACCAAGAACAAGAACGTCAAACGTCGCCATGAATCCCTCGCGTGTCGTGAATGATGCGGAACTAGTGAACTAAGCGTGCGCCTTCTCAAAGGCGTCGATAGCGCTGATTTTCTCCAGGGTAAGCCCGATGTCGTCGAGGCCACGGAGGAGGCAGTCGCGGCGGAAGGAGTCGACCTCAAACTTGGCGCTGAAGCCCACGGAGTCGTGAACCTCCTGCGTTTCAAGGTCGACGGTGACCTGGTAGTCGGAAAGCTCCTGCGCACGGGCTATGAGCGTCTGTACGTCGCGCTCAGACAATTGAACCGGGAGCAGGCCGTTCTGGAAGCAGTTGCTCCTGAAGATGTCACCGAAGCTGGGCGCGATAACGACCTTGAAGCCGTACTGCTGGATGGCCCAGGGGGCGTGCTCACGGGATGAGCCGATGCCGAATTGTGGACCGCTGACAAGTACGCTGCCACCAGCGTATTTCTCTTGGTTGAGGACGAAATCCTCTTTTGGAGAGCCGTCAGCGTTGTAGCGAACATCGTTGAACAGCAGTTCGCCGAAGCCGACGCGGTCGATCTTCTTGAGGAACCGTGCGGGGATGATCTGATCGGTGTCTACGTTGGGCATGTCGTAGGGGACGACTTTGCCGGTGTGTTGCTTGAATGCTTCCATCGTTTTCTCCTATGTGCAGAGGGTTTTCCTCCTCTGCTCTCCCTAGCTCGCGGCTAACTCCAGTCGCGAATATCCACGAAGTGGCCAGCGATGGCAGCCGCGGCAGCCATCGCTGGGCTCACCAAGTGAGTACGTCCACCAGGGCCTTGGCGACCCTCGAAGTTACGGTTGGACGTGGACGCGCTGCGCTCGCCAGGAGCGAGACGATCGGGGTTCATGGCGAGGCACATGGAGCAACCGGCGTCGCGCCACTCCATACCTGCGTCAAGGAATATCTTGTCGAGGCCTTCCTTTTCGGCTTGCTGCTTGACCAGCCAGGAGCCAGGCACGATGAGTGCCCTGACCGACGGAGCCTTCTGCTTGCCTTTGACAACTGCAGCGGCTGCACGCAGATCCTCGATGCGAGAGTTGGTGCAGGAGCCCACGAAAATCGTGTCAATCATGATGTCCTGGATGCGCTCGCCGCCCTGGAGACCCATGTACTTGAGGGCTTTTTCGACAGCGAATTGATCCTGAGAATTCTCGTAGTCCTCAGGCTTAGGAACGCGGCCCGTGATGGGCGCGACCTGGCCGGGGTTGGTACCCCAGGTGACGAACGGGACGATGTCAGACGCGGGAATCTCCAATAGAGTGTCGAACTTAGCGCCCTCGTCTGTGGGGAGCTTCTTCCATTCCTCTACCGCAGCGTCCCAGTCGGCGCCCGTGGGACACTGCTCGCGTCCTTTGAGGTACTCGTAGGTCTTCTCGTCAGGGGCGACCATGCCGGAGCGGGCCCCCGCTTCGATCGAAAGGTTGCAGACGGTCATGCGGCCTTCCATGGACATGTCCCGGAAGACGCTGCCGGTGTACTCGATGGCGTGGCCGATGCCGCCGGAGGTACCGATTTTGCCTACGATGCCGAGAGCGACGTCCTTAGCCGTGACGCCGGGAGCCAAGGTGCCCTCGACGCGAATCTCCATGGTCTTGGGCTTGGCCTGCCAGATGCACTGGGTGGCGAGCACGTGCTCGACCTCAGACGTGCCAATCCCGAACGCCATTGCGCCCATAGCGCCGTGGGTGGAGGTGTGGCTGTCGCCACAGACGATGATCATGCCAGGACGCGTCCAGCCTTGCTCAGGTCCGATGACGTGGACGATGCCCTGCTTCTCGCTAAACATATCGAAGTAGTTGAGGCCAAACTCCGAGGTGTTCTGCGCAAGAGCGTCGAGCTGGGTCTTTGCGATCTCGTCCTCTAGCGGCTTGTCGCGATCCTTGGTGGGCACGTTGTGGTCGGCGACGACGACGGTCTTGTCGGGGCGACGCACGGTGCGGTGGTTCATACGCAGGCCATCAAACGCCTGTGCGGAGGTGATTTCATGCACGAGGTGGAGGTCTACGTATAGCAGCGAGGGCTTTCCTGGTTCGTCGCTGACGACGTGGGAATCCCACATCTTTTCGAACATCGTCTTGGGGGCCATAACTTCTCTTCCGCTCCTCGCTGGGCGCGGTATGCCCAGACAATCTAACTACTTTCCAGACAAGAGCCGCCGGTGATGATAGCACCGGCGGCTCAGCGTTCACTCTATGTGGCCGCTCGACTACACCGCCGTGGCGGCCTCGGGAGAGCGGCTGATGTCCCCCATGGACAGGAGACGGTTGAGGGCGTTCATGTAGGCCTTGGCGGAGGCAACGATGATGTCGGTGTCGGCACCACGGCCGATGTACTGGCGGTCGTCCTGCTCGATGCGGATGCTGACTTCGCCGACAGCGTCGATGCCTTCGGTGACGGAGTTGACGCTGAAGTCGGTCAGGCTGTTGGGCACGAGCACGAGGCGATTGATGGCCTTATACACGGCGTCCACGGGGCCTGAACCGGTGGCGGCGTCGGTGAACGCACGCCCGGTCTGGTCCGTGAGGTGAACCGTCGCTGTCGCAATGGCGTTGGAACCGCACGTGACCTGCACACTGACCAGCGAGTAGGTCTCGACGACAGACGTGCGCTCGTTGCTCATGAGGGCGATCAGGTCACGATCCGTGACCTCACGCTTCTTGTCGGCGATCGATGTGAACGCCTCGTATATCTTGCCGAGCTCTTCATCGGTCGGCGTGTAGCCGAGTTCCTCGAGACGTGACATGAGGCCGTGGCGACCGCTTAGCTTGCCCAGGACGAGCTCGCTACGCGGAACACCCACCTCGACGGGGTCGATGATCTCGAAGGTGGTCGCTTTCTTGAGGAAGGCATCCTGGTGGATGCCCGACGCATGCCGGAACGCGTTGCGTCCGACGATGGCCTTGTTGGGCTGAACGGCGAAGCCGCTGACCTGGCTCACGAGGCGTGACGTAGCGAACAGTTGCTTGGCATTCACCTGGGAGTCAACGCCGAAGTAATCCGGCCGCGTCCGCAATGCCATGATGATTTCTTCAAGAGCGGTGTTACCTGCACGCTCTCCGATCCCGTTGATGCACCCCTCAACCTGGCGCGCGCCAGCCTTGACTGCGGCGAGGCTATTGGCGACGGACATGCCGAGATCATCGTGGCAGTGCACGGAGAGCCGAACGGTGTCGCCAAGCTCGGGCACCTGCTCGCGCAGGTAGGTGATCAATCCGGCGAATTCCTCTGGGATGGCGTAGCCGACGGTGTCAGGAATGTTGATGGTCGTTGCACCCGCGTCCACGGCAGCCCGGACCATGTGTGCCAAGAATTCCTTGTCTGTTCGGCTCGAGTCCATGGGGGAGAATTCGACATCGTCCACATGCTTCCGAGCACGAGCGATGTTCTGTGCCGCCATCTCGACGACTTCTTCCCGGTTCTTGTTGAGCTGATGCTGGATGTGCTCATCAGAGCTCGAGATGAAGACATGGATGCGCGGGTGAGCCGCGTCCTTCAGCGCCTCAGCCGCCCGGTCAACGTCGGCGGGGTTGGCGCGAGCGAGCGCGGCGATGATGGGCTTGCGCACCTCGCGTGCAATCTTCTGGACGGCTTCGAAATCACCCGGTGACGAGATGGGGAATCCTGCTTCGATGACATCCACGTTCAGCTTCTCAAGCTGGCGGGCGATCTCCACCTTCTCATCCACGGTCATCGCCGCCCCGGCGGATTGTTCTCCGTCGCGCAACGTCGTATCGAAAATCAAAACTCTGTCGTCCATTGCTCTCTCCCTGTCCGCTGTCCGCTCACGCACTTCCCTGCTGAGGGAAGCCCGAAATCATTCCCCGCTAGGCGGGGAATGGTCCCCGGCGTACCGGGGGTTTCCTCTGTTGGCTAATACCCTACTGCGTCGCGATTCGCTACTTCTTCTTGAGGAAGGACATCATCTCGCGAAGCTGCGCGCCGACCTGCTCGATCTCATGGTTGGCACCTGCTTCACGCATAGCCTTGAAGCGAGGCTGGCCCTCGTGGTTCTCGGCGATCCATTCTTTGGCGAAGGTGCCATCCTGGATCTCTTTGAGTACCTGCTCCATGTTGGCCCGCACGTGCTCGTCGATGACCCGGGGGCCACGGCTGTAGTCACCGTATTCCGCCGTCTCGCTGACCGAGTAGCGCATGTAGTTCATGCCGCCTTCGTACATGAGGTCGACAATGAGCTTGAGTTCGTGGAGAACCTCAAAGTAGGCGATCTCCGGCTGGTATCCGGCCTCGGTCAGAACTTCGAAGGCGTTGCGCACGAGGCTGGTGACACCGCCGCAGAGCACCGCTTGCTCCCCGAAGAGATCGGTCTCGGTCTCTTCTTTGAAGGTCGTCGCGACGATGCCTGCTCGGAGCGAGCCGATGGCTGCGCCGTAGGCCAACGCGTTCTTCAGAGCATCGCCGGACGCGTCCTGGTGAATCGCAACGACCGACGGGACGCCGGAGCCTTCTTGGAAGACCTCGCGGACACGGTGGCCAGGGGCCTTGGGGGCGATCATGCTCACGTCGATGTCATCGGGAGGAGTGATCTCGCCAAAGTGGATGTTGAAGCCATGGGCGAACATCAACGTCTTGGACTTGTCCAAGTACGGCCCGATGGATTCTTTGTAGATCGCGCCTTGGATCTGGTCTGGTAGCAGAATCATGATGACATCGCACTGCTTGGTAACCTCGGCGACGCTGGCGACGGTAAGGCCTTCGGCTTCAGCTTTGGCTATGCTTCCGCTTCCCTCGTACAGACCAACCATGACGTCGACACCATTGTCCTTCAAGTTCAATGCGTGGGCATGACCCTGGCTGCCGTAGCCGATGATCCCCACCTTCTTACCGGCCAGTCGGGTTGGGTCGCCATCCTTCTCGTAGTAAACAACTGCCATCGCTAACTCCCCTCTTCTCTTCTGTCGAATTCGTGTTTTTGGGTTAGAACGCCTAAGGCACCACTTCAGTATCTGGAGCACTGTGGTCTGTCGTGTCGGCGCTCGTCTTCTTCGATCCCGTTGCGGGGCCACCTCTGGTCATGGCCACTCGCCCGGTTCGCATAGTTTCTTTGATCGAGTAAGGCTTCAGTAACTGTACCAGCGCGTCAACTTTTCCTTCGTCACCGGTCACCTCAATGATGAGGGCGTCGGTGGCGACATCGACGATGTTCGCCCTGAATATGTCGACAATCTGCATGATCTCGGGGCGCGTCTCGGGGGTGGATTTTACCTTCACGAGTGCCATCTCTCGAATGACGATGGAGTCGTCCGAGATGTCGCTTACGCGCACGACATCAATCAGTTTATAGAGCTGTTTGGTGACCTGCTCCACGACCCATTCGTCGCCTTCAACGACGAAGGTCATACGGGAGAGGCCTGGGGTTTCGCTATGCCCCACGGAGAGGTTCGAAATGTTGAAGCCACGTCGGCTGAGCATGCTCGCGACGCGCGCAAGAACGCCCGGCTTGTCTTCGACCACTGCTGTGATCGTATGGTACTGGGAGGCTAGCTCAACCACGCTGGCGCTCCTTTTTCGGCTGATTCCACCGGGCCCTCAATCATCTCTGCTGCCGTGCCGCCTGCGGGCAGGTGGGGGTACACATTTTCCTCTGGCACGATGTCAAAGTCGATCAGCGTCGGGCCATCGACCGCGTTGGCTTGGTCGATGGCATCGCGAACCTGAGCGGGGTCGCTGACGCGGATCGCCCAGATGCCGTAGGCCTCAGCGAGCTTCACGAAGTCGGGGTTGCCCGAGTAGGCGGTCGCCACGCGGACTCCATCGTAAAAGAGATCCTGGAGCTGGCGAACCATCCCCAGTGAGTTGTTATTGAGGATGGCGAACTTGATCGGCAGCCGTTGCTCAACGATGGTGGCGAGCTCTGACATGGTCATCTGGAATCCGCCGTCGCCAGCGATGCTCCAGACAATCCTGTCAGGGCGTGCGACAGCAGCCCCCATGGCGGCAGGAACCTCGAAGCCCATGGTGCCGAGGCCCCCAGAGGTGATCCAAGTGTTGGGTTCCGTGAATCCGTAATGCTGAGCAGCGAACATCTGGTGCTGGCCAACACCGGTCACGATGATGGCCCGACCAGCCGTGGCCTCATGGAGGTCGCGGATCACCTGCTGCGGTAGCAGTTTGTCCGGTTGCGACGTGGGCATGCCGGGGTGACGATCCTTGAGATCGTCGATCTCCTTGAGCCAATCCGGCCGCGTGGTTGTCGCGACCTCTTTGGCGAGAGCGTGCAGCACACGCCGAGCGTCACCAACGATGGGGACAGTAACGCGTACGTTTTTGCCCACTTCGGCGGGGTCGATGTCAATGTGTATGACCTTTGCTCTGGGTGCGAATGTGCTGATCTTGCCCGTCACACGGTCGTCGAAGCGCATACCCACGCCGACGACGAGGTCTGCCTTGTCGATCGCCCAGTTGTTGTGGGCTTGGCCGTGCATGCCAGGCATGCCCATACTGAGGACGTGATCGCTGCTGAATCCACTGATGCCGAGCAACGTGGTGATTACCGGTACTTGGGCCTTTTCGGCCAATTGCCGCAGTTCGGCAGAGGCGTTCGCGATGAGTACGCCATGACCAGCCAGGATGACGGGACGCTGAGCATCGTCGATGAGCTTCGCAGCCCGCTTGATCTGGCGCCCGCTGCCTTCAAGCGTGGGTTTGTAGCCACGAAGGGTGGTCACCTGGTCGGGGTACTCGAACTCGGCGACCTCCTCCAAGACATCGCGGGGCAGATCGATGAGCACCGGTCCAGGCCGACCCGTGCGTGCGATGTGAAAGGCCTCTTTGAAAATACGTGGCAGATCGGCCGCGTGCATGGCCAGGTAGTTGTGTTTCGTGACGGGCATGGTGATGCCTGTGGTATCGGTTTCCTGGAAGGCATCACGACCGATAGCAGCGCGTGGCACCTGGCCAGTGAGTGCAATCACGGGGATGGAGTCCATCATCGCGTTGGCCAGAGGCGTGACCAGGTTGGTTGCGCCAGGGCCTGAGGTGGCGACGCATACGCCAACCTTGCCCGAGGCACGAGCGTAGCCGTCAGCCGCGTGGCCGGCGTTCTGCTCGTGGCGGACGAGGATGTGCTTGAGCGCGGGGTACTCGGGCAACGTTTGGTAGAAGGGCATGATGGCACCGCCCGGCAAGCCGAACATGACCTCCACTCCTTCTCGGAGCAGGCTCTCGCAAACGATTTGTGCGCCGGTCAACTGCATCGTATAACCCAAACTCCAAGCTTAATCTCGCTTCACATTCAGGGGGGAAAAGAAAAGACCCGCCCCAGACAAAGGGACGAGTCAAATAAATGCCCGCGGTACCACCCAAATTTCCTTCGCTGATGAGCCAGGGGCTCTCAGGAAGAACAACTCATGCGCCTTATCGGTGCGCTCCGCCGCCCTACTGCGCGTTAGCGTTCAGGCTGGCCGCTCCGGGACGAGTTCAGGGCTCTTGCACCACCGGCCTCTCACCAACTGCCGGCTCGCTGGGGGTGTGGGGTGCGCCTTACTACTTCCCATCTCTGCGGATCGATACTATAAATACAGCGGCAGAGTACCAGATTTCCACAGGTTTCGTCAAACACTACGATGTACCGTGCAGCAGGCCATCATGCGGCTCGGATGCCATTTAGAGATTGGTTGGTGATTCGAAAAACATGCGATTCTCGGCGCTCATAACCCCGCCATTCGACGCTCGCATCGATGTGGCGTGGGATGACCGGCAAGTCGTCCTCGGTTTGGCGGCGGTCGTCGCAATGGTTGCGGCGACACTGGCGTTGCTGTCGGTAGCCTTCGACGAGCCGACGCCGAGGTGGGTGGTGCTGGGGTCGACACTGGCACTCGATGCGGCGATGGTCGCGGCGGCCACGCGCCTCGGCCCCGGGCGCATTGGTGCGCTTGCATCGCTGATGGGCCCCCGACGGCTTGCGACACGGCCCCTGTACGGATGGGCCGCTGTGTCGTTCGCTGCCAGCCTCCTTGGGGGCGCGATCTACGTGACGCTGGTTGGCAACATCTCGCAAGCCCTCGTACCGCCGCCGCTGCCAGAGGTGCTGAATGGCGGCGATCTTCGCTGGCTGACGTTCATCGTGGTCGTACTGGTGGGGCCCTTCGTGGAAGAAGTCTTTTTTCGGGGGTTCGTGTTCGCCGGACTGTTGCGCCGTTTCGGCCTCCCGGTGGCAGTGGTTGTGAGCTCGCTGGTGTTCGTGCTGGCCCATATGGACGTTGCGGTGGCAGGCCCTGCGTTTTTGTCGGGAACGGCGTTCGCGTTGGTTTACTGGCGAACCGGAGCACTTTGGCCTCTGATCTTGGCGCACACGGCACAGAACGCGATCGCATTTGCCCTCTCCGGGTAACGAGTACACTTAGCACGGCCCTACAGGAGCAGAAGCGTGGCCCTGACGACCCTTGCGGCCTGGCTCATGGCCTCCGCCTTCGCACTCTCAACGACGCACGAGGTGTATCAAGCAACCGCAAAAGCGGGAGTTTTGAGATACGACTCGATGCGCGAGTTGCTGACGAGGACGCTACCGTTCTACTTAGGCGCATTGGTGTTGGTACTAGCGATGGGCTTCCGGGTGACTGGAACTGCGTGGGCCGGGCTGGCGTTAGCAGTCGCGATGGTGTTGGTATCGGCGTTGTACTACAACCCAACCATCATGGCGGTGAGGCAACCAGGGATGATTGACTGGGCCGAGGATGTGGCTTTCACTGGGTTATTTTTCGCCAGCGCGGTATTACTGACCGCACACCTGGCAGACATCACGCTAGCGACATGAGGCTGGAACTATGAGCGAACGACTGGATCAGGCACTACAGAAGATGCGTGAGAGCAACAAGACGGGGGTTTTTCCTTACGTCACGCTGGGCTTCCCGACAGTCGAAGACACGATGGCAATAGTGCCGGCGCTTGAAAAGGCGGGCGCGACGCTGATCGAGCTTGGCGTGCCGTATTCGGATCCGCTGGCGGAGGGGCCGACTATCCAATCCGCGAGCTACACGGCGCTCGAAGCCGGGATGACCATGCACAAGTGCATAGAGACGGCTCGCCAACTCCGGGAGGCCGGAGTAACGGTGCCGCTGGTGTTCATGGGGTACTACAACCCCGTGTTGAACTATGGAATCGAGGCTTACGCGAAGGATTGCGCCGCAGCAGGGGTCGATGGCTTCATCATCCCCGATCTGCCGGTGGATGAGGCGGGGCCCTTCCACGACGCGTGCCGCGCTGAAGGACTGGCGCTGATCCCGATGCTAGCGCCGACCAGCACTGACGAGCGTATCGCGTTGGGCGCCGCCTCGGCCGATGGCTTCGTGTACTGCGTAAGCGTCGCCGGAGTTACAGGCGTTCGCTCAGAGTTACCCGCCACGCTGCCCGATTTCATCGCGCGGGTGCGGTCGCGAACGTCTCTTCCTGTAGCGGTCGGCTTCGGTGTCTCGGAGCGGGAACACGTGGTATCGGTTGGCCGGGTGGCGGATGCGGCCGCGGTCGGGAGCGCTCTAATCAACGTGATAGACTCGGCGCCCGCTGGAGAGCGGGCGGAGCGGGCGGGTGCCTTCATCGCGTCACTCGTGGGAAACGGCGCCTAACCGCCCCCACCGTTCAAACAACACTAGCAAAACACACTGGCTGGATCACACATGACACAGTGCCTCGGACTGCGCGGTGCAACCACCGCCGACGCCAACACGAAAGCGGCGATAGTGGATGCTACGAAAGATCTGCTGGAAGAGCTCGTAGCAGCCAACGGCATTGCCGAAAACGACGTGGGAGCCGTATTCTTTACGACAACGGCGGACTTGAATGCCGAGTTTCCGCCGGTTGCGTTACGGGTCCACATGGGATGGGAGCAAACGGCGCTGTTGACCTCCCCCGAGATCCGGGTACCCGGAGCGCACGAACGTGTCATCAGAGTGATGCTGCTGGTGAACACGGAGCGGAGCAAGGAAGAGTTGGTTCATGTGTACCTGAAGGGTGCCAAGAACCTACGAGCGAGAGGGACACAACCCGGATGATCATCGGCCTGCAGGTTAGAGCAACGAAGGAACACGCCTCCGGCTACCGCACATGCGGTCGCGGGAGCGGTAATGCTGCTCGCCTGTCGCCTCTCTTTACGCGCCATGGCAGTGCTAGCCACTCATATAGCTAGCCCGCTGCCCCTGTTTCCCTCCTAAACGGTCCGCAATTCAAGCAACAACCAAAGGGGAATGCGTCATGGCGCACTCAACAAGCAACGTAAACATTTTGAAGATTGAAGAGCTCATCTCACCGGAAGAGCTTCAGCGAAAGTTGCCCATCACGCCGAAGTTGGCGGAGACGGTTATCGAAGGCCGGGCCGAGATTCAGGACATCCTGCATGGGCACGATGATCGGTTCTTGATGATCGTCGGCCCGTGCTCGATCCACGACGAGAAGGCGGCGATGGAGTACGCGGTGAAGTTCAAGGAACTCGCCGATCAGGTCAAGGATCGCGTCCTACTGGTGATGCGGGTGTACTTCGAAAAACCCCGTACGTCGCTCGGCTGGAAGGGCCTCATCAACGACCCGAACCTGGATGGAACGTTCGACATCGGCAAGGGGCTGTACACGGCACGCAAGCTGCTGATCGACCTGGCTGACATGGGGATACTGTCCGGCACGGAATTCTTGGATCCGATCGTGCCTCAGTACATCGCGGACTTGGTTTCGTGGGCCGCGATCGGCGCACGCACGACTGAGAGCCAGATGCACCGAGAGATGGCCAGTGGGCTGAGCATGCCCGTGGGCTTCAAGAACGGCACGGACGGTAATTCACAGATCGCAGTGGACGCCATGAAGACGTCCCGCGCTCCTCACGCTTTTCTCGGAATTGACATGGAGGGGCACAACAGCCTCATCCGGACATCGGGAAACCCGTACAGCCACCTGATCCTCCGCGGCGGCACCAGCGGTGCTAACTACGAGGCGAAGACCGTTGCTGAGGTGCAGGCGATGCTAAACAAGGCAAACCTGCCACCGCGGCTGATGGTCGATTGCTCCCACGCCAATTCCGAAAAGGACCACAACAAGCAGGGCATCGCCTTCAGGGATGTCGTCGGGCAACGCCAGGCAGGTAACGATGGGCTCGTCGGCGTGATGGTCGAGAGCAACCTATTCGCAGGCAACCAGTCGTTAGGCGCGGATCTGTCGGCCCTTCAGTACGGCGTTTCGATCACCGATGCGTGCATCGACTGGGACGAGACTGCGAAGCTCGTGACTTGGGCGCACCAGGAACTCCAAGAGAAGCAGCCAGTCTCGTAACTTCGAGCGGCGTGCAGGGGTTCATGACGTGGCTGATCTTTGCGATGAATTGACCGAAGGGCGCCCAAGCGGCGCTGTCGCTGCGACATTCGGCGTCTTCGATGGCGTCCATCTTGGACACCAGCATCTGATCCAGACGTTGGTGAAGACGGCCACAGAGCGTGGTATGACTCCCGTAGTAATCACGCTCGCCAATCATCCGCTATCGGTGCTCAGGCCGGCGCTGCCGGTCGTGCTGTTAACATCCCTCAAGGAGCGGCTCGACCTCCTGCACGATGCCGGGGTCGCGCACGTCATCCCCATCACGTTCACCGTGGACCTTTCACACCTGTCGCCCGAGCAGTTCATGCGGGCCCTCTGCGATTGCCTAGGGATGCGCCACATGGTGGTGGGCCCGGACTTTGCGGTGGGGCAAGATCGCGAGGGCACCTTGCCCGTGCTGGACACGCTCGGGACGGTGCTCGGCTACTCGCTGGAAGTGGCAGGCCACTTCGAACTTGAGGGCACATCAGTACGCTCAAGCGCGGTGCGTAAGGCATTGGCCAACGGCGACCTGATGACTGTGGAGCGTTTCCTTGGGAGGCGATTCACACTGGATGGGCCGGTCATCGAGGGTGAGGGCCGCGGCGGCGGGCTGCTAGGATTCCCTACGGTCAACGTTGGCCTGGGGCCGCTGCAGGCGCTGCCCGCAGATGGTGTCTACGCAACGTGGATCGAGGTAAACGGCGAACGGTACGCCTCTGCGACCAGCGTGGGCATCAAGCCAACGTTCCACGAAGACGCGCCGAGGGTGGTGGAGTCGTTCATCCTAGACTACGACGGTAACCTGTACGGGGAGCCTGTTCGCGTGGAATTCGTGGCCCGGCTGCGCGGCCAAGAGAAGTTCGACTCCGTGGACGCACTCATCGAGCAGATGAAGCGGGATGTTGAAGAAACCAGGGCCCTGCTGGGTCGCTGATATGAGAGGTAGCGTTCGCTTTGGCTAAGCTTGACCCTGAGTTGCTGCACCGGATCACCAGGCGTGGTGTGGCGGAGATCATCCCGGAAGCCGAATTCCTGAAGCGCTTGGAGGAAGGCACTCCCCTCAAGCTCAAGATGGGGTTCGACCCGAGCAGGCCAGATCTGCACCTGGGCCACGTCGTCGGGTTGCGCAAGCTGCGTCAGCTCCAGGATCTCGGCCACGAGTTGATTCTGATCGTGGGCGATTGGACCGCACAGATCGGCGACCCGTCAGGCCAATCCGACACCAGGACGATGCTGGACGCCGCGCAGGTGCGGGAGAACGCCGAGACGTACATGCGTCAATTCTTCAGGGTCGTTGACCCAGAAAAAACACGCGCGGTGTACCAGAGCGAGTGGTTCGGCAAGTTCACGTTGGCATCGGTTATCGAGCTAACGTCGCACTTCACGGTGAACCAGTTCCTGCACCGCGAGGATTTCGCCAATCGCTACGCGGAGCAGCGCCCCATCGCCATCACAGAACTGCTGTACCCGCTCCTCCAGGGCTACGACTCGGTGGCCATCGAGGCAGACGTCGAGTTCGGAGGCACGGACCAGCTATTCAACTTAATGGTTGGACGAGAGCTGCAAGAGAAGAAGGGCCAACGCCCCCAGATCGTGTTCACGATGCCCATCCTGCCGGGCACGGACGGCGTGCGGCGCATGGGCAAGTCGCTCGGCAACTACATAGCTATCGAGGACACGCCAACCGACATGTTCGGCAAGGTCATGTCATTGCCCGACAACGTGATCGCTCTCTACTTCGAGCTGCTGACCGACATTCCCGACGCTGAGGTCGAGGAGATTCGTCAGGCCATCGAGACGCACTCGACGAACCCGATGGAATTCAAGAAGCGCCTGGGCGTGGAGTTGGTAACGTGGTTCCACTCGGCCGAGGACGGCGAGGCAGCGCGCGCCGAGTTCGAGCGAGTGTTCCAGCAACGCGAGCAGCCGACCGATGTCCCCGATTTCGTAGTGACTGAGGTGACTGAGGGTTTTTCTCGCTTTGAGGGGAACTATGTTGTGGTCGATCTAGCCAAGTTTTTGGTCAGTGCGGGCCTTGCCTCTAGTCGCTCGGAAGCACAAAGACTGATCAAACAGAACGCAGTAGAAGTGAATGGGCAAAAGGTCAGTCCTTCTGCCGGCGATACGGGCGAAAGTCTAGGGAGCGTTGCAACTTTCGTATCCAGTACACGCGTAGAACTCGACACGATCGTGCGCGCTGGACGTCGGCGTTTCGTTCGCGTGGTGCGGGGTTAGGCTTATGTTGACCAACGTTCGGCTGCAAGCTGGGGCTTGGGTAGGCGATCTGTTGTTGTTGGCGGCGTTCCCGTTCTTGGGGGCGATGAACCACGAAGATCCGGTGTCTATCGAAAGCTTCACCAGGACAGTCGTGCCCTTCGCGATAGCGTGGCTGGTGATCGGCGTAGCGTCGACCAGCTTCGCCGCCGCGACGATCCACTCACGCACGCTGACCCTCCAGCGCGTTCTCCTAGCGTTGGTGGGTTCGGGCGTCGTTGCTATCGCGATACGCGTGGTGCTGTTCGACCGGCCGTTCTCTCTGCCGTTCGCCATCGTGGCCATCGGCGCAACGACGCTGCTGATAATCGTGTGGCGTATATCGCTGGCGACACTGCTCAGCAAGCGTTAGGCTACCCGGCGACCCTATATCGATAGCCTGGAGTACCACGATGACGACCCCGGCCACGCCAACCATCGGTTACATCTCTGCCAACAATCGGTGGGGGAAGCATTACGACGAGTTCATGAAGCTCGTGCCCGACGGGGTGAAGGTGCAGATCGAGGGGCTAGGCCTGTACACGACCCACCTCACCGAACTCGCGGGCAAGACCGACGTGCATGTCGCCAAGACGACGGAGCTTGCGGCGGCCAACGACTGGGCTGGGATCGCGGTGATGGGAGCGCCCGTCGAGGTGCAAAACCCCGATCTGCCCCGCAAGATCAGAGAGGCGGTTTCCATCCCGGTGTCGACCGCACTGGACTCCGGGGCGGCGGCGCTGCGGGCGCTGGGTACCCGGAAGGCGCTGCTGCTTTGCCCGTTCGATGCTCGGCTGAAGGGCATGCTGAAAGAGAACCTCGCAGGCAAAGGCGTCGAAGCGATGTTGCCCGCTGAATCGTTCGAGAACATCGGCGAAGGTGCCGCGCAGACGCCAGAACAGCTCTACGAGATGGCGAAGTCGGAGCTGGCCAAAGCACCCGGCGCTCAGGCGATCTACTTCCAAGGCGGGCCCATGGATCCGTTGAGCATCCTGCAGGAGCTTGAGGATGATCTCGGCGTGCCGGTTATCGCAAGCAACCCGACCATGCTATGGAGGGTTTCCACGCAGGTCGGGTTGAAGTTCAGCATCCCGGGCAAGGGCGCGCTGTTGCGCGAGTGGCCCGGCGACGTGGCGATTTAGCCTCTGTCGAGCCAACGATCCATCGGGATCAGGGCAGCAGCTCAACAATCATGTCTGGCGTGCTTTCGGCGGTTTCTTCACCCGGCATGATGAGCATGCCCGAGTCGAGCGACTCTACCACTTCACTCTCGCCCGCCTGTCTGATAGGCGAGGTCGATGTGTCCGCGAGGGCGAACGCGGGGCCTTGGAGCAGGGCGGCCTCAAGCTCTTCCGTGCCGGTCATAGTCACGAGGCGCGCAGCGTGATCAGCAACGTCGGCGTTGATCTCTTGCATCTGCTCGCCGTAAAACTCCACTAGGGAAACCAGCGCTCGTGGCGACAGGTTCTGGAAGAACGGCGTGTATGTCGCGATCTCGGTGGCGATGGCTGTTGCCTCAGGGACACCACCGCGGCTGGAGTCGGGATTACCCACGTTCGCAAGGGCGTCACGCAAGTCGATCATGAGCGCGAGATATGCCTCCATCTGCGCTTGGGGGTCATCGCTGGTAGGGCCTGAATCATCGAGGATCACGTTCGTCACACCAGCGAAGGCTGGACCGAAGACGTGGTCGAGCACGCGTACGACCTCGTCGCTGTGGCCCACATAGATGGCGATGAGGTCGTCGCGTAGGTAGAAGTGCGGTGGGGCCATCCAACCAACCATGGAGGTGCCGATGGGGGAGCCCTTCGGGTCAACCAGGTTCGCATCTGCCTGGGCGTCGGCAGCCGATGCGTAGGCGAACACCTGAACGTGTTCGGTTCCAACGATCATGTCGCGGCCAGGGACGGCAAAGAACGGCTGGTCTATGGCTTCACCCTCGGCGACAGTGGCACCGAGCCCGATGATCTCGGCTATCAGCGAGTCGATATCCGACGTGTGCCCGGGGGTGCGGATTCCTGTGTCGAAATCCAAATCGAGCCTCACGGTTTCGCCCGCTGCGATGGTCTTCTGCATAGGGAACACATCACAGCCGAAGAAATCGCAGTTGTCCATCGTGATCGTGTAGGTAGCAGGGACGAGTTCCACACGGAACGAGCCCTCGGTGCCCAACGGCGCCTTAAACGAGGCGGCCCCAGAGCGTAACAGGATCAGGACACGACCCATGTAGATGGCGCCAGCGGGCGTGTCGCATGGCTCTACCGGGCACTCAGGCCCGATTGTGACGCGCCCTTCCAGAACTCCTTTGGCTCCACCATCGAGATCAATGTCGGCCCCGCATGCTGAGAACAGCGCGAGTCCCGTAACCGCGAGCGCGACGAATAAGAAGAAACGTTTCATTAAGGCTCCATGTTCCGATGTACCGGCTGAGGTTATGACGGGGCTAGCGTCCCCAAAGTTCCCTCGTGGGCTACACTCGCGCCCAACCCCTTGCGCGAGGTGCCAGATGGCGAACCCCAGAGCCGACTTCGTCCCCATAATCGACCGCCCCCCACTAGCCCTACCCGACGGCCTCCGCCTGGCGGTGATGTTGGTGGTAAACGTGGAGCAGAAGGAGTTCGATGAACCCACCGGATCGCCTCTCGGTCAACCTGGGAATAAAAACCTGCCAGAGGTGCCTCAGTTCTCGGTGTTCGAGTACGGGCTGCGCGTGGGCATCTGGCGGATGCTGGAGGCAACGAAGCGCCTGGAGATCGCGACAACTATGACGCTGAACGGCTCCGTGGGAGATTCGTACCCTGGCGTGGTTCAGGCGTGCATGCAGGCGGGTTGGGATCCCGTGGGCCACGGCTACCACCAGATACCGCTCAACTTGGTAGACGACGAGCGCGCAGAGATCCGAAAAACGCTCCATGCCATCGAGCGCCAAACGGGCAAGCGCCCGCAGGGCTGGCTTGGCCCCGGCCTACAGGAGACATTCGACACGCCGGATGTGCTCGCCGAAGAAGGAGTGAAATATGTCTTGGATTGGGTGAATGACGACCAACCCTATCCTATGAAGGTCAAGGCAGGTTCGCTCACGTCGCTTCCGTACTCCAATGAAATCAACGACATCGGTATCTACTTGCGCGGCGGACACAAAGCGCCGGAGATGCTTGATCGAGTGGAGGCATCGCTGTCTACGTTGCTGAGCGATGCGCCGGAGACCGCACGCATCCTGCCGATCGCGGTGCACCCATTCATCATGGGGCAACCGCACCGATTCCCCATGTTCGTGAAGATGCTGGAGGTGGTCAAGAACCACCCAGGGGTGGCGTTCATGACGGCGACGCAGATCTACGACTGGTACGCGGGGGCGACCGCGTAGCCCTGACTCGCTCTACATCGTGTCGGGCGTGGACATGCCCATCAGGGTGAGCGTGCGGGCCAGGGCGATCCGGGCGGCCTCGATCAGCTTGAGGCGGGCCTTCATGATTGGCAAGTCGCCAGGCTCGGACGAGACGACGCGGCATTGGTCGTAGAACTGGTGGAACGCGTTGGCCAACTCCACCGCATAGTGCGGCAACGCATGGGGCGCGAGCGTGACAGCGATGGCGTCGATGTGCTCGGGCAATACAAGCATCTTGCGCACCAACGCAAGTTCCGCATCGTCGACAAGCAGCCCAACATCACCGTCGTCCCACGATACATTTCGCTCAGCAGCTTGGCGGAGGATTCCGGCGATGCGGGCGTGAGCGTACTGGACGTAGTAGACGGGGTTGTCGCTGGATTCCTTCTTGGCAAGTTCTAGGTCGAACTCCATCTGGCTCTCGGCCGCACGCGACAGGAAGAAGAAGCGACAGGCATCCGGCCCTACTTCCTCAACGAGATCCGCCAGCGTGATGATCTGACCCGTGCGCTTTGAGGCACGAACGATATCGCCGCCAGACTTCAATGTAACGAGTTGCGAGATGAGGATCGTAAGGCGTGAATCGTCGATGCCAAGGGCACGCAGGACGGCTTTCATGCGAGTGACGTGACCCTGGTGGTCGGCGCCCCAGATGTCGATGATATGGTCGAAACCACGACGTTCGAGCTTGTTCCGGTGGTACGCGATATCAGAGGCGAAGTAGGTGGGTGACCCAGAGGAGCGGACGATGACGTTGTCCTTTTCCTCGCCGAGATCGGTTGATGTGAACCACTTCGCACCATCACGTTGAGTGGTGTAACCAGCCTTCTCCAATACGGCCATGGCCTCATCGAATTCCCCCGACTCGAACAGCGATTTCTCGCGGAACCAGACATCGAAATCCACTCCGATGCCCAGCAGGTCGGCAGCGATGGCCACCAACATCCGATCCAGCCCCACTGCTCCGATGGCAATTACGCCTGCAGTTCGCTCCATATCTAGGAACTCACGTCCGTACTCTTTGGCGATCTCTTCGCCAACGTCGACCAGGTACTGACCGCGGTAGCCGTTCTCAGGGATTTCCTCGCCGGTCTCCCCAAGCGCCTGCGCGTAACGGACGTAGGTGGATTCGTAGAACAACTCCATCTGGGTTCCAGCGTCGTTGACGTAATATTCGCGAGCAACGTCGTAGCCCGCAGCTGCGAGCGCGTTGGCGAGTGCGCTACCCAGAACGGCGCCGCGAGCATGGCCGACGTGTACGGGCCCGGTGGGGTTCACGCTGACGAACTCGATCTGCACGCTCTTGCCGACGCCTGCCTGGGTGTTCCCGAAGGTTGCGCCCGCTTCGCGGATCGCTTCGACCTGCGCTTGCAACCAGGCGTTGCTTAGCTTGACGTTGAGGAAGCCGGGCGGTGCGACCCACGCAGAGTCGATGAGGCCATCTGGCTTGCCGCCGGGCAAAACGAACGGCACGAGGCTCTCCGCGATCTGGATCGGCGACTTGCGCGCGAGCTTAGCCAGCCGGAGGGGTAGGCTCGTTGCGAAATCGCCGTGCTCGGGGTTCTGGGGGCGGTCTATGGGGGCTTGGGGAAGCTCCCCCTCGGGCAGTACGCCCTGCTTCTGCGCTTCGGCGACCGCTGCTGCGAAACGCTGGGTGATCTCGGTAAGAATCGTCATGCGGTCAATTCTACGAGTCAGCGCTCGCGCAGCCAACTGCGAGAGCTTCTGTTTGCGCGTTCGCAGGGCCGGGGCACCTGCACCCCGTGGTTTGCATCTGACTTGGTGCGGGCATCGACCGTTCGTTAAGATGATTGCTGACGCCCGTGAGGCGATGGAGCTGTGGACCGATGACCACGAATGTTGACGAAACCACTATCCGTACCGTTATGGGCACGGTGGACAGTGTTCGAACGATAGAAGGAGGCGGATTCGCTGTGCGCAGGCCGTTCCCAACGGAACACCTCGCGATGTACGATCCTTTCCTGCTTCTGGATGAAATGGGCCCTGCCGACTACGCTCCGGGCGAAGCCGTGGGTGCGCCTGACCACCCTCACCGAGGCTTCGAGACCGTGACCTACATGCTGGACGGATCGTTCCAGCACAAAGATTCGGCCGGAAACTCGGGAATCCTCAAGCCTGGTGCGGTGCAGTGGATGACCGCTGGCTCAGGCGTGGTGCACTCGGAGATGCCTTCTGAGGAGGTCATGCAGAACGGCGGTCGCCTGCATGGCTTCCAACTATGGGTGAACCTGCCCGCAGCCGAGAAGATGGTGCCGCCTCGCTACCAGGAGTTCCCTGCAGAGGACGTACCGGTGGCGAGCAATGAGGCCGGCGTCTGGGTTCGCGTGATCGCTGGCGAGGCGTTAGGCGTAGACGCGGTAATCGACACCCACACGCCGATCCTGTACCTGCACTTCATCCTCCAACCAGGCGCGTCGCACGTTCAGCGTGTCCCGTCCGAGTACAACGCCTTCGCCTATCTGGTGAAGGGCCGAGGTCGTTTTGGGATCGACGAGCAAGAGGACGCCGTGGAGGGCGAGCTCGTTGCCTTCGATCAGGACGGCGGACAGGTGCGCGTGACGAACACGGGTGATGAACCTCTCAGCTTCCTCCTCCTAGGTGGCCTTCCGATCAACGAGCCACTGGCTCGCTACGGCCCCTTCGTCATGAACACGAAAGAAGAGATCCACCAAGCCATCGAGGACTACCACGCTGGCCGCATGGGCGTGATCGACTTCTAGGCGCGGGTGCGTGGCGGGAGTGCCCCGTGTGGTGTGCTCTCTATGACTCGGGGAAGGGCGCAGTTCATGAGCGGTCTGTCACAGCCGAGGGCTGCGAGGAGGTGCAGGGCGTGCCCTGCTAGCGGACGACGCCCATGACGCCGGTGGTATAGCGGTCGACTGCGTCGCGGTCGACTTCAATGCCAAGGCCGGGCGTTTGCGGCACAGTGATGTGACCACGCACGGGAACTAGCGGATGGACGAGAAGATCGCTCTCCAACCAGCGGCCAGACGTGAGCCCGCTGGCTTCCGCTTCACCGAGGCAGGACGCAAGGTGCAGCGCAGCGGCCGTGCCAACCCCTGTTTCCATCGAAGATGCGATCACTGAGCGCAAGCCGTTCTGGGCGGCCAGGGCCATGATTGCCTGGGTAGCACGAACGCCACCGGCGAGCGTGGGCTTCACGATGAGGACATCGGCAGCTCCTGCCTCGATGATGGCCTCAGCGTCGGCCAACGTCCGCTGCGATTCGTCTGCCGCGATAGGCATGGACACTGACCGACGAACTTCGGCCATGCCTTTCAGATCCAGATTCATAACCGGTTGCTCGACAAATTCAAGGTTGTAGGGCTCAAGCAACTTGAGGGTAGTGATGGCGCGATCCGGACTCCAGGCCTCGTCGGCGTCTGCGCGCAGAGCGATGTCGTAGCCGATGGCCTCGCGCACCGCCCGGACGACCGCAACATCGTGCTCCCCAAAGCGCGAGCCGATGGAAAGCTTCACGCAGATGAAGCCATCGTCGACAGCCTGCTTGGCTTGGCGCGCAGCCTCGTCCGGCTCGACGAAGCTGATGTCGGAGCAGATGGGCACCCAGTCGATAACGCCGTTGAGCAGATCCTCGATGGGTCGGAGCCGTTGCTGGCCGATGAGATCGAGGGTCGCGGTCTCCAAGCCGAAACGCAGGACATCTCCCTCGGCGGTGTGTGGAGTGAGGGCGGAGACGACATCGAACGCCATGGTCGGCGTGAGCCCGATCGTCGTGGGGGCCAGGTCGTGCAGCATCGCGCCAATCTCGGCGATGCGTTCCTCGCTGGCCGAACCGGGAGGTGACGCCTCGCCGACGCCCATGACGCCGTCCTCGGTCTGCATCCAGAGCAGAAGCGCGTAGCGGACGAGCTGCTTACCACCAGTGTCTTCGGGATGTCCGTACGGGACTTTCACCCCTCGCCATTCGACCTTAACTATCTCCAAGGCACGTTATCCATGGGGCCATTATGCGAGCTTGAACCGCCTACCACCAATAAGCGAGTGATTAGTTTGTAGGAGCTTCGACGGATGTCGCCGCACGATCCCTTCGAGCCTTGCGTTTGGAGGCCACCAGGCTCGCCCCCACGGATGGGTGATCGTCAATCGCCGGCGGCCCTCTTCATGTTCATGCGATTCCGGCACACCTATCAAGAATATGATCTCCCTATTCGCCGCAGATGTTGCGCTTCGACGAAAGAAGAGTTCAGTCTGAGGTGGTCCCGGTTGTTTGAACAGTCAGGGCCGTCGAGATAAGTGGATTCCCTGCCTGCTTATG
>JAQCEV010000145.1 GCA_027618515.1 Chloroflexota bacterium | reverse complement strand
ATGGAAGACGCGATGCTCAACATGCTGCACCTCGAGGAGCAGGCACGGATGAACTACCTCGCGTTCTGCGCAGTGGGCAAGGACCACGCGGTGATCACTCCCGAGCAGCGCCAGGAGTTCGTGGCGAACATGCGTTCGATGTCGGAGGCGGAGCACCTCAAGCCAGAGGTGGCCCCGACCCCGCGCAAGCCTTCCGGCATCTGGAACCACTACGCCGAAATGGCCGACGCCTAACGCCGTCTACGTCACCGCAGGACGGGGCGCTGCCGCTCGGCTACGCGGGTGTTAGCTAACTACAAGAGGGGGCTTTGGGGAACCAGGCCCCCTCGGTTTATTCCGCGCGGGCTCAGGCTGGTCCCGGGAGCAGGTATGCTTATTTGCAAATGCGTGCTCGCGTGGGCGGGCAATCTTGGCTTGTAATAAGGAAATCGATGACTGAAGCGAGTTCGTCTGAAGGTATGTTGAGGTTCAGGTACGACAAGCCGGTGGCGCAGGATGCGCCGACCGTGGTGATCCCGCTGGCGCAGTCGGCGGCGCTAGGGCTGGATGTCCAAGTGATGCGTGCCGGTGGCGCGCTGAGCCGTGAGGCGGATCCGGCAGCGGAAACGCTGTGGTTCGTCGTGAGTGGTCGCGCTCGCTTTTACGACAACGACGGTAGCGTGGCGGGCGAGTTCGGGAAGTATGCAGGGGCGCTGGTTCCTCGTGGCGTTGCCTACGGGTTTGAGCCTGTCGGCGACGTCGACCTTGAGATTCTGCGTATCGCTTCCGTCGATCCTCGGGCGGGCGACCTGGCCGCAGATAGCCCAACGACGATTCAGCCCATCAGCTACGACAACCCAGACTTCGAGGAGGGCGACGACATCGTTGTTCATCGCTTCTGGGACGGCGGCGACATGCTGAGCATATCGGTCGAGAAGGTCCGCGATGGCGAGGGCGACGACACCCCGCACGCTCACTTCGGCATCGTCGGCGCGTGGTTGATGCTCAGCGGACGGATACGTTTCCACGGCGCCTCCGACGCGGATGCTTTCGAGATCGCCACTGGCGATGGCGTCTTCCTGCCGTCAGGCAACGCCTACGGGTTCCGCGCGATGGAACATGAGCCTGCGGAGATACTCCACGTGAAGGCGCTGGATATGGGTGCTGAAAAGCACGTGCGGGTGGATTACTAGAAGGGGCACGTCCACACTCCACCTCGGCGCAGCCTGTCGGATAGCTGTGCTAGGGTGTCGGTTGCACTAAGCACAAGGAGTTCGACGAATGCCCCTAGACACAGAAGCTCTCGAATCACTGATCATCGGTTTCGCTGGTCAGATACTGCAACCCAACGACACCGGATATGACGAAGCCCGTCAGCTCCACAACGGATCGATCGACAAGCGCCATGCGATCATCGCTCGATGCTTAGGCGTGGCTGACGTTCAGGACGCGGTCAAGTTCGCCAGGGCGAACGATCTTGAGATCGCTATTCGCGGGGGCGGGCACAACGTCGCCGGTAGGGCCGTCTGCGACGATGGCATGATGATCGACCTCTCGTTGATGAAGGCCGTGATGGTCGACCCCGCCGCGCGAACGGCGCGAGCGCAGGGCGGCGTCACCTGGGGCGAGTTCAACCGCGAGACGCAGGTCTATGGCCTCGCCACAACCGGTGGCATCGTAGGCACGACCGGGATCGCGGGCCTAACGCTCGGAGGCGGGCTGGGGTGGCTGATGGGCAAGTACGGCATGACCGTGGACAACGTCCGCGGGGCCGAGGTCGTAACGGCAACGGGAGACGTTGTGCGTGCGAGCGCGACTGAGAACCCCGACCTGCTGTGGGCGCTCAAGGGCGGCGGCGGCAACTTCGGCGTGGTCACGAGTTTCGAGTATGACCTCCACGAAGTCGGACCGATGATCACCGGTGGCCTGGTCGCCTTCCCCTTCGAGGAAGCCGGGGTCGTGTTGCGCAAGTACCGCGACTTCGCCGCGAACCTGCCCGACGAACTCACGACGTTCTGCTTACTGGCGCACGCGCCTGATGGCTCAGGTGCCAAGATCGTCGCGATCCCCGTATGCCATTGCGGGCCGCTCGACGAGGGTGCGGCAGCGACAGAGGTCATCAAGAGTTTCGGAACGCCGATCTTAGATGCCCTCGGCCCTATCCCTTACGCGGCGCAGAACGGATTGTTCGATGCCGGGTTCCCCAAGGGCGCTCGCAACTACTGGAAGTCCAACTTCATCAACGGGCTCACAGACGAGCTTATCGACACGCTGATCCAACGATTCAGCGAAGTAACGTCGCCCATGAGCGCGATCCCCATCGAGCACTTCCACGGCGCCGCTGTACGCCCTGCGCCGTCGGCGACGGCATACGCTCACCGGACGGAAGGGTTCAACCTGGTGTTCATCGGAGAGTGGGAAGACGCTGCCGACGACGAGAAGAACATCCAGTGGGTGCGCGGTGTGTTTGACGCCACGGCGGATTCTGCGTCGGACGTGTATGTGAACTACCTGGGCGACGATGAGAAAGAAGGTCGGATCGCCTCTGCGTACGGCGAGAACTTCGCGCGTCTACAGCAGGCCAAGAAGACGTACGACCCCGAGAACGTGTTCCACCTGAACCAGAACATCACCCCGGCGTAAGAGCCCCCAAGGCGACGTAGCCGCGGGATTCCCCGCCAGGCTCGACACGCGTCGAGTCTGGCGCGCGGAACTTGATGCCTGCGAACCCGCAGGCATCAGAACGTAGTCATGCGTTCGTCAGCCCTGAGTCAGCCCAACACCGAAGCACGCGGGTAAGGTGAGTTGGCGATATCTAATTTCGCCACCGAAACACGGCGAGCGCTATACTTCCGCCGATATTCGGCATACATATACCTGTGTTGCGGTGATATATCGTCTGTATAGGGCGAAAAACTCACAGGGGGTGTCTCATGGGAAACGATTCGATCATCGGCCGGGTGCTTCTAGCTATCCTTCTGACCGTCGGCTTCTACGGCCTCGCGCTCGGCTTCGCTGGCGGCCTACTGTTCCTCGTTGCCGCGCAGTTCATGTATACCGATCATTTCTCGCTCCGTCTCACGATCTTCGGTGTGATTGGAGCAGGCGTGATATTGATCTCTATCGTTCCGCGCCCTGGCCCGGGGTTTGAACCTCCGTGGCCTCGGCTGAATTCGAACAACCAGCCTCGATTGTTCGAGGAGATTCGCAACATCGCGAGCGCGACCGGCCAGCGTATGCCGGAAGACGTCTACCTGGTGGGGGAGGTCAATGCCTACGTTGGCCAGCGCGGCCGGACACGGTTCATGGGTATCGGCTTGCCGTTGCTTCAAGGCCTTACGGTCTCGCAGCTTCGAGCGGTACTGGCCCACGAGTTCGGTCACTACTACGGTGGGGATACCCGGGTCGGGCCGTTCATCTACGGAATCAGGGCGACGATCGGCCGCACGGTGATGAGTATGGAAGGTTCTGCTCTGGGGTTCCCGTTCAGGATCTACGGGAACCTGTTCATGCTCGCGACTCAATCTGTCTCACGTCGGCAAGAGTTCAATGCGGATCTGCTCGCCGCGAGAGTGGGCGGTTCCCAAGCGGCGATCGAGGGTCTGCGGACCATCCATGGAATCGCTCCTGCTTTCGACGCTTACTGGCAATCGGAGGTAGGCCCCGTGCTTGAGGCGGGCTATCACCCACCGATCATCGAAGGATTCGAGCGGTTCTTGTCGGAGCAATCCATCGCCAGCAAGGTCGAGGAGTCCATTGAGGAGCAATTGCACCTCAAGGCCGACCCCTACGACACCCACCCTGGACTGGGTGAGCGGATCGACGCTCTCCAAGGCTTGCCTGCTGGCGACACCGCCCTGGATTCCAGCCGAGCGACGACGCTCATGAATGACGTTTCCGACCTTGAGAGGCAATTAGTTGTTTATACCGTTGGCCCCGGCCAAGCCAGCAAGCTAAGGCCGATCTCCTGGGACAACGTCGGTGGATCGATCTACGAGCCTGGTTGGGAAAAGTCCATAGCGGGGCACACCACGTTGCGGGGGGAGACCTTGGGGGGACTGGCCGCGCTGGTGAAAACCCACGAAAAGCTGACGGCTCAGGTTGAGCAGTGGGCCGTGGCGTATGAGGGATCAGATCGCCCCATGGCTGGCAGGGAGCCGCTGTACGTTGTGGAGGTCGAGCGCAAGGACTTGCCTTCGGACATCAAGGCTGCGCTCGCGGAGGAGCTAGAGGGAATAGCCGCGCAGGTCATCGGCGCTGCAGTTGCGCTAACGTTGGCGAGGAATGGCTGGACGGTGAAGACGGACGTCGGTAAGGAGATTGGGCTCCACAAAGATGGAATGGTCATCGAGCCGTGGACGATCCTAGGCGAGCTCAGTGCCGAGGGCGAAGAATCCTCGGCTGCGTGGCAGGCGCTTTGCGAGAAGGCAGGGATAACCGACCTCGATCTGGGGGCGGTCGTTTCAGGAAACAACATAATGGTTCCCCCTGGTCCGACTACACCCGACCCTGAGCCGACTGACGTGACGCCTCTCCGGGAGTGGGTCATCGCGTATGAAGCGAATAGCGGGATGATCTTCGCTGATGAGATAGCCGCCGATGATTTCGATTCTGGCGTGAGCGCCGACGGCTGGGACGCTTTTCGGTTTCACTTCCACTAAGAACGAGCCCCGAGGCGGTTCACTTACGACGAGCGACGTGAACATTGGGACGCGATCAAGCCTGAGCCACGAGGCGACACGCCGTAGCACGTTGGCTACTCGGCAGCAGGCGTTGCGCTTTGCTCCTGCGGCATGTGACTTGCGACATCCAGCCCGCTCATGATCACGCGCCCCGTGAGCACGAGATCGGTTGGGCGATCCTCTCGCTCGATCGATCCCGTGCGCTCGTCCCGTACCCCCGCCATCAGCGGCTGCACGTCAATGTCCACCTTCCACGCCTCCGGCACGAGGATCATCACCCCGCCCATGATCGACAGGAGCTCGATGCGTGCTGGGCGCGCAGTGAGTTTGACCTCTCGCAGATCCAAAACCAGGCCGCCCATCATCACGGATACCACCGCATCGCTGACCTGCTTGGCGGCGGGCCGAAGTTGCTCGCCTCCCTGGGTGACCAGGAAATGCGTCCGTGACCCTGCATGCCGCCCTCGTTGGCGACGGAACAGCAGCATTGCAGCGACCTGTGCTGCGACCAACCCGATCAACACCGTTAGGGCGCGGGGCATAGCTACTCTTTTCGTTCGGCTGATCAGCCAGGCTCCATGCGTGGGACGAGAACTAGGAAAACGCGCATATCGGCCGCCGGATACCACGACCGACTGCCATGCGGGGTTAGTCGTCGTCCTCGTCGGGATTGAGCTTCCATTCGT
>JAQCEV010000144.1 GCA_027618515.1 Chloroflexota bacterium | reverse complement strand
TGGCTGGTCGAGGCCGATACCGGTTCCATCACGGGGCTGGATGAGATTGCTCGCTCCGTGCGCACCCAGGGATGCTTCCAGCCGTTCCTCTAGGCGACGTCTATGGCGGAGTTCAGAACGCCAGCCACGAAATAACGGCAGTCACGCCTGATACTACAAGTCCCGCCGCTGTCACGATGTCGTTCTCTAGCGTTACTGCACCTAGGTAGAGCAGCGTGAAGCTCGCCAGGATCAGCACGAGCGCAACGTTGCGCATCTTCTTTTTCACGGCCGTAGACAACATGGTTACCTCGTCCAGTTCTCGAACAACGTTACGAGGATCAGCGCTTCGACTCCCGTGAGCGCCACGAGCGCGAGTACCGCCACCGTAACCTTGCGGAATATCTGATCTTCTTGGCCCGCCAATCCCACGACTGCGGCCGCGACCAACACTTTGGTGGGCGCCATCGTCGAGCCTACAGAGGCCCCGATGGATTGGATGCTGGCGATGGTCACGGGCCCGATATCTAGGGCTCGGGCAGTTTCCACCTGTAAGAGCCCGAACATGACGTTCGAGTTGGTGTTCGACCCGCTCATGAACGCACCAAGCAGTCCGATGAAGGGCGAAACCAGCGGGAACACGGGGCCCGAGGCGTTGGCTATTCCCTGGGCCAGCAGTACGGTCATGCCCGTGTCAGCCATGAGCACAGCCATCATCACCATCAATGAAACGCCCAAGGTGGTTGAGAGCGTTTGGTTGTAGGTGAGCGTCGCTGCCTCCAATGCCGCGCCCTGCTTCCAGCGCCCGGCCTTGGCTATCGCCAGGGCACTCAGTAGCACGGAGATCATGATCAGCGGAGCCGGGTGATTCAAGATACGGATCGGCGCATAGTTCCGGGCAGCTGCGACCACGAATCCTTCGGAGGTCTCAAATCCGGGGTAATCCAGAGCCAGCATGATGTCTTTGACCGCGTCTTTAACCGGGCCGATCTGGGAGATCACACTCAACGTGATGAGGAGCAAATACGGCAAGAACGCCAGCCAGAAGGACATTGGGCCCCTGACATTGTCGGTAGTGTCCTCAGGCGACGTGACTCCTTCTTCCTTGGAGAAGAGCGGTGTGCGAGTCAGTAGCGCTATCGTCATCATGCCGAAGATGGCGGGGACGCTGGAGGCGATCTGCGGTGCGCCCAGTCGGGCCATTAGCACCTGGAGGGACGCCATTACCGATCCCGCGATGACCACCATCACCAGTGACCGGCGCACGTCGTGCAGGCCACCGTGGATCGCCGCTACCGCGATACCCGACGCGATGACGATCGGGGCGAACAACAGAGCCATGTGCGGGCCGATCACGTCGCCATCGAACCCCGTCACCAGTTGGATGGTGTAGTACGAAGATCCCATGGACCCGAATGTCACTGCCCAGCCGTGCCCCACCAACGCCATGGCTGCTGCGTGCACCGGTTTGAAGCCCAGCATGATCAAAAGCGGAGCCGCGACAGCGACTGGCACGCCAAAGCCAGTGACACCTTGAATGAAACTTGCGAAACCCCACGCAACCAGCAATGCTTGGGCGAGCCGGTCGTCGGCCAGCTTGGCCATGGTTCGCCCGATCACTTTGATGCCATCAAGCTTGTCCACGAGATTGAACATGTAGACCGACGTCCACACGATGGACAGTACAAACAGTGCCAGACTAAGACCTTTGGCACTAGCGATAGCGACGTGGTTCGCGTTGGCACCGAAGACTGGAACGGCCAGCGCGAACGCGAGCAGCCATGCAGCGCCTCCTGCTCGCGGTGCGCTCCACTTGCGCCACAAGATGGTGGCGATAAGGAGTGCGACCGGTAGCGAGGCGAGAATCCAATTGACGGCGTTAAGTTCAGGACCGAGCAAGGCCTGTCCTCCGGTAGGTGATGGTGACTAATACGCGGTAGTGGTGGGCGCGGGCAGCATATCGGGAGGGTGGTGTACCTCGCAACCGCTGAGGGGTTCGCTATGCGCTGATCCGTGCTCGTCCGTCGCCTGCCTCACGGGGCCCCGGTGTATCCTTGTTTGGTTACGCTCCCCCTAAATATGCCCCTGGATACGTTAGAACTTATGGCCCTCTCATTCCGCGAACGCCTCAAGCATGGCCCCATCCTTGGTGACGGAGCCATGGGTACGCAGCTCTACTCGCGAGGAGTGGATGTTCGTCCTCTCGATCGTGCGAACCTGACAGCGCCCGACGTGGTGAAGGCCATCCACCTTGAGTACCTGCAAGCGGGATCTGAAGTTATCCAATCCAACACGTTTGGTGCGAATTCTGTTCGTCTGGCGGCCGAGGGCGCAGGGGCCGACTTTGAGGCCGTCAACCGTGCAGGCGTCAGGCTGGCCAAAGAGGCTCGAGAGCTTGCAGGCCAGCCCATCTGGATCGCGGGAGCCATGGGGCCGCTGGGCCATGAAGGCGCCCCCATCGGAGCCTTGGATGCAGCACTCGCACACAACGCATTCGCGCAGCAGGCCGCGATTCTTGCCGATGAAGGCGTTGATCTATTCACGCTCCAAACGTTTACCGCACTCAGCGAATTACGGATCGCCATCGAATCCGTTCGCTCCGTCTCTCAACTGCCCATCGTCGCTGAAATGACATTCACTGAAGAGGGGGTGACGCCGGCGGGG
The DNA here is from genome assembly GCA_027618515.1 of Chloroflexota bacterium. Classification (GTDB taxonomy): domain Bacteria; phylum Chloroflexota; class Dehalococcoidia; order Lucifugimonadales; family Australimonadaceae; genus CALGTL01. The sequence goes on along the minus strand of JAQCEV010000144.1, from coordinate 2,723 downwards.
GACACCCCAGAGGAGATCGCGCGCACTCTTGCCGACAAGGACGTAGTCGCGTTCGGTGGCAACTGTAGCGTCGGGCCTGAGTTGCTGAGCCAAGTGGTTGAGCGCATGGCTGCGGTTGTTGATGTACCGCTGACCGCAGAGCCTAACGCGGGCCTCCCCGAATATGTGAATGGCAAGCTTGCCTACGCGGCTGGCCCCGAGTATTTCGCGGAAAGCGCCAGGCACATCGTGGAGTCGGGCGCCGTGCTAATAGGCGGCTGCTGCGGGACGACTCCGGAGCATATCGCCCGCGTGCGAGACGCCATCAGAGGAGTGCAACCCTCTCGCCATCGCCCTCAAACGTTGCGGCCTGCGCAAGCCACGACGCGAACAGCCCCTACAGCGAAGCCCGCCTTGACCGGTCTGGCGTCGAAGCTCGCAGCGGGCGAGTTCGTGGTGACGACCGAGTTATCGCCACCGCGTGGGTTCGATATCACAGCCACACTGGAAAAATTGCGACCTGTTGCTGGGTATCTCACGGCGGTGAACGTCGCGGATAGCCCGCGAGCTCAAGGGCGCATGAGCGCGCTTGCGACGTGCAGCCTTATCCAATCACGCCTGGGCATTGAGACCATCATGCACCAGGCAATTCGCCACCGGAACCTGCTCGCTTTGCATTCTGACCTCCTTGGAGCGCACGCTCTCGGCATCCGCAATGTCTTCACCGTCATGGGTGACGCTCCAATTTCGGGCGACTACCCGCAAGCGACGGCCATTGCGGATGTCACTGCATCTGGTCTGATCAAGCTGATTGCGGGCTTCAATGAGGGCGTCGACGGTGGAGGTAGGCCTATCGAGCAGCCCACGTCGTTCCTTATCGGGGCTGCGCTGAATCTGACATCCAACAACTTGGATCGCGAACTGCGTGTTCTCGACCGCAAGATCGAGGCGGGTGCCGACTTCCTGCTTACCCAGCCAGCCTACGACCCCGAGGCAGTAGAGCAAGTCGCCGCGCGCCTTGGTGGATTCCCCCGTCCCTTGATCCTTGCGGTGCTCCCGCTACGCAGCGTGCGACACGCTCGCTTCCTGCACAACGAGGTACCAGGCATCAACATTCCCGATGCCGTCATGGAACGCATGGAAAGAGCGGGCGATGGTGCCGCTGCGGAGGGTATCGCCATCAGCCAGGAGCTGATTCGCGATATACGGAGTCGGATCTCGGGGGTTTACTTCATCCCTCCGTTCGACCGGTTCCATGTGATCGCCGAAACGCTCGACGGCCTGGACATCTCACCCTCCGGCGCGTGACGCCGCACGGCATGCGCCTCTATACTTACGAAGGCGCTCCAATCCGGAGCGCTTCCTCGTGGGGCCGTAGCTCAGTTGGGAGAGCACCTGCTTTGCAAGCAGGGGGTCAGGGGTTCGAGTCCCCTCGGCTCCACCAAGCACTTGTTAGACTGCTAAATGCGGAATTGTTGCGACGCTAGGCTATTGCACAGCGCTCGCACAGTGGATAACTTACCTGTAACTGATCTGGGTTACAGGGGTTCTCAATGGAAAAATCCGCCGTTTTCGATGCGCCAACGTTGGCCACTATGGCTCCGTCATACGCCCGACACCTCCGGGCCGAAAACAAAGCTCCGCGCACCTTGGATGTGTACCTAGACGCGATTGGTCGGCTTGACCAATATCTCGCATATCAGGGCATGCCGCGCGAGATCCAGCATGTTACGCGCGAGCATATCGAGAGCTTCATAGCGGATCAACTAGAGCGAAACAAACCGTCAACCGCATCCGTTAGGTTCCGGGCACTGAAGACGTTTTGGTCGTGGCTTTGCGATGAAGGTGAAGCGGCGGTGAATGTGATGGAGCGCATGAAGCCTCCCATGGTCCCGGAAGAACCCGTTGCAGTGCTCAGGCAGGAGCAAATTGGTGCGCTGCTGAAGCAGACCGACGGCCGGGATTTCGAGAGTCGGCGGGATCATGCCATTATCCGGATACTTCTAGACACTGGTATGCGGCGAGGGGAATTGATTGGACTCGGTGTCACTGACGTTGATTGGGAGCAGCAGGTCTTGTTCGTGGTGGGGAAGGGGCGGAGACCCAGAGCGTGCCCTTTCGGTTCAAGAACGGCCCGGGCCCTTGACCGCTATTTTCGCCTGCGTAATCAACGTCGAGACGGTCATGTGGATCCGCTTTGGCTAGGTCTGCGGGGGCCATTAACTGACAACGGCTTGGGGCAGATGCTGGAGCGCCGAAGCAAGCAAGCAGGAATTCCTCGCGTTCACGCCCATCAGTTCCGACATGGCTTCGCCCATTCCTGGCTTGCTGAAGGCGGCGCGGAAGGCGACTTGATGCGACTTGCCGGTTGGAAATCTCGACAGATGGTTAGCCGTTACGCTGCGAGCACCGCTGACGAGCGCGCAAGGGCTGCCCATCAACGGATGGCGTTGGGCGACCGGCTGTGAGCGTCTCGGTGAAACCGGCTCGACTGCGAAAGGACCGGGAAAACATCCTGTGCGGCTGGGATTGCCGGAGCATCATCGCGTCGGTAGACGACCGAGATGTCGCGGGTGAGTGGAGCGATGATGATGTATCGGGGGTCGTGCAATACACCTCCGTGCGGATCGCGGCAGGGTATGCGCTTGGCGACCGGACGTTCTGGCACCTGACGAGCTACGGGTCGTGTCCCGTCAAGTGGTGTAAGAGCGTCACCCTCGTACTGTGATCAGGCTGCTCCAACG
>JAQCEV010000143.1 GCA_027618515.1 Chloroflexota bacterium | reverse complement strand
GCGAACCCCTGCTGAATGAGGAAACTCTAACTCTGCAAGTGGTATGAATATCGGGGGCAGGTCAAGCCCTCCATACCCCACGACCGATCGAGGATCGCATATGCCGCATGTGCCACAATGCCGTGCCGCCGGCGGACGTCTGTTGTCGGACACCGTGCTAGAGTCGCGCATTGGCGTACCCCGGTAACCGCGAGGCGGGCGAAACGATGTCAGCGACACGCTCACCTAGTGAATCGCCACCGACGAATCGGGCAATAGGGAACCACCGCCCCCTCACGCCCTCAGCCGCCGGGTTCGCACTTCTGCTGGCTGCCCTCTGGGGTGGCAACCCAACCGCGATTAAGGCCGGGCTGGACGACGCAGGCCCGCTGCGGCTGGCAGGATACCGCTTCATCGCAGGCGGCCTCGTGACGATCGCCTGGGCGCTCTACACAAAGCAGCCGATGTTGCCCTCGCGCAGCGACTTCCGCATCCTGTTCTGGCTCGGAGTGCTGTTTATCTCTCAGATCGCCTTGATGAACGTCGGACAGGATCACACGACGGCCGCGCACGGCGTGGTGATCAACACTACGTTTCCGCTCTGGACAGGTGTGATCGCCCACTTCTTCGTCCCGGGTGACCGGCTCAGCCCCGGGCGAGTCCTCGGTACAGTCATCGCCTACGGCGGCGTAGTCGCGATTTTCGCTCAGAGCCTCGGGTCCGCAGACGGCACGCTAACCGGTGACCTGCTCATGGTCGGCTCCGCAGCATTGCTCGGGACACGCCTCGTATACACCTCGCTGGCGTCGCAGTCGGTCGCCATGCCAAAGCTGCTGATGACGCAGGCTGTCGTGGGCACGGTGGTGTTCATGGTCCTTGGCGCGTTCGAGTCTGACTCGTGGGTGGTGACCGAGCGGCTGGCGGTCTCGATCTTCTACCAGGGCTTCGTGATCGCGGGCTTCGGCTTCATCGGCAACATGTGGCTGCTCAAGAACTACCTGCCGTCGGGAGTCACGGCGCTCAGCCTGACGACACCGATCTGGGGCGTGGTGATCTCGTCTGTCGTGCTGGGCGAGGCGTTGAGCTCTACGTTGTTTCTTGGCCTGGGGCTGGTGGTGGTCGGCATGTCGCTCGCACAGTGGAGCACCCATCGACAGCGCGTCAGCGCGTAACCGAAACCTCATCTTCTTCCGTCACCAGAGCACCGGATCCGCCGGATGCACTCGGCGACGGAAGGAAGAGCAGGAACAGGGAACCGAGCGCCGCGAGGATCGCGAGCGCGGTGAACGACAGGGTGTAGGAGCCGAAGACGTCGTAGGCCCACGCGGCGGCGATCGGCGCGACCACGGCGCCACTCGTCACCACCATCGACGAGATGCCCATGATCGAACCGAATGATCCGGCGCCGAAGTACTCCGCACGCATCGAGACGATCACCGGCACACGCGTGCCCCAGGCAAGACCGTTGAGGAGCGCCGACGCCGCCACCATCGGCGTCGAGGTCGAGTAGGCCAGCATCAGCAGCGCCACCGCATGCATGAGCATTGCCACGATCGTGACCCAGCGCGTGCTTGTACGATCGGCGATCCAGCCGCCGAGGGGTCGTGAGATGAGATTCGTGACAGTCTGGAGCGTGAACATCCATGCTGCCAGCGAGAGCGACATCTCGAGGTCCTCGGTCACGTAGACAATGAAGTGGACCTGGATCACCGAGACCACCAGGACCGACGCTGTGTGCGCCAGGGAGATGAACCAGAATGCGCGCGTCCGCAGCGCCTGCGCGGCGGTGAAGGCCGGGGCAGGAATCGGCTCGGGCTCACCGGCGAGTCGCCTCGCTGCCACCGCCTCCTCAGGATCACGTCCATCCGGAAACAGGCCATACTCCTGCGGACTTCGGCGGATGATCTGCACCACGGGGAGCCCGAGGGCCAGGATGAGGACGCCTGAGACGTTGGCAACCGCGCGCCATCCCCAGGTTTCCAGGCCCCACGCGACAACGGGCAATGCAAAGCCGCCGAGCGCCGTGCCCAGGAGGGCCATCCCCATCGCCATGGACCGCTGACGCTCAAACCAGTGGACGATCACGGTCGTGATCGACAGGAATCCCATCATGGATGCGCCCACCGCCATGATGAGGAAGGCGATGTAGAACCACAGTACCGAGTCGATCCGCGCGAGTATGAAGAACCCCACCCCGAGCACGACGATGCCGACGCGCATCACCGCACGCGGGCCGAACCGGTCCAGCATCCACCCCTGCAGTGGGCCGAGAAGTCCCTCTTCAAGTCTGACCGCAGAGAAGGCGCCCGACAGCACCGTCCGGCTCCAGCCGAAGTCACGCTGGAGCAGCACAATATACGAGCCGAACGCCTGCATCAGCAGGCCAGCCGGGAGTGCCTGGAGCACGATGGCTGCCGCGACGATCCACCAGCCGTAGAACGGCCGCTTCAACTGTCGCATGGCGATCAGAGAGCCATCACAGGCAGAGCCTCACGGCGCGACCTTCATCAATGCAGCGGGGGTGAGGTCTGAGAGTACGCGATATCAGCCGTTGGGGAACCCCAACGGCTGATATCGCCGGAGCCGCAGGCTACGACTCTTTCTTGTGCTTCCCTGTTCGGGTACGCGGTGTGGTCTTGGCGTTCGGATCCCGCCGACCCTCAAGTTGGGCCTGCCGAGCTGTCTTCATGGCACGGGACAAGAAGGTCTTCGCTTCCTGCTCCTCCATCGAGTTACGGACGGGAGCGCCACCGGAGGCCAGTGACTCGGCTTCCTTCTCGAGACGCTGCGTGTACCGCTCCTGGAAACGGTCGCGCTCCTCGGCGGTCGGAGGACGTTCGGGCGCGGTCTTCTTCCGGTACACCTCGGGGTGCTCCCCGTGGGGTGCGGAATGACTGATGGGCGCTGAGACCTCCTCCTTGTAATGCCAGTACTTGCCGCGGTCCGGAATCTGCCGGGGCAGCCCATCACGGAGTGTGAACGCCTGGAACTCTCGGGAGATAAGCGGGCGCGAGTCCGTATCGCAGTTCGGACAGGGCTGTGTCATCCCTGCCTGACGTGCCGGACGGAGCAGTTCAAAGACCGCTTCACACTCGTCGCACAGGTACTCGTATAGAGGCATTCGTAACTCCATCCTCCGGCGTGCGCCGACAAGTGCCTCAGAGAAGCAAGAGATCCCCCGTACGTTACCGCCCGGAGGATCTCTCGGAACTCTTCTCGCTCTACGGCGAATGGTGCTTATGCAGTACCTCGAAGCCGCGGGTCGAGTACGTCACGCAGAGCGTCGCCGAACATGTTGATGCCGAACACGGTGACGGACAGTGCCATCGTCGGTCCGATGAGCATCCACGGGGCCGCGAACATGTACGCCCGACCGTCGGCGGCCAGCATACCACCCCAGGATGGGGTTGGAGGCGGAACACCGAATCCAAGGAAGCTCAGTGAGGCTTCCGCAAGGATGACGCCCGCGAAACCGATCGACCCAAGCACAATCAAGGTCGGCATCAGGTTCGGGATAATGTGCCGGAGCATGATGCGCATGTTGGTAGCGCCGAGCGACTGCGCCGCCTCGATGTACGGATTGTTGATGATCGTCATGGCCGCGCCACGCATCACGCGGCTCTCAACGATTGAGCGCCTCAACGCCAGGGCGACAATCACGTTGAGCAGGCTCGGACCCAGGATCATCATGATAGAAATCAGGAGGATCAGGTACGGCACCGCCAGGAACGTGTCAACGATACGCTGCAGGAAATAATCGAACCTGCCACCGAAGTGAGCACTCATTACGCCCAGCATCAGCGCAGGCATTGTCCCGGCCAGGGTCACCGCGACACCTACAAGCATCGAGACTCGTGCACCGTATACGAGACGTGAGAACGTATCTCGACCAAATTGGTCGGTACCCAGGAAGTGCTGGACAGATGGCCCCTCCATTACCCTCGGGGTATTGGCAGTGTAACCATGCGGCGCGATGACCTCGGCGAATATCGCTGAGAACGCCAAGATGATCGCGATCGAAGCACCAAAGACGCCCATCGGCTTCTTGCGGATGAACTTCCGCAGTCCGCGGAGCATCCGATCCATCTCCGTCGGCTCGCGCCGGGTAAGCGGAACGGCACCAGCGCCAACCTGTCCCTCTGCTGCCATGTCATTTCTCCTGATCGCTCTTGCGAGCATCTAACTGAGTTCAGTGAGCCCCTCAGCGGCTCCTTGATCTTGATGCTGCCTCGGATCCTTCTAACTGTATCGGATTCGCGGATCGAGCCAAGCGTACGAAAGGTCGATCACCAGGTTGGTGAGGATGATGAATAAGCCGATCACAACCACAATGCCTTGGAGCACCGGGTAGTCACGGTTCCCAATAGAACCCAACAGCAGACGTCCGACACCGGGGATCGCAAACACGCTCTCCGTGATGACAGAGCCGCCGATGAGAAACGCAACCTGCAGACCCAGTAGCGTCACCACAGGGATCAGGGCGTTCTTCAGCACATGCTTCATCACCACAGTGCGGTATCGGAGGCCCTTCGACTCAGCCGTGCGGACGTAGTCTTGACGTAGTTCATTCAGGATGGTCGTGCGCATGAGGCGCATGACCGATGCGGATAGCGATATACCCAACACGAGCGAGGGCGCGATCAGAATCTTCAGGTGGTCGATGGGTGCTTCGGTGAAACTCACGTAGCGCAGACTGGGGGAGATCCCCCACCAGATCGCGGGAAACACGACAATGCCGGTTGCAATCGCAAAGTTGGGAACGCTCAACCCGAGGATGGCAGTACTTCGAAGCAGATAGTCAATCGCACCATCTTGCCGGACCGCTGAGATCGTTCCGATCGCGATCCCCATCACGGAGCCGAGCACGATGGCTAACACGCCCACCTCAATAGTAGGTGCTGCCCGCTCAGCGATGGAACTCGTTACCGTCTTCCCGGTCCACAGCGACTCCCCGAGGTCACCACGGAAGATGCCGCCGACGTAGAGCAGGTACCGGACGACCAGCGGCTTGTCTAAGCCAAGCTCTCGCTCCAAATTCTCACGAACTGTATCGGATTCGCCCTGGGCGGGACGTTCCTCAAGGATCAGGTCAACGATGTCGCCCGGAATCAGGTCGACCATGGAGACGACCAGAAACAGCAAAATCAGGACGGTCGGTATAACGCCGATCAACCGGCGGGTGATGTACTTGAGCATCCTGTTCCGGGCTCCCTATCAACTCAGCGCGACCAACGCAAACGCGCGGCCGATGGCGTCGGATGCCCGGCACACTAGTCGAAGCGTCGCGGGCTAGGCTATTAACATCTTAATCTCGGTGTCACTCTGACCTGCCCCCCGAAAACGGACCAGGTGCAGAGTGAGAGCTGCACTGGTCTTGGTAAGGGGAGCATGG
>JAQCEV010000028.1 GCA_027618515.1 Chloroflexota bacterium | reverse complement strand
CTCCCCGTTGGAGCAGCCTGATCACAGTACGAGGGTGACGCTCTTACACCACTTGACGGGACACGACCATCGCGACTCGCGCGACAGCGTCCACAACGATATCTTTGGTCCCAGTCATTTCCATCACCTATGAACCACCGGAGAGTTGATACTCCCCGGCGGGTCAGTTCTCAATCGGCAACACTCACTGCTGGTAAATCACTATCCACGCGTCCGTCCTCTAGTCACCGTCGCCAATGAACAACGCGGGAGCGAGATTCGGGTAGCCCGCAGAGGCTGTCCAGAACACTGCGTACGGAGTATGGAAAACCCACGCGAACGCGCCAAAACTTGCATAGGGTCATGTTAGGAGTGACTTGTGTCGGGAGGATTACCGTCGCGTTACGGCGATGTGTACTAGATATTTCAACCAAAAGAAAAACGCGCCCCTCAGAAGCGAGGCGCGTTTTTAGTAAGTGATTGATTTGCGACGGCTAGGCGCGAGCCCTAGTCCTTGAAGGCGGTCGAAGTCGGCATCTTCCCCGTAACAGAAAAGATGACACGTTCCGCCACGTTCGTCGCACGATCTGCCATGCGCTCGATATCGTGTGCCGTCCACAGCAGGTAGGTCGCGCGCTGGATCGTCTTGGGATCCTCGATCATGAACGTCAGCAACTCGCGGAACACCTGATCGTAGAGGTGATCGACCTCGTCGTCGTCGTCGCAGACCGCCAGCGCCGCATCCACATCGCGGTTGACCAGCGAGTCCAGGCTTCGGTGCAGCATGCTTGATGCCAGCCCCGCCATCCTTGGGATGTCTATCAATGGTTTCAGCGGTGCGGCGTCTCCCATCAGCAAGCTGATCTTGCCGATGCCTTCCGCGTAATCGCCCATCCGTTCCAGCTCAACGGAGATGTGCAGGATCGCGATGATCTGTCGCAGGTCTTTCGCCAGCGGCTGCTGCTGCGCGATCAACAAGATGCACTTCTCCTCGATGTCAAAGCGGGCCTTGTCGACCTTGTCATCGTCGGCGACGACCTCGCGCGACCCATCGAGGTCTCGCGTGCGCAACGCCTCGACAGATTTCGCTATCGCCTTCTCAACCATCCCGCCCAGCTCGAGCAGGTCATTCTGTAGATCCTCAAGCTGCCGATCGAACGAAGCTCGGTTTGAGCTTGTCATGATTTCTCTCCTACCCGAATCGGCCTGTTATGTAGGCCTCTGTCCGCTCATTGCGCGGATTGGTGAACATCTCTTGCGTGGGGCCGATCTCCACAAGATAGCCCGCCCGATCCTCGTCCATAGTCATGAATGCAGTCCGATCCGAAACCCGAGCGGCCTGCTGCATATTATGCGTAACGATCACAATGGTGTAGTTCGCACTCAGATCGCGCATCAACTCCTCGATCTTCAACGTCGAGATCGGATCCAGCGCCGAGGCAGGTTCATCCATCAGGATAACCTCTGGCTCAACCGCGAGCGCTCGAGCGATGCACAGCCTCTGCTGCTGGCCACCCGACAGCTTCTGCGCACTATCGTGGAGCCGATCTTTCACGTCGTCCCAGAGCGCGGCCGCCTTCAGCGAACGCTCCACGCCTTCCTGCAAGTCGCCCTGGAACCCGTTGATCTTCAGTCCGAACGCAACGTTCGCAAAGATGGACTTCGGGAAGGGGTTCGGCTTCTGGAACACCATGCCGATCCGCGACCGCACTTCGGTGGGATCTACCGCATGGTCGTAGATGTCCGCGCCATTGAACGTGATCTTCCCTACAACCGACGAACCGGTCACCAGATCGTTCATCCGGTTGAAGCAGCGCAGCAGCGTGCTCTTGCCCGAACCAGATGGCCCGATCAGCGCGGTGATCTGATGGCGAGGAATATCAAGGTCGATGTCCTTCACCGCCCGGAAGCCGCCGTAGTACACCGCCACGTTCCGTGCCTGCAAGACGTAGTCGGTGGCAGTTGATGTTTCTGGCTTGGTGGTCATTCTTCAGACCTCGTCTGCGTCTTATTTCGAATCAAAATCGCGATCGCGTTCATGCTCAACAACACGACCAGCAGCACGATGATGCCCGCTGCGGCAAGGCCGCTGAAGCCCTCGCGCGGGTCCTGCACCCAGCTGTAGATCTGGATCGGCAGTACGGTGAACCGATCCATGGGCCCGGTTGGTGCGAACGTGACGAACGTCAGCGCCGCGATCGCAATCATCGGTGCCGCCTCGCCGATGGCTCGTGACATCGCGAGGATGGTGCCAGTCATGATTCCCGGTACGGCCTGTGGCAATACCACACCTATCACCACCTGGAAGCGTGTCGCGCCCAGGCCGTACGCCGCCTCACGATACGTGCTCGGCACCGCACGTATCGCCTCGCGTGACGAGATGATGACGATTGGCATGACGAGCAACCCCATCGTCATTCCACCCGTGAGCAACGTCCGTCCTAGTCCCAATAGCGAGATGAACACGGCGAGACCAAGCAGGCCGTAGACGATGGACGGCACGCCTGCGAGATTTGCGATGTTCAACTCGATGAGTCGCGTCAGGCGATTCTTGGGTGCGTACTCCTCAAGGTAAACGGCTGCGCCAACCCCAACCGGCACGGCGAAGAGGAACGTGATGCCCATGATCCATACCGTGCCCCACAACGCTGCCCACACTCCCGCGCGCTCGGGGAATCGAGACGGGAAGTTCGTGATGAAGCCGAACGAAAGCCAGCCTGCACCCTCCACCACCACCTGGGCGATCAGCGTCACCAATCCGACGATACCGACGAGGATAGACAGCACCAGCATCGCGTACACCGCGGTGCCCCATCGCTTACGTCTCGGTAACTTTGGCCGGAATCGCCGGTCTCGATCAGCAAATGCCATCTAGTAGCTCTCCCTGAATCGCCGCACGGTGATTGACCCGATCACGTTCATCACCAACGTCATGAAGAAGAGCAGAAGCCCCACTGCGAACAGCGTGTTGTACTCCAGCGAACCGCGTGGGGCCTCGCCCAGCGATACCTGCACGATAAACGCCGTCATCGTTTGGATGCTCTCGAAGGGGTTCAACGTCATTCGGGGAGTAGCGCCCGCCGCGATCGTCACCAACATCGTCTCGCCGATCGCCCGCGAGATCGCGAGAATGAACGAGGCCACGATGCCTGACAACGCAGCCGGGAACACCACGCGCAAGGCGACCTCGAACCGAGTCGCGCCAAGCGCGTACGCCGCTTGCCTCAACGATCGTGGCACCGCCACCATCGCATCCTCGCTCAACGACGAGATCATCGGCACGATCATCAGGCCCATCACCAGACCCGCGCTCAACGCGTTGAAGAAGATCAACTCGGGGAAGATACTACGCAGGATCGGAGTCACGAACGTGAGCGCGAAGTAGCCGTAAACGACGGTCGGGATGCCCGCGAGCACCTCGATTGCAGGCTTCAGCACCTTGCGCACCCGATCAGGCGCGTATTCAGACAGGAAGATAGCGATCCCGACCCCAGTTGGGATCGCCAGCGCGGCGGCGATCACTGCCACCAGCATGGTGCCTGCAACCAGCGGCAGCACGCCATAGTGGCGTGCGCCGTTCTCATCTTTCAGGATCGGGGACCATTCCGTTCCCGTGAGGAACTCCCACGGGGAAACCTCGGAGAAGAAACCCACTGATTGCACGAACAGAGTTAGGACGATGCCCACCGTTGTCGCTACTGACACCAGCGCGGCCGCCAGGAACAAACCGTGCGCGACCCGCTCGGTAATCTCCCCCTTGCGACGGCGGCCCAGCGATGCTTGCAGGGCCGGGCCTCTCTCCATGTTGTTCGTCGGCTCCATCGCGTGCTAGAGGCCTGCCGCTTGCAGATTCTCTAGGTAAACCTCATCTCCAGCGGGCACGTACCCAACTTCCAGCGCAAGCGTTGCGGCAGAGCCCATGTAGAAGCGCAGGAACTCCGCGACCAACTCCTCATCCAAGCTCGCACGGTTCACGTAGAGGAACAGCGGTCGCGAAAGCGGAGCGTACTCGCCACTCTCGATCGTCTCCACCGTTGGCTCGACGCAACCCGCCCCGTTATCGATGGCGATCGCTCGCAGCTTGTCCGTGTTCTCCGTGTAGTAGGCGAACCCGAAGTAGCCGAGCGCATTCTTGTCTCCACCAACGCCCTGCACCAGCACGTTGTCGTCGGCGCTCGCCGTGTAGTCCGATCGACTCACCTGCGATTCGCCGTTGATCTCCTCGGTGAAGTAATCGAACGTCCCTGAGTCCGTATCAGGCCCGTAGAGTCGCAGTTCCTGATCTGGGTATGACGGGCGAACCTGATTCCAATTGTTGATCGTCGAACCCGGCGACCACATCAGGTGAAGCTCATCCACCGTCAAGCATTCCACGAAATCGTTGTCTAGGTTCACGAGAACCGAGAGCCCATCGGTTGCCACCCGCATCTCGATGAATTCCACGCCGTTCGCAGCAGCGGACTCGGCCTCAGCGTCCTTGATCCGGCGCGAAGCGTTGGAGATATCAGTCTCACCAGTGATAAGCCGTTTGAAGCCCCCGCCCGTACCAGACACGCTGACGTTCACGCGCGCTCCGGGGTGCAAGATGTAAAAATCTTCGGCGACAGCCTGGGTGATGGGGAACACGGTGCTAGAACCGTCAATTTCAATCGTTCCTGATAGCCCCGTGTCATCGCCGCCACCGCCACAGGCTGCTAGGGCTAGCAACGATCCTGCGAGCATAACCAACGTTGCGAGAGATCGAATGGGATTCATGATGGGGAATCTACTCCTTGGCTTTATTTCCTGGTTCAACTACCAGCTTCAGCCCTGGAGATTAACAAACGATTAAATCGCGATTAGGGTCAGGTTAGGCCACAGCCGGTAGCAGCACCTCGAACGTCGTCCCCACACCCGGCGTGCTCTCCACGGACACCGATCCGCCACGCGTCTCGACAATGTGCCGCACGATCGACAACCCCAGCCCAGTGCCGGGGTCGTGGCGCGACGGGTCAGCCTTGTAGAAGCGCTCGAATATGTGCGGTATGTGCTCCGCGTCGATCCCCTCGCCCGTGTCCGTGATCGTGAAGCGCACTCGATCCTCATCGATCTTCGCGCTCATGCGCACGCTGCCTCCGGCAGGAGTGAAGCGCAGCGCATTCTCCAACAGATTGTCCACGACCTCCCGGAACCTGAACGGATCCATCGCCGCGCGCACGCTAGGGCCTGCTTCTATCTCTACGGTCGCCTCTTCGCCGCGCTTCTGAATCGCCGCAGCGCGGGCCGCTTCCAACGCCTCAGCCATGTCGACGACCAGCACGCCACCGTCATCGACCCCACTCTCCAGGCGTGAGAGCGTCAGCAGATCCGCGACCAGCGCGTTCATCCGCTGGATCTCCTGACCAAGGCGCGCAAGGAAATCCGCTGCGGTCGTCGGGTCGGAGACCGCGCCGCCCTCCAGCGTCTCCACCAGCACACCCATCGCCGCCAGCGGATTGCGTAGCTCATGCGAGACGTTGCTCACGAATTCGCGTCGCGTAACGTTCAAGTGGCGTACCGCCGTCAGGTCATGCACCGTCAGCAGCACACGGTCGTCATCAAGCGGTGTCGCAATGGCGCTCACGTAGCGTGGGCCTGGCAGCACCTCCACGTCCTGCTGGGCGCGTTCGCCGTCCTCTCGCGCCTGCCGCGCGAGCGCCAGGAGATCGGGGTCACGCAAAAAGCCGCTGCTTGAGTTCAACGCCAGCATCCCGCGAGCCGCCGTGTTGGACAGATCGATCGCGCCAGAGGCGTTCACGAGCAGCACACCGTCCGCCATCGTCTCAATCAACGCCGCCAGCCGCGCCCGCTCCAGCGACAAGCCCTCCACCGTCGATTGCAGAGCATCAGCCATCCGATTGAACGCCGCTGCCAAGTAGCGCGTCTCCGCGTTGGCCGGCGCGTACACGCGCGGGGTCAATTCGCCAGCTGCCATGCGATCCGCGACTTCCGCGAGGGCCCTCACGGACGACCCAATCTGGGCGAGCGCGCGTATCAACAATCCCGTGGATATGGCTCCCGTAGCGACCACCAGGCCAACGATGTCCCACCGCGCTGCGCTCCCAGCTGCGGTGCCCGCGACTCCCGCTGCCAGCAGAGTCAGGGCGAACGCCGCCGCTACTTGCCACCGAACGACGCGGAACGGCGTCATCCTTCGAACCTGTAGCCGAGCCCGCGAACCGTCACTATCCGGCGGGGCTCCGAGGGCTCATCCTCGATCTTCAAACGCAACCATCGCACATGGACGTCCACCGTGCGCTCGTCACCAAAATGATTGGGGCCCCAGACGGCATCGAGGATCTGCCCACGTGAATAGGCGCGGCCAGGGTTAGCCACCAACAGCGCCAGTAGCTCGAACTCCCGAGGCGTCAACTCGACGATCTCGCCGCCCTTGCGAACGATGTGCCCCGCTAGGTCAACGCTCAGGTCGCCCGCACGCAGCGGCTCACCGATCATCGTTCCCTGAGTTTCGCCGCGTCTCCTTCTGAGAAGCGCGTGCACCCGTGCGATCAATTCACGCACGCTGAAGGGCTTCGTCACGTAGTCGTCAGCGCCGAGTTCAAGGCCGACCACCTTGTCGATCTCTTCGCTCTTCGCCGTCAGCATCAAGATCGGAACGTCGGAGTCCTTCCGGATCTCACGGCAGATGTCATAGCCGTTCATGCCAGGCAGCATCACGTCGAGGATCAGAAGGTCGGGGTGCTCACGCCGCGCAATCTCAAGACCGGTGAGCCCGTCAGGCGCCGAGTGTACGTCGTATCCCTCTTGCTCCAAGTTGAACTGGAGAGCAACTCTCAGGTTCTCTTCGTCCTCAACGATCAGTACACTTTGTGCGGCCATGAGTGGGATTTTACTGCATGAGAAGCGACCCGGCCCGCTAACTTCAATACAAAGATGGGCCAGTCTTTCAACCGGCCCATCAGAGCTATCCTCACACCAAATCCACGGATTTCACCAACGGTCGAAGTGCATCACGTCGTCGATCGGCTTGCGCTTGCCGCCGCCCAGATGCTCGTCGCCGCCGGGGTAGCCCAGCGGGATCATCGCCATCGTTTCCACCGTGTCTGGTATGCCCAACAGCGCCATGACCTCAACGTTTTTGTGTTGCCAGATCGTCGTTAATCGAGTCCCCAACCCCAGAGCCGCAGCTGCCAGCATCAGGTTCTGAACCGCAGGGAAGATGTGCGCACCGAGCAGGTTGTCCCTGCCACGCGCTGGCCATTTCTCCAAGCAAACCATCACCACCACCGGCACGCTCGCCAGGTCGTCGGAGAAGATCGGTGGCACTCCCGGCTCGTTCGTGGGAGGCTTGGGGGCCTTCGTGCCGCCCAGGGTCATCATGCCTTCTTTGTAGAGATCGCCCAATTGCCGCTTGATCTCCTCGTCGCGGATCACGATGAAGTGCCAGGGCTGGCGATTGCTCCCGCTGGGAGCCCACGTCGCCGCGTCGATGATCTGGCGTACCACGTCGTCGGATACCTCGTCCGGCGCGTAGCGACGGATCCCTCGCTGGCTCCGTACAACGTCAAAGAAATTCGCATCTGCCATGGATCAACTCCTGTCTATCTGTGGTGCGTCGAGCGAGCATTCTACTCGTGAGTCGTAGGTCGTACCGGTGGAGTCGCCGCCAACATCGAGAACAGCATGACGAACGCCACTCCGACGAACGTGATGAATGCCGTCTGATATGAGCCGGACACATCGTAGACGAACCCCGCGAACAGCGGCCCCATCGGGCTGATCATCCTGAAGGGAGCGGAGAATCCCTTGATCGCCCCCAAGGAGCCACGACCGAAGTAGTTCGCCAGGAGCAGTGTCTCCACGATGTTCCGCATGCCTGCCGCCACGCCGAACAGCACCGCGAATACCACTGCCTCCCAGTACTCGTCCGCCACCAGCAGCACTAACAGCGACACGATCAGCACGCCCGCTTGGAGCATCGCTCCATAACGCACATGGAGCCGCTCCAGCAGCATCCCCATGGGAAAGACCGACACCATCGCCGAAAAAGCGAAGATTGGAAGGATGCTCACTGCGAGCAGATTGTCCATGCCCTTGTCCTGGAAGTTGGCCACCATGTGCAGGTTCGTCGCCCCTTGCACGAAAGGCGTACACAGGGTGAACACCACGATCAGCCAGAACGCCCTCGTCCGGCGCGCCTCTTTCAATGGCCACTGAACCTCCGCCGCGTGAGTGACGGGCGCGCCTGGGCCTCCTGGCGCTACCACGGTCTCACCGTCGGGCAGCAGGCCATAGTCTTCAGGCTGGCGTCTTAGATATACCAGCGACGGCACGACGATCAGCAGGAACGTGATTCCAGACAGCATCAAGAACGCTGTGCGCCAATCCCACGCCGTCATCACCGGATATATCAGCAGCGGCATAAGCCACTGCCCTCCTCGCTGCCCAACGCCCTTCAAAGCCAACGTACGCGCCCGTTTGCGGTAGAACCACTTCGAGACCGCAACCGCAGTGCCCAGTTCCACCCCAGCAACAGCAGCCGCACGCGCCACGCCGAACGACGCCCAGAACTGCCAAGGTTCCTGAACCAGGGAAATCGCCAGCATCGCACTGGAGATCAGCAATCCCGCGACCGCCACCACGAACCGTGCGCCGAACCGATCCGCCATTCGGCCCACGACCATCGACGCCAGCGACCCCACGAGGCTTCCGATGGTGAACCCAGCCGCGATAGTCGCGCGGCTCCAGCCCAGTTCATCCTCCATCGGTTTCATGAAGATCCCGAGGATCGGGCCGAACGCAGGCACTTCGCCGAACGATGCACTGATGGAAGCGATGACCACAGCCCATCCGTAGAACGCCCGCTTGAACGGCCAGGCCCGAGATATCGGCTTCTGCGCCGTGCGAAGGTCAGCCATCCAGCGCTACGCTGTACCGAACGCTTTGCGCAACTCTGCGCCCGACTCGTCCAGTGCTTGGTACGTCTTGTCGAAACCGATCCCGCCGTTGAAGAACGTGTGGATCATGCCTGGGTAGCGCGTCGCCTTCACAGCAACGCCCGCCTCTGCCAGCCGTGCCGCATACGCCTCGCCCTCGTCGCGCAGCACGTCGAACTCTGCTGTGATCACGTGCGCCGGTGGCAGGCCTGATACGTCAGGCGCCAAAAAAGGAGCCGCGTACGGGTTCGCTCGCTCCGCGTCTCCAGGCAGGTAGTTCGCCCAGTGCCCCCGCATGTCCTCGCGGTCCAGCCCGTGGCCCGTCGCGAACAATTCGTAAGACTCCGTGCCCAGCCCGCTATCAGTTACCGGGTACACCAACAGCTGATGGACGAAACGTGGCCCACCTCGATCCTTGGCCATCAGCGTCACGCCAGCAGCCAAGTTACCCCCTGCGCTCGCGCCTGCGATCGCCACGCGTGCCGGGTCTCCACCAAAGCTAGCCGCGTTCGCCGTCACCCACTCAGCGACCGCATAGCAATCCTCAGCCGCACCAGGGAACTTGGTCATCGGCGACAGCCGGTAGCCGACCGACACCACAATGGACGCTGACCCAACCGTCAGGAAGCGACACGTTGTGTCGTTGGTCTCGATGCTGCCCTGCACCCAGCCGCCTCCGTGGATCCAGATCGTCACCGGGAACGGGCCTGTCCCCTCGGGCGTGTACACGCGCACCCGCACAGGCCCGGCAGGCCCGGCGATAGACATGTCCGCCACGCTTGGCACCTCAGGTGGAGTCACAGGCGGACGTGCAGCCCACGCCCGCGTCGCGTCATTAGCGTGTCCTGCAGCGATGTCCAAGTGGGCCTGGGCTTGGGGGTCTAGTGGCATCAGGAACGCTCCAGTCGGCGGGATGCGCCGGAGCATAGCAGACCCACGCCCTCCGTTGACCGCCAACCCACTCCCCCCTATGCTCCCGCCCCATCCCAAGTTCGAGGAGCACACCGCAATGAGCAAGGAATACGTGAAGGGCGACCAGCAGCAAGCCAGGTCCTACTCCAAAATCGTGAAGACACAAGGCGGGACGACGCTCTACCTAGCAGGCGTCGGCGGCTCCCACGACGACGACGGCAATCTGCTGGATTTCGCAGGTCAGACACGACGGGCCTTCACACGCCTCACCGAGAACCTCGAAGCCGCAGGGGGAACCTTGGCAGACATGGTGACCATGACGGTGTTCGTGACCGACGTCCGCTTCGGCGATCAGTTCACGCAGATCCGCAAAGAGTTCTTCGAGGACAACTACCCCGGCAGCGCCCTCATCGCGGTGGTTGGCCTCGCCCGCCCCGAGATGCTCCTCGAGATCCAAGGCATCGCCGTCATCGACTAGCAACAACGTGTTGCACCGGTATGCGGCGTCTGGCGATTCTGACGCAACCGTGGGTTAGTCCTTCGCGCGAACGTACCCGTCGGCGAACCCGATAACGGGAGCGGCACGTTGCCGCCGTGCCCCTTTCGCGACGGATGGCCCTAAACGTCCGAGCGGAGGGCCAAATCAACGCCAACCACATGCCAGGCCGGACGCCGCTTACGGCAGCGGCACCTTGCCGCACGCTTATGGGAGCGGCACCTTGCCGCCGTCGCCGTCCATGGCAGCGCGGACGAACTTGATCTCAGCGTAGGAAAAACTATCGCCGAGCGCTTCCTTGATGGGCTTGAGCGCTGGTTGGCCGGAGTGGTTGAACGCCGCCTCGATGGCCGCGCGCTTGTCGCTGCTCACCAGATCCTCGATATCCAGATCGCCACCCTGTACGCCCTGCGCCAGGTGCCCCTCGATCGTCACCGGCGAGAAGCCGCGTGTCGACGCGATCTCACCTAGCGTGACCCCACGCCTAAACATCTCGATCGACTCCCGCGCACTCTCGCCCGCCGACAGTTGAGGCCTGCGTTCTCGGGGAGGCTTGCGCTCGCCAGGGATATCGGATTTGGTATGTGAAGCATCGCTCCACATCGGCAGCCACACCTCTTCTTTGCGGAACAGCACCTCGTCGCCCATCGGGGTCACACGCAGGCCGTTGCCCCGTTCCGGGTCTGGCTGCACGTAGCCACGATCCGTCAGCACGCTCGCGATGTGCGCCCACTCGTCCCGGCTCTTATCCCGACCGATGCCGTACGTTGGCAGTTCATCGTGGGATTGGCCGAGCACCCGCTTATCCCGAGCGCCCATCAGCACCTTCGTCAGGTACACCGCGCCGAACTGCTCCCCCGTGCGCTTCGCGCATGACAGGAACATCTGAGCAGCGACCGTGTGATCGGACTCCTCCACCACCGGCGCCTCGCATGCGTCGCAGCAGGACTCAGGTCGTGCTACCAACTTCTCGTCGAAGTACCCCAGCAACGTCTCGCGACGGCACGCGGGCCCTTTCGCCCACGCCACCATCTTGCCCAGTTGAAGCCGTGCGATCTGCTGCTCCGCTTCTGGCTTCTCTTGGATGAAATGCTCGTGCTTCATGGCATCGCCGTTGCTGTAGAACAGCACCGCGTCTGCCGCCTGGCCATCCCGGCCCGCACGACCGCTTTCCTGGTAATACCCTTCCAGGTTCTTCGGCAGATCGAGATGCACCACGAACCGGATGTCCGGCTTGTCGATGCCCATCCCGAACGCGATGGTCGCAACCATCACGTCGGTCTCGCCCTTCAGAAACGCCTCCTGCCGGTCGCTACGCTCATCACCGGCCATGCCGGCGTGGTACGACAGCGCCCGCACGCCGTCTCGACGCAGTCGCTCAGCCGTACCGTCCGCCGTCGCTCGCGACTGCACGTAGATGATCCCCGACTCGCCAGGCTTCGTCCTGATGAACCCCATCAGCGAACGGTACGAATCACGCTTCGGCCACACCTGATAACGGATGTTGGGCCTGTCCAAACTGCCCTGCACGATCAGCGGATCACGCAATGCCAGTTGCGCCCGGATATCAGCCTGCACGCCAGTCGTCGCCGTGGCCGTGAACGTCGCGATGGGCACGTCCGGGAATCGCTGGCGCAGCGCGCTCAGCGCTCGATACTCGGGCCGAAAATCGTGTCCCCACTCAGAGATACAGTGCGCCTCGTCGATCGCGAACAGCGCCACGTCAACGTGCGTCAGCATTGACAGGAACGTCGGTATCATCAACCGCTCGGGCGCCACATAGAGCAGCTTCACTTTGCCAGCCACAACGTCAGCCTGCCTGCGTCGCGCCTCTTCGTAGTCCAGCGAACTGTTGATGAACGTCGCTGACACACCCAGGCCCACCAGCTTGTCCACCTGATCTTTCATCAGCGCGATCAGCGGCGAAACCACCACCGTCACGCCTGGCATGAGCACAGCGGGTAGCTGATAGCAGAGCGACTTACCGCCACCGGTCGGCATCAGCACGAAGGAATCTCGCCCAGCCAGGATCGCGGCGATGATGTCCGCCTGCAGAGGTCTTAGGGAATCGAAACCGAACACGGAGCGCAATGCTCCGTGGATCATCTCATCTGTCTGTTCGGGAGCGTTTTGCTCGGGAGCGAAAGGAGCGGACGTAGTCAATATCTCAGTCATGGGTCGAATGCTATGCACCTCCCCCCGCCGCTCACAAGGGGCAGATGGCACACTCAGATACCAGAATGGCGCACCGCTACGCTGGATGGCATAATGCCGCCCATGCACTGGACTGACGCGATCGTTGAAAGCCTGAAATCCCATGATGTCTGGCTCATCCCTTACGTCCCTGACGCCATCACCTGGCAGGTACTGAGTAAGCTTGAGCAAGACCCTGCCTTCCACACCGTGCCCGTGGCACGTGAGGAAGAAGCCATCGCTGTCGCCGCAGGCGCCTACGCCGCAGGCAAGCGTGCTGCTGTATTCGTACAGAGCAGTGGATTCGGCAACACCATCAACTCACTTGCACAACTCTCCCAGGCCCACAAGATCCCGGTGCCAACGTTCGTTGGCATGCGTGGCGGGCTTGGTGAGTTCAACCCTGTTCAGATCCCATCCGCGCACCCGATCCCAGGGTTCCTGGACGCCATGAACATCCCGCACTACGCCCCCATGGTCGAAGACGACGTCACCTCGTACGTCGACGGCGCTCTTGAGCTGTCGTTCGCTTCGCGCATGCCGGTCGCAGTGCTCCTCTACTCTCAGCTCGTAGGAGCCAAACGTGCTACGTCCTGACGGCATCCGTGCCCTACTCGACCGCGTAACCGACGAGCCGATCATCGCCAACCTTGGCTCGGCAACGTTCGACCTCTACCACGCCCAGCAGCGTGACGCTAACTTCTACACGTGGGGCGCCATGGGCATGGTCTCCTCCATCGGACTCGGCGTCGCCCTGGCCGCACCCGAGAAGAAGGTCTACGTCATCGACGGCGACGGCTCATTGCTCATGAACCTGGGTTCGCTCGGCACCATCGCCCGGCAGAACCCCAAGAACCTCGTCCACATCGTCATGGATAACCAACAGTGGGCGGAGACCGGCGGACAGCCGACTCACACGTCCACGGGCACCGACCTCGCCGAGATCGCCCGCGCATCCGGCATCGCCCACGTCATACGCGTCGCCTCGCTCGAAGACTTCGAGGACGCCTTGGATCACGCCGTCAACGAAGACGGCCCCTGGTGCATCGTCGCCGACATCGAAGAGCACGGCCACGGCGCACGGCCCCCTGTCAGCGTCGAGGAGAATCTCCTCCGCTTCCGCCGCACGTTCACCGACTAGCTAGCGCATATTCATGGACAACGAAAGAGGCGCTCATCACTGAGCGCCTCTTTCTATCTCTTCAATCTATCGCCGCCAGGCTCTGTGCCCGACTTGCTACTCGGACTCCACGATCTCGATCGTGTTCAGCGCGTCGCCCGGGAACGACCTGTCCGAGGGGTCACGGATCGTAAGGCTCAGCAGCACATCCATCCCCTCGACCACGTGGCCGAACACGGTGTGCTTGTTGTTCAGGTGAGGAGTCGGTCCGAATGTCAGGAAGAACTGACTACCGTTCGTGCCAGGGCCAGCGTTGGCCATCGACAGGATGCCCGCCTTGTCATGAACCAAGCTCGAGTCGAACTCGTCCTGGAAGCGGTAACCAGGGCCCCCCGTCCCGGTGCCGGTGGGGTCGCCACCCTGCGCCATGAAGTCGGCGATCACACGGTGGAACACCGTGCCATCGTAGAAGCCTTCGCGGGCGAGGAACACGAGATTGTTCACCGTGATCGGCGCCTTGTCGGCCGCCAACTCCACGGTGATGTCACCCTTCGCCGTCTTGAAGATCGCCTTGTACGAGTGCGTCGTGTCTATCGTCATCTCTGGGGGAGCGCTGTATTGTTTTGCCACTTTGGTCTCTCCTGTTGGTGTTGGTGTTACTGCTGCTGCCGGTGTTGGCGTCGCATTAGCGACCGGTCCCGGCTCAGGCGTAGATGTGCTGGGCGCGACCGTGACCGCGCCATCAGAGCCGCCGCATGCAGCCAGCAGCACCATAAGCATCATGCCGACCCCGAACCGTCCGAGCCATCCTACCTTGTTCTGCCTACCCATCCTCTACCACCTCGAATTGCGCGCTTTCTTGGCTCTCGTGCGTGCCACACACACGGAAGCGCCGGGACATTCGCCCCGGCGCTTCCGTGATCTGTGTGGGTAAGTTTACCCGTTACTTCGCGGCGTCGCCAACCGTCTCAACGATCCGCGCTGTCACCTTGTACGGGTCCATGTTGGCGTTGGGGCGGCGGTCTTCGATGTAGCCCTTGCCTTCCTTCTCAACCTGCCACGGGATACGCACTGAGGCCCCACGGTCAGAAACGCCGTAGGAGTACTCCTTGTACGAAGCCGTCTCATGCAGCCCTGTCAGGCGCTCCTCTATCCCGAAACCGTAAACCGCGATGTGCTCTTCAACCTTCGTGCCGAGCGCCTCTGCCGCGTCGATATTCGGCTGGTAGCTCTCGCGCATCGCCTTCGTGGAGAAGTTCGTGTGTGCACCGGCACCGTTCCAGTCACCACGCACCGGCTTCGGGTACAGCGTCGCGCTGACCTCGAACTCTTCGCCGATCCTGTACAGCAGGTAACGCGCCATCCACAGCTCGTCCGAAACCTCGAGCGTCCCCAAGGGGCCAACCTGAAATTCCCACTGGCCAGGCATTACCTCGGCGTTGATGCCGGAGATGTGCAGTCCCGCGTCCAAACACGCCTCTAGGTGCGACTCAACCACATCACGACCGAACACCTCGTCCGCGCCAACGCCGCAGTAGTAGCCACCCTGAGGAGCAGGGAATCCTCCGTCGGACGGGAACCCCAAGGGGCGCGCCCCTTGGAAGAACGTGTACTCCTGCTCGATCCCGAACAGGAATTCTTTGTCGGCGTGCTTCTCTGCCCACTCACGGGTCGCTGCCCGCGCGTTCGTCACGTGCGGCGTCATGTCCGTGTATAGAACCTCACACAGCACCAAAATGTTGTCGCCACCACGGATCGGGTCGGGGCAGGAGAACACCGGCTGCAACACGCAGTCGGACTTGTCCCCGGGCGCCTGGTTGGTGCTCGAACCATCGAAGCCCCAGATCGGCAAGTTAGAAGCGTCCTTCATAATCTTGGTCTTGGACCGCATCTTCTGCGTCGGCTCGGTCCCGTCTATCCAGATGTACTCAGCACGTATCGCCACGGTACCCTCCTCCATTATTCGCCCGCCTGAACAATGCTCGGCGGAACCCAAAACTGATGATGTACAACAGATTAGGCGACACCACCGAGCGCCACAATAGGCCAAGGGCCGTTCAGCCCATACCGTAACCGACTTGTAACAACTCTCTCGGGAAACTGCGTCGCCAGCGGGCCTTGGCTCAGTGCAGGTTGATGATGGGATTCAGCGACTGTGGTGTCAGGCGATCTACCTGAAACGGCGCGCCTCGCACAGGGCTGATCTCCAGCGTGAACGGCTTGTACTTGCCTAGCAATCCGCCTGCATCATCGATGAACGGATCATCCGCATCCGCGCCGAGCCGATAGTACAAACCACTGCTAACGTCGTAATCGTATTCCACCAGCCACACGGTCAGTGTCGCCCGCTCAGCGGCCTCTAGCGAGAAATCCCCGTCCGTCGCACCCGTGAACGACACCGTCCAAGCAGCGTTTTCCAACTGCCTCTCTTGGCTCAGGTAATCAACTACCAGCGTGTTCGTGAGCCCGCTCGACTCCAGGCTGCCGTTGGTGGCGTTGAGTTGGTACGGGGGAGTCACGTCGATCGGCACGCCGTTGATCGCAACCCGCAACTCCAAAGAAACGCTCACCACCACAGGAATACGATCTACCGTGGAACTCGCCACTCCATCCGTATCCACGTCACCGCGATACGCCAGGATATTCCCCGTAGTTCGGACCGACGAACGAACCTCTTCTATCGCCGCATTCACGGCCTCATTCGACTTCTGCGAAGAGTAGATGCCTGCCGTGATCACCGTATACGCGAATACGCTGGCAACAACAACGAAGGCGATCAAGATGATCGCCGTTTCAAGGCCCGTGATGCCTCGCTCGTCGTTGGTCCAGCGTTGGATGCTTGCGTGTCGTGGGATCAGATGCCCCCTCCGCTGCTTCGATGATGAAGCCGTGGGAGAGGGGAGCGCATCGGACAAAGGTACTCTCTACCCGCCGCTCCCGTCGCCCTTACCGCAGGTTCATGATCGCGTTCAGGCTCTGCGGAACAACCTTCTCAATCGTCAACTGCGCGCCCTGAACCGGGCTGATCTCCATCGTGAACGGGTCGAAGTTCCCCAGTAGCGTCGCCTGCGTGTCCAGGTACGGGTCGTCAGAGCCACCGCCTAGGTTGTAGTACAACCCTGCAGTGTTGTCGTAGTCGTACTCGACCAACCACACCGTCAGAACTGCCTTCTCAGTGGCCTCCAGCGAGAAATCACCGTCGTTCGCACCACTGAAAGCAACCGTCCAGGCCATATCCTTGATCAACTGCGTCTGATCGAGGAAGTTCACCACCAGCGTCTTGACCGCACCGCTGGCTTCCAATGCGCTGTTGGTGGTGTTGAGTTGGTAAGAAGGAGTCACGTCAACTGGCACGCCCTGAAGTGCCACCGCGATCGTCACGTCGATCTTCACCACCGCGTCGGTACCATCAGACGTCGCGGTGTTACCGTCGATGTCCACGGAGCCCTTGTACGCGATCGTGTTACCAGTGATGGTGACCGAGGAGCGAACCTCTTCGATCGCCGCATTCACGGATTCATTCGCTTTCTGAGATGAGAACACCCCAGCCGTAAGAACCGTGTAGGCGAAAACAGACGCAACAACGATGAAGGCGATCAAGATGATCGCTGTCTCCAATCCCGTGATGCCCTGTTCGGACCGTAGAAGGCGTTTCGCCTGGTCCAGGTTCGTGCTACGCATGTGGCCTCTCCTGTGTATCTGCAATGCGACTCTGCTTTCCCCGCAGCGCCGCATCCCCCTTGATGGTGACCCGCGTCCACTGGTGCCCTATCGCATCCAGCCGTTTCACGGGCTACGTTGTTTATCCTGAGGCTTCACCCCCCTGGCCGATAATGTCCGTCACCCCCAACCTGACGGGGGAAATACCCACCCCCCCATTGGGGGTTATCCCCCAGTCACCCATCACATCAGGCGTGAGTACCCCTCTCTCAGCCCGTCAAAAGCACAAAAAAAGGCACCCGGTCACGGGTGCCTCACCTACATATGTACGTGGAAACGTCTTACGAAAGACCGTAGACAGCGCGCGCTGTCCCCCCGAACAGTCGCTCTTCTTGAGCCTCCGTCATCGGACCAGCAGCTACCGTTGCCGCATCGCGCACCTGATCAAACGTCGCAAACTCCACGTGGCCCGGCCAATCGCTGCCAAACATCAGGCGCTCGTAGCCAAACATCCTCACCATCGACTCCACGAACAATCGCTGGTGAGCCACGCTCCACGGCTGCACGTCCAACGCCACCAAGCCTGACAGTTTCGCGTACACGTTCTTGAATGGTGCCACGTTCAGCATGTGGACGCCCCACGGCTCACGCTCGCTCCGCCCGATGAACGGCGACCCGATATGGGCCACCACGATCTGCAGGTCAGGGATCGCCGCCGCCAACTCACCTACCGACGGCAACTGGCGCGGCTCGATCTCCACATCCAAGCAAAGCCCGCGCTCCGCCACCAACCGCAGTCCACGCAGCGTGTCCTCCTCGACCAACCAATGGTTGCCCACCTCCCGCCCTACCGGGAGAGCCACGCTTCGCAGCTTGGGCGTCACCATCAAGCCATCCAACTGTGCCGCCACATCCACTGCTGTCACATCTACCCAAACGGCCACAGCTGCAACCTGATCAGCAGCGCTCGCCAGCTCCACCAACGATCGCGACGAATCCGCATCGGGAGATCCAACAAGGATCACCTGGTTCACGCCGTTAGGCTCCATCGAAGCCCTATAGGATTCCCAGGATCCCGCACCTGCATCGTCCCCTGAAGTGATTCGAACGTGGCTGTCTGCTGTAAGAAAAGAAGAACGAGTGCTCAAAGGCCCACCATCCCAAACTTGATCAATCCTCGGTCTGCTCATCGATTCTGACATGCCGAAGATCCGGGTTCACCATCACCGCTAGCACTGCTGCCGTCACCAACGCAGCGCCTCCGATCGCCACCGCGGCAGGAACCCCAACGTACCTCGCGATGAACGCAACAAGCGTACCTGACAGCGGCTGGATACCCCACACGATACCGTAAACGCCCAACACTCGGCCACGCATCGCGTCCGGGATCATCAACTGGATCGAGCCCATCGTCCCCGTCGTGTACACCATCTGCGTGAAACCCAAGAAGAACATGAACACCAGGGCCAGTGGGAAAGATCCCACTCGGTCCGCAGTCAGCGCGAACCCGATGATCAGCAGACCATTGGTGATCGACCCGCCTACCACGAACCACCCTCTGCGCTGGAGCAAAGGTATATCCAACACCGCCAGCGTCACCGTGATCACCGTCGCACCTACGCCTGCGGCCGCCAGCAGCGCGCCGAGCCCATCCTCCTCCAAACCCAGTACGTCCAACGCGAACACCGGCATCAGGATCACATACGACCAGCCGAACAACGCCGACGCGAACGCCAGCATGATCAGCGTGAACAGGTTTCGGTCCGCGCGGATGTATTTCAGCCCATCGACCAAATTCCGCAACGGGTTGCCCTTGGACTCACCGTGTCCACTCAACCTGACCCACAGCATCGCAACGACCATCGCAACGTACCCACCCGCCGCGATGTACAACGCAACCGCCATACCATCTAGCGGAACGTCTGCAACGGTCCCCACGATCACGCCAGCAACAGCCGGGCCGATGATGCGAGTTGCTTGCCAGATCGTGGAGTTCAGCGCTACAGCGCTGATCATCGCCGACTGCGGGATCAGCTTCGGGTAGTACGCGGAACGCGCGGGAGCATCGAACGCCCCAACGGTACTGACCACTATCGCAACGGCCAGCACATGCCACACCTCGACCAACCGCACCGATGTCAGCACGGCTAACAACAACACAGCGGTCCCAGACACGAACTGCGTCGTGATGATCAGCCGACGCTTCTCCCAGCGATCCGCGAACACACCACCGATCACCCCCAGCAAGATCGTCGGGGCTGCATTCGCGGCCCCGAGCACCCCCAGCGCGACCACTGAGCCCGTCAATTCGTAAACAAGGACGAACTGCACAAATTGGAAGATCTGGTGACCAGACACCGCCAAGAAAAAGCCTAGCCAATACGCTCGGTATTTCGGGTGCCGAAACGCAGGGGGAATACCAATCGCCCGGCTGCGGCGAACCGTGTCCTCTTGATCGCTATCCACTGGCCCCATACCGGGCTCGTCATCAAACGTTGCCAACTCTTATGTTTCCTCCGCCAACAGCTAGCAGTATAGTCAGCCCACAGGCATCAAGAACGCTTCCGAGTTGAAGGCGCAAACCATCGCATCTATCATGGCTCACGCCCTCGTAACCCAGCTGACTACGTACGAATGAGGAGATCAAGGCATGCCCAAACTGGATGTGCTTTCACTGGAACAAGCGAAGCTCAATAGCGCAACAGGAAAGCGAGCGCAAATCCTGCGCGAATATATCGCGATCATCGATGCGGTTCCCGCCGGTAAAGCGGGCAGACTCGCGGCAGGGCCCGGTGAAACCCTCGGCGCTGTGCGGCGTCGACTCGGGGCGGCAGCCAAGCAGACCAGCAGATCGCTCATCATCAAACGCACCGACGAGCACGTCTATTTCTGGGTCGATCCCAGCAGCGGACGCCGTCGGGGACGCCCTCCGAAGAATGCCAGCTAGGGCATCACGCCAACTCATAGAACAGACGAAACGAACGGCTCCCCAATGGGGAGCCGTTTTGATTATGTTCGTAGCAAGAAACCCTAGGCTGGCGAACCGCGCCTGGCTAGATGTGCCTGCCTAGATGTGCAGCAGGTGTCGCGCCTCAGCGCCTACACCTTCGTCCATGCACTCGCGGTACGTCGCGAACAGACCGCGATCTACCAACCGCTTCATGAACGGATCTTCATCGCTGTACGCATCGATCTCCACTTTCGCGTTTCGCAGACGCTCCAGCCTGGAAAGGAAATGCATCTGCAGCGGCGTGTATTGCATCGCCGATCCAGCAAGTTCCTCTGGCGATTCTGTCGTAATCATATCCACGGCAACCATCTCGGCCTCTGCGGACTGAATATCTTCAGATGTGTACTTCATCCGTCGCCTCCCAGGCTCATCGGCGTCTCTTGGACACCCTTGGTGAACCCAACGTACCATCGCGATTCCGCGAAGGGATGCATGAGAACCACAACTTCTACTGAGGGAAAACCCCCATACCGGGAACAAGTGGACGGGAAGCGGTAAGACGATCCAGCGCCAGCCAAAGCGGCGCTAATCCGGCACCCGCTGCGAAGCGACCACCTTGACGATTCCAACACTGAGCCCGGGATCATCCTCAGCGATGTAAAGGCCACCGCTCGTGATACTCCCTGAGCCACCGTCGACAACGCTCCACCGGAAGCTCACATCCGACAGACGAGTGTTCGCCTCATCGAACGCCTGCGCAACGAACAGAACGGGGTTGCCCGCTGCCAGCGTCGCCCTCTTCGGCGTGATCTCGATCCGCGTCAGCGAACCCGACACCGTGATCGACCGCGTCACCGTCGACAGCGTGCCGTCAGCCGCAGTGATCAGGAGGCTCAAGGCATCCACATAGTGCCCCGGCGCCGCCTGGGTCGTAAGTCGATCCCTATCGTCTACCGCAAACAGCGTCGAATCGTATTCCCAGTCCAAGACCGGCGCCGATACGGGAGCGCCCTCATCGTCAAAAACCAGAGCCGAAAGGCGGATGATCCCGCTCTCCGACAGTCGCAGAGTTTGCGGGAACACCAACGCACCGCCAGGCACTCCTTGCGGCCCCGCGACCGCTGTTGACTGGACGACAACGTCCATCACCGCAGCTACGGTTTGTCCGCCAAAATCACCGCCCAATGTGGCTATCGCCTGAACAGAACCCAGGTAGGTCCCGGGGGTATTCCCAAACGTGAAAACCCCGAACTCGCTTACGGTTCCGGCGTCTGGATCCAAAACCTCCCACGCGATGGACTCCGATGGGACGGGCCGTCCGTTGAAATCAACCGTCAACAGCACCAACGGAGTGTTCCCCTCAGGACGACCGAACGCAGCTGTTGGGCCGATGAACGCCCGAACCTGGCCTGACGCCTCTGCCTGAGACAACACCTGCACGGACGCCCTGCCGACTACCGGGGCACCCGATCCACCCAAGCGCCTCGCCTGTACCTCTACCGCGTCAGGGTACGTACCAGGCTTGTCGCCGAAAGTGAAACCGCCATTAGCCCCAATCGTTCCCGCGTCGGGGTTGGTCACCCGCCAGAACAGATCAAGATCCTGGACCAGGCCACCGAGATTGCCGATCGCCGCAGCTCGCAGCGGAACGAAATCCCCCGTTCTACCGGTAGACGTACTCGGGAACACCACCACCGACTTGATAACGGAATCGACGAACCCCGTGGTGACCAGCACTGAGGCACGCCCCACAGCGGTGAATTCCTGGCCATCCACCTCCTGGATGGCGATCACCTCTATCGCATCGGGATAGCTGCCGGGAACGTTCCCTGCGGTGAACACGCCACTCTCGCTCACTGACCCCGCGACCTGATCGCGCATCCGCCACTCGAAACGCAATCCACCCAAAACTCGCCCTTGGGAGTCCCGCGTCAGCGCGGTGAAAATCGCCACACCGCCGCGGGCGATCGTCAGATCTCCCGGGATCGCCTGAACCTGACTGACCCGCACCGGCACGGTTTCGACCACCAGAACATCTGCGAACGCTTCCAAGGTGATCGTCCGTCCGCTACCGAACACGCCACTTATGCCAGGGCCACTTCCGCAGCTAGCGGCAAGCATCGCTGCTAGTACCAGGAGCACCACGCGGGAACTACGTAAATGGAGAATGATGGGCACGATTTATGTCGCCGACTACCGGCTGCCTGAACTCCTCGCTGGTACGCGGGTTGTCTGAAAGACTCTTCGGCTCCATCCCGTGCGGACGTATCCGAATCCGGCGAAGAGCAGAACTACAGTAGTAGTACTATACCGAACGCCCCTCTTGGGTAAATCTAGCTTACCCGCACATTCTGGCGGTCACGGCCTCTCCCTGACACAGCGAACAGTCATTTCCGCGTTT
Organism: Chloroflexota bacterium; assembly: GCA_027618515.1. Classification (GTDB taxonomy): domain Bacteria; phylum Chloroflexota; class Dehalococcoidia; order Lucifugimonadales; family Australimonadaceae; genus CALGTL01. The sequence continues at coordinate 7,954 of JAQCEV010000028.1, read as the reverse complement.
ACACACTAAGCACCCATTTGCTATCGTTCGATTGGCCAACTCGCGGGGAGCGCCGGATTGCGGTTCCACTCGCCAGTCGCCACACGGCTCGCATTCTGATTCGAGGAACAACAGTGAAGATTGCGCTTGGTACCGACCACGCTGGGTTCGAGTTCAAGAACCAACTGGCCACTATCCTCACCAAGCAAGGCATCGAGGTCTTGGAGGTCGGTGCCCTCTCTTACGACGCAGAGGACGACTACCCGGACTTCTCCGAAGCCGTCGCCCGAGCTGTCGCCGACGGGAAAGCCGAACGCGGGATCCTCGTGTGCGGCAGCGGCGTCGGCGCCAGCATCGCCGCCAACAAAGTCAAAGGTATCCGCGCAGCCATTTGTCACGACACCTACTCCGCCCACCAAGGCGTCGAGCACGACGACATGAACGTCCTTTGCATGGGTGCGCGCATCATAGGGATAGAGCTTGCTCGCGAGATAGCCACAGCATTCCTCGGCGCCAGCTTCAGCGGCGAGCCTCGCCACGCCCGACGTCTCGCCAAAGTGATGGCCATCGAAGCAGCGAACTAGCGACCGCGCCGGCCACCAGCGGCAAGCGCAGCACACGCTCAACGATCGGAGATCTCGTGGAAAATATCATCATCCAAAACCAAACCCTCGGCCAGTCAACCTGGGTCGACTACATCCAGCGCTCCATGCTGACCACCGGTCAGTTGGGCGGCCTCGTCAAAGACGGCGTAACCGGACTCACATCCAACCCCACCATCTTTGAGAAAGCCATCACCACCAGTGCCGACTACGACGTTGCGCTAACCGAGATCCCCGACGATGGTCGCTCGGCAACGGACGTATTCGAAACCCTAGCCGTAGAAGACATCCAGGGCGCGGCAGACATCCTTAGGGCCGTCTACGACTTCACCGACGGTCGCGACGGCTATGTGTCGCTCGAAGTCCCGCCTTCCCTTGCTCAGAGCACCAAGCAAACCGTGGCCGAAGCCCGACGCCTGTTCGGTCTCCTGCGACGCCCAAACGTCATGATTAAGGTGCCTGCAACCTACCCTGGTATCTCTGCGGTGCGCGCGCTCATCGGCGAGGGCATCAACGTCAACGTCACGCTCATCTTCTCGCTCGCCATGTACCAGAAGGTGATCAACGCCTACCTGAGCGGCTTGGAAGACCTCGTCGCCGCAGGCAAGGACCCATCGCGGGTCGCATCGGTCGCATCGTTCTTCATCAGCCGCATCGACACCGCAGCCGACGCCCAACTCCGGGCGATCGGTGGCGACGCGGCGAACCTTACCGGCAAGACCGCCATCGCCAACGCCCAAGCTGCATATGCCCTATTCCAGGACGAGAGCAGCGGCGCCCGATTCCAAGCCCTCAGCGCCAAGGGTGCTCGGCCCCAACGGCCGCTTTGGGCCAGCACTAGCACCAAGGACCCCGCGCTGTCCGACACCCTCTACGTTGACCAGTTGATCGGCCAAGACACCGTCAACACCGTCCCCCCCGCGACCCTTGAGGCGATATTGGATCACGGCACCTCCGCCGACACGCTCGCAGGCTCTGGCCCAAGCGCGAAAGCACACCTTGACGCCCTCGCCAGCGCTGGAGTCGACCTGGACGCGATCACGGCAATGCTCCTCTACGACGGCCTCACCGCGTTCAGCAAGTCTTTCGACGACCTCCTCACAGGCATCGAAAGCAAACGAGCCCAGCTAACAAAACCGTAGCCACTGGAGAGCACCATGGATATCGGGATGGTCGGCCTAGGACGGATGGGTGGAAACATGGCTGCGCGCCTCGCGCGCGGGGGGCATCGCGTCGTCGCCTACGACCGCGACCCCGACACCCGTGAGCACGCCGCCTCGAACGGGGTCGAAACCGCCGACACGCTCGAACACCTCGCTGAGCAACTCGCCGCCCCGCGGGTTGTCTGGGTCATGGTCCCCTCAGGAAATCCCACCGAAGGCACGATGTCGGCGCTCATGGAAGTCTTGGAGGAAGGCGATATCGTCGTCGACGGCGGCAACGCTCACTACAAAGATTCCATGCGGCGCGGAGCCGAATTCCAGCGACGCGGCATGGCCATGATCGACGCTGGCGTCTCTGGCGGTGTCTGGGGCTTGGAGGACGGCTTCTGCCTCATGGTCGGCGGTGACGCCGAAGTCGTCGCCAAGGTCGAGCCTTGCTTCCGCACGCTCGCTCCCTCCGCCGAGGACGGCTATGCCCACGTCGGCCCCCTGGGAGCAGGCCACTTCGTCAAGATGGTCCACAACGGCATCGAGTATGGCCTCATGCAGGCCTACGCCGAGGGCTTCGAGCTCATGCGCGCCAAGGACTTCTTCAGCCTGGACATGGCCCAGATCTCCGAACTGTGGGGCCACGGCAGCGTCGTTCGGTCATGGTTGCTCGAACTCACGGCCAGCGCACTCAAAGAAGACGGAACCCTCGCCGACATCGAACCCTGGGTCGAAGACTCAGGCGAAGGCCGGTGGACTGTCGAAGAATCCGTCGAACTCGCAGTTCCCCTACCCGTCATCTCCATGGCGCTTCAGGCCCGTTTCCGGTCACGCCAATCGGACGCCTTCGGCTTCAAGATGCTTGCAGCCATGCGTAATCAGTTCGGCGGCCACGCCGTGCGTCGACGCGGCTAGCCCCGGACATGGCCGACATCCGCACCTTCGACGCGGCTGACAAGCTGGCGCGCGCCGCAGCAGACGCCGTACTCGCGTTGGCGCTGGCGGCCGTGCGCGACCGAGGTCAATTCGTCTGGGGTCTCCCAGGCGGGTCGTCCATCGCCATGCTCCTCCGCACGCTGGCCGACGAGTACTACGCGGCGCGAATGCCTTGGCCGCAGACCTACGTCACCTTCAACGACGAGTTGTGGGTCGCGCCAACCGAGCCGGAGAGCAGCCAATGCATGGCCCGCGAAGAGCTTCTCGACCGCGTCAGCATCCCCCGCGAGCAGGTTCGCTCCATCCTCACCATCGGGGTCAGTCCTCAAGACTCCGCCACCGTTGCAGAGCGTCACGTCACCGAGCCCTTCGACGGCCCCGTGCGCCCAGACCTCCTCCTGCTAACCATCGGCGCCGACGGCCACACCGCCGGCCTCTTCCCAGGCTCAGGTGCCTTGCTCGAAAGTGACACTCTTTTCGTTGCCACCGAGGTCCCTGACACCGGTGAAACGCGCATCACTGCCACGCTTCCCCTCATCGCGGCAGCACGCAACATCCACTTCATGGCCACCGGTGCCTCCAGAGCATCCGCCGTCCAGCAAGCGTTGTACCCACAACCGAACGCCCCCGTGGTCCCCGCGGGCCTCGTCAACCCAACCAACGGCAAGGTCACCTGGTTCCTCGACAGCGACGCCGCCCGATCGTTGGAACACACTGACCTGACATCCGAATAGCCAGCCTGTGATCGCCCCCACGACACCCGAACCGAGCTACCGCGCGCACGTGTTCTGTTTATCTTCCACGAGCGGCGCTGTACGCTATCGACGAGCGGCATCAAGTTCTCGTGAGATGGGCAAAAGTAGCCAACCATGGCTACGGGTTAGGGGTTCGCCATGTGTGGCATCTTCGGATACCTGGGATACCAAGAGGCACAGCCGCTCGTCATCGACGGCCTAAGGAGCCTCGCCTACCGCGGTTACGACAGCGCAGGCATCGCCGTGCTTTCCAGCGAAGGCACCCTTGGCGTTCGCAAAGCCGCTGGCAAGATCGACAACCTGATCGGCGCAGCCACGAGTTCCCCCCTTTCCGGCAAACTCGGCATCGGCCACACGCGTTGGGCCACCCACGGCGAGCCCAACGAGATCAACTCCCACCCCCACTTCGACGGCAGCGGCTCCATCGTCGTTGTCCACAATGGCATCCTTGAGAATTACGCGGAACTAAAAGAGCGCCTCATCGCCAACGGCCATGTCTTCAGCTCAGTCACTGACACCGAAGTCATACCGCACCTCATCCAGGAACTCATCGCCGAAGGGCTCTCGTTCCCGGAAGCGGTGCGCATCGCAGCAGGCCAACTCCGTGGAGCCCACGCCATCGCCTGCCTTCACGCTGACCACCCCCAAGAGATGATCACCCTGCGCATCGGCAACGCTGGTGGAGTCTCCATCGGGCACGGCCAAGGCGAGATGTTCATAGCAAGCGACCTGCCCGCCCTCGTCCCGCACACGTCCTCTGTCACGCCCCTCGAACCCGGCGAGATGGCCATCATCAACCCCGAAGGCTGCGATGTCATGACCCTCGACGGCACACCCGTCGACTCCAGCAGACTCACCATCACGGTCAACGCAGTCTCTGCGGCCAAGGGCGGCTACAAGCACTTCATGCTCAAAGAGATCATGGAGCAACCCGAAACTGCCATGAGCGCGCTGCGGGGACGCCTCTCCTTCAACCCAGGTGAAGTCACTCTGGACCTCCCGTTCACTGAGCAAGAGATGAAAGAGTTCACCCGTGTGGTCTTCATCGGCATGGGCACCAGTTCCCACGCTTGCCAGATTGGCGCCCGCTTCATCGAGATCCTCGCCCGCATCCCCGCAACGTCAGAGAATGCCGCAGAGTTCCGCTATCGCGACCCGGTTCTCGACAGCCACTCGCTGGTTGTCGCAGTCGCTCAATCCGGCGAAACCGCCGACACCCTTGAGGCCATGCACCAGGCCGCCACTGCGGGCGCGCGCACCCTTGCCATAACCAACGTCGAAGGATCGCAAGCCTACCGGCAAGCCGAAGCCTCCATCCTCATGCACGCGGGTCCTGAGATAGGCGTCGCCTCCAGCAAAACGTTCATCAACTCCATGATCGCCATGCAGCTGCTCGCGCTCAGGCTCGGCGCCACCCGGAACACCATCCCCGTCGCTGCCAGCACCGAGTACGTACAAGCTCTATCGCACCTCCCCGGCCTACTGGGTGAGGCCCTGAGCGCCAACGAGGGCATGTACCACAAGCTTGCGGCCAAGTACGCGCGGTCACGTCGATTCCTGTTCATCGGGCGAGGCCTCCTCGAACCCATCGCAAGAGAAGGCGCGATGAAGCTCAAAGAGATCAGCTACATCCACGCTGAAGGCATGTCAGCGGCAGAACTCAAGCACGGCCCCATCGCCCTAGTTGACCCCGAAACTCCTGTCATAGCCTTCGCTCCACGCAACGCCATGTACGAGAAGATGCTCGGCAATATCACAGAAGTCCGCGCACGGTCAGGCCAAGTCATCGGGATCACCACCGCTGGCAACGCAGGCTTCACCGGTCTCGTGGACGACACCCTCTACATCCCGGCGACCCCGCCGCTCCTTGAGCCCTTGCTCGCAACCATCCCCGCTCAGCTCCTGGCCTACCACATGGCAGACCTCTTGGGGAACGATGTAGACCAGCCGAGGAATCTCGCGAAAAGCGTCACTGTAGAGTAACCCCCTATGTCTCAAGACCGCGTCCCGCTGTGGGATACCCATAGCCACGTCCTTCACGATCTCGACGACGGCCCCGAAACCATCGACGCAGCTCTTGAAATCATCGCCCTCTCAGCCGAACGAGGCGTCACGGGGATCGTCGCTACGCCCCACTCGCTCTCCGTCCTGGATGCAGGCGGCCCCGCCATCATCAACGATCGCATCGGTAGGCTCAGAGCGCTCATCAGCGAGCACTCCATCCCCATCGAACTCGTCCCCGGCATGGAGATCCGCCTCATGCCTGACGCAGCCGAGCATCTAAGCGCAGGCCGTTTCATCACGCTCAACGACACCAAGACCGCGTTGGTTGAATTCGACTACACGCAATGGGCCACCTACGCCGACCAAGCGCTGTTCGACATCGCCGTGTTAGGCCATCACATCCTTCTCGCCCACGTTGAACGCATCGTGCCGCTCCAGTTGCACCCGAATCGTGTTGTTCACTATGTGGAGCGCGGCTACTTCAGCCAGATAACCGCCGCAAGCCTCACAGGGGGATTCGGATCTGCGCCCAAGAAAACAGCGGAGTACCTACTCAGCAAAGGCGCCGTGCACGTCGTCGCCTCTGACACGCACTCCTCACATGGCCTACGGAAACCGTGGCCAGCAGGTGTGGTCGAGCGCATAGAGAAGCTCGTGGGGGAAGACGCAGCGCACCTGCTCGTGCACGAGAACCCCGCTCGCATCGTCAACGGCGAAACGCCATTGCCCGTCGAGCCTCACCCCAAGCGCCGCTTCCGCCTCTTTGGCTAGCGCTTAGCGGTCCCGTCGCTCGAACAATGTCACACCAGGCCACGACGCGGCCCTCGTGAACAAGAACGGGTACTGCCCGGCTGACGCCTCGAACAATTGCGGCGAATCCAGCGGTATCCAGTGGTATATCAACAGGTAGTCCGTCTCCAGCTCGTCCATGATGTTGTACAGCCGTAGGCTGTTGACCGAGCCGAACCAACCCATGTGGCGAACCTCGCGCACTGGTCGCCACACCTTCGCACCCTCGTCGTTCCAGCCATCCATCACACGACGCCCGGTCTGCTCGGGTATCCACCAATCGTCCCAATTACGGAAACCCACCGCCAGTATCTTCGCCTCAGGTTGCGTATTCTCCCTGATCCACGTGAACGCCAGATCCACCTGTGGGATGCGTTGCACTGGCGTCAGCGTCCAGCGTGCCTGCAGGCCATCCTGCGCCGGAACGATCAACAACCCCAACGCCGCGACCGCGACGAAGGCGGACACCGCCCAGCGGGGCACGTTCACATGCTCACGAAGCTGGTAAAGGTCGTCCATGATCGCGTTCACGAACACCGCGCCCATCACCGCCATGAACGGCGCCATGAACACCACGAACCTGGCCACATCGAGTCCCGAGAACGGGTAGATACCGATGATCGGCGGCGCGCCGAACGCCACCCAAGTGAACACCACCAGCAAGATTCCAGGCCCGATCGCTCGCATCCTCCCGGACACCACCTGCACCAACCCTGCGATCGCTAGAGGGATATGAACCAGCCCTATATACGACGGATATGCCTCTCTACCCAGGAAGGTACGCGCTAATGAACGCCGAATCATCAATTCAGCATCCACATTCCAGTTGCCCGCAACCTCCCGTTCGAACCCAACGCTGATCAAGTGCGGTATGAAGAACACCACCCACGGCAGGATCGCCGCGAGGAACACCACGCCTAGCGTCACCAACTGCCGGAACACCCGTCGCCGCGTACGCGTTGGCCACAGTCGGTAAACGGCCCATGGTGCCATCGCCATGCCGAAGGCGAACCCCGTCATGTGATGCGACAGCATACTCGCCGCCAACAGCGCTCCGGCCCACACTGCGTCCCGCCGACGCACCGTCCTGAGCGACCGCTCCGCCATGGCATATCCAGCGATTCCGAACGGCAAAGCGAACACCGTTGAGTACCAGCCGAATATCCCCAGCGACACGAACATCGGGTAGGACAGCAGCGCCAACAGACCGCCCCAGGCGGCCACTGGTTTGCGCACGCGAAATTCCAGTAGCAGGCCGTAGACAGCTAGCCCGATGCCAACAAAAGCCAAAAATGACCAGATGCGGAACGATATCTCGATCGGCAGCGGGCTGATCGCCGACAGCAACCCGATCGCTCCATAGGCCAGCGGTGGGTACGCGGCTGCGTACGGCCAACCGCTGTACCAGTACGGATCGGTGAACACCGATTCAAGGTTCCCCGTCAGCGCCTGATCTACCACCCATCCCAAGTGGAGGAACGTCGGCGAATCAACGCCGGGCGGGCTCCCGGGGCCAAACATCGGCCACATCAGCACCCCGACCACCAGCACGTAGATCAACGCCACCAGGCCGTGCCGCAACGCTACGCGCTTAGCGAACCGCATCATCGCGACGTAGTCCGCATCCGCGATGCGCTCCATCGCGACCCTAGCGCCGCACAGCAAGCCCGCGACCACGGTCGAGCAACCTACGCGCACGCTCGCTCATGGGCGTATCAGTAGCTACGATGGGGATAAC
>JAQCEV010000001.1 GCA_027618515.1 Chloroflexota bacterium | reverse complement strand
TCCGGATTGACCAGCAGCAGAACGTGGTTTTCCGCTGGGTCAGGTCGGAGTCGCTCTTCGACATGTACACCGCACTGAGCGAGATTGGCCTCGCCGCCGCCGGAGCCCAGACGATTCGAGATATCGTCACCTGCCCCGGCACCGACTCCTGCAAGCTCGGCATCACCTCTTCAATGGGCCTCAACAAGGCGCTTGGCGAGGCGCTTGACGGCATGGACCTTAGCGACCCTGACGTCTCCTCGCTGCACATCAAGGCCAGCGGCTGCCCGAACTCGTGCGGTCAGCACCACATCGCAAACATCGGCTTCCACGGCGCCGTCATGAAGGCGCCAGGCGGCCAGGTCCCGGCGTACGAGATGTTCCTCGGCGGCAACTACGACGATGGAAACGTCCGGGTGGGCCACAGAGTCAAAGCAAGGGTCCCTGCCAAGAAGGCGCCGGATGCTCTAAAGCGGATCCTTGCCTACTACAAGGAGAGCAGGAGCCAGGGCGAGAAGTTCAACGACTTTGTCGACCGCGTCGGGGTTGCCCCGTTCGAGGAGATCTTCGGTCAGCTAAAGGAAGAGATTGGCCCGCTGGACAGGGACCACATCAACACCTACATGGACTGGGGCAAGACGGTGCTCTACAAGCTGGAGCGCGGCGAGGGCGAGTGCGCTGTCTAGCGCCTGCCCTTCAGCTCAGTTGAATAACGAAGCTCCCTGTCACCGGCGACAGGGAGCTTTGAGTCTGGGCGTCGTTCGGGGCAGAATGGCCGCTGCCAGTGGCAGACGGGGGAGGCAATGAGAATGAAGATCAGGTGGACGATCATCTACGTGGCGGACGTGACCGTCACTATCGAGTTCTACGAGAAGGCGTTTGGCCTCAAGCGTCGGTTTATATCGGAGGAAGGCGGATAGGGCGAGTTGGAGACCGGCGAAATCCGGCTTGCCTTCGCAGCCACACAGATGTCGGAAGGCGCGCTGTCCGGAGGAGTTCTGCCGCTCGACCCGGAGGGCCAGCCTCAGGCTGCGGAGCCTGGCTTTGCAACAGAGGATGTCGCCGCATGGTTCAGGCTCGCGGTAGACGCTGGCGCTGTTCCGGTATCGGAGCCTGAAGAGAAGCCGTGGGGGCAGACCGTGGCCTACGTGCGAGACCTGAACGGCGTGCTGGTAGAGATTGGCACAGACATTTAACTCGCCGGGCTACTTCTTCTTGCCGAACCACCTGCGGCTCTTGCTCTGGCGCGAGTCAGGGAACTCCAGCACATTGCCGTCGCGCTTCTTCACTGGCTTTCGGGGCGCTCGGGACTCGCCGGGCTTAACGGGCTTCCCTCGCCAGTACTGTGGAGGCACAGCGCCAGAGCCGCCACTCGATCCCCCGAGCCTCGCCCGTCGGCGCTTCGTCACGAGCATGTAGTAGCCGATGCCAGCCAGCAGGAAGCCGCCCAGCGCAAGTGGCAGGACAGCCCTGCGAGTCACCACCGCGATCAGCAGCAGCGCCAGCCCGGCGAGTATCAACTTTTCAGGCGTCGGGTACCAGAGCGGCGTTCCGGAGCGCACCTTGCGAGGCGAAACGGGCCGCGCTACTTGTATGCGACCGGATTGCACAGGCGCGCGCTTCTCGTCTAGCTCGAGTATCTCCTCGATCTGTTCACGTACCTTGTCTCTCGGCTCGTCTGCCTTTGGCATCGGTCCTCTTCTCTGGGCCCTGCGTTACCCGGCAATCATGGCAATCATATTGCAGGTGACCTGTCCGCGTTCGCCTTCTAAACTAACTTATGCACGGCACGATTTGGGTCACCACACCGAACGCAGGGGTCTCATGCCTGATATTGAGTACGACGACTTCGTCAAGTTCAGCTTCTTTAAGTTAGACCGTTCCTGGCGGCTGCTCCCCGCTGATGAGCGGCGAAGCTCACGTGAGGAGTTCGCATCGGTCGTCGATGAGCTTTCGTCTGCCGGCAGCATCCGCGCCTACTCAACTGTGGGCACTCGTGCGGACGTCGATTTCATGCTCCTGCAGAACTCACCGTCGGTCGAGGCGTTCCACCAGGCCGCCAGCCGGCTCAATGCCACGCACCTCGCCTCATATCTGGACCAGCCGCACTCGTACCTGACGGTCAGGCGTAAGACCCGCTACAAGCACGGCGGCGGCGCTCCAGAGCTCAAGACGGACTACCGCTACTTCATTATTTATCCCATGGTGAAGACCCGCGCATGGTACGGAAAGACCATGGAAGAGCGCCAGAAGATGATGAATGACCACTTCCGGGTGGGTCACAACTACCCGATGGTCAAGATCAACACCACGTACGCGTTCGGGCTGTACGACCCGGAGTTCGTAGTGGCATTCGAGATGGACGACCCATCCGACTTCGTTTCACTTGTGATGGACCTGCGAGAGGTCCCCGCAGCTCAGTTCACACTATCTGAGACGCCGATCTTCACGACGATCAGGATGCCCATCGACGAGGCGCTGGCCGCCCTGGGGTGAGCGTGATGACGCCGGTCTTCTACCGGTCAGACTGCCGGCCTCAAAGACAGGAAAAGCCCCGGTCATATGACCGGGGCTTTCTTTCGGATCAATGGGCAGAACGATGGGCAGGCACGTCGCCAGACGAGCTCAGGAGGCGTTTGCGCCGGGCTCCGAGGTTGCGTAGTCGTACTCGTAGTTCAGCTTGATGAACTCCTTCTGGTCCTCCGGCACCTGGTCCTCAGGGAAGATGGCGTTCACAGGACAGACCGGCTCGCAGGCTGCGCAGTCGATGCACTCGTCTGGGCTGATGAAGTACTGCCGCTCACCTTCGTAGATACAGTCCACGGGGCAAACATCCACACATGCGGCATCTTTGAGGTCAATGCAAGGAGAAACGATTATGTAGGCCATTCGGAGTGAACCCTCCCTCGATTTTCGCGCTAAGTTGGGCGCTTTCGTGGCGCCGCATCAAGCGTCGCGTAGTGTATCAAACAGCGTTGCAGTTGAAAACGCGCAACGCCACCCCATTACCCCGTAGCTATAGGTCCGGCCGGATTCTTGCGGATCGAGAGATTCACGAACGTCTCTGTCCTGCGAACCCCGCTGATCCCACCAACCTGAAGGCGAAGGAAGCTGGAAAGCTCCTCGGGTGAGCCAAGAGCGACCCACAGGAATATGTCGAACGCACCAGTGGTCACGGATACGTACTGAACCTCGGGAATCTCCGCAAGCTTCTGCGCAACGGGATCCACTTCTGAAGGCTCTACTTGCAGGGCGATGATCGCAGTCGTGCCTCTGCCCAATTTCGCCGGGTCTGGAATCGCAACGACTCGGATGACCTCGTCCTTGATCAGGTTCCGGAACCGCCTCCTGATCGTCCCCTCACTAACACCCACCTGCTTGGCCAATTCGATGTTCGATGCGCGGCCGTTGGCCTGCAGCAGCGAAATCAGCTTATCGTCGAGTTCGTCGAGATCCATTTCTGTTCCTTTCGTGAAATATGGCACAAATGAGTATAGGGCGCTATGCGGCGTGCATCAAGGCCCATTGGTAGTGAAATCGCAATTGGAACATCATAATCAGGCGACTTGCGGCTTGGACTTAACTTGTATTCGCCAATGACGCAATCCGCGCGCCGTGGCGCGATTTGTTGGTTCGCATTCATTGACACCCGCCAGAGGGCGCGGTAGCCTGGTTCAATAAAGTGGCGACAAGTGCCAAGGAGTGCACATGATTACCGTTAGCGACATGGCCGCAGTGAAGCTCAGGGAGATACTTGACGAAGAAGGCCAGCCGGAAGGCGCCCTTCGCGTGATTGTTGTCCCCCAGGGCGGCGGAGCCCAGTACATGCTGGCGCTTGAGGAAGGCCTCGCCGAGGACGATCTGATCCTCCACGACGTTGGCGTTCGAGTGATTGCTGATGTCGACAGCGCACCTCTTCTAGATGGTGCGGAAATCGACTACACCGAGAGCTTGATGCGGAGCGGATTCGTAATCACGAACCCGAACATCGCGACATCTGCCGGCGGCGGCTGTGCCTGCGGTGGTAACTGCGGGTGCGGCTAGCCCTAGCCGACAGCCCGAAGATTGGTATCAAAAGAGGCGCCCGTTGGGGCTCCTCTTTTTTTGTGCTTCCCTCAAGCTGCCTAGCACATGCTACTGGATGTCTATCCGCCGCCCCGTGCGTGCCGATTCCACCATCGCCAGCGTGATTTGGGCCGCTCGTAGCCCATCCACGCCCGACGCCGCTGGCTCACCGTCGCCCGCCACCGCTGCGTTCATCGCGTCCACCTGCCACGTGTACAGCGCGATCGGGTCGTTCGCGTATGACTCGCTCGTCTCCGTACCGCTCGTCGTGATGTCCAGCGTCCCATCAAGCACCATCCCGATGCCCTCGTGAACGCCTGCCTTCCCCTCGCTGCCGTACACCATCACACCGTTGCCCTGATAATCCGGCGTGCGTCGCCCCGTCATCACCGTCCCGAGCGAACCGTCGTCGAACCGCAGCGACATCACCAGCAGTTCCTCTAGCGGCGCATCAGGCGTCGCGTCGCTCAACGCAGTCACTTGCACCACCTCGTGACCCAGCACGTAGCGCATGAGGTCCGCGCAATGCACGCCCGTCGCCATGAATGCGCCTGCGCCGACCATCGCTGGGTCATCCCACCAGGCTTGGAGATCTGCGCGCGGCGGAGGCTTGGTCTGCCCACGGGTGCCTCGGCCCCAGTTCGCTGTCGTTAGCGAAAGCTCGCCAAGCTCGCCGGCCCCCACCATCGCGCGCACTCGCTGGTGGCCAGGATGCGTGCGTAGGTGAAAGCCCACCCCCAACTTCACGCCAGCGCTGGCGCATGCATCGATCATCGACTGGCAGTCCTCGACGGTCAGTGCCATAGGCTTCTCCACCAACACATGCTTGCCTGCGGCCGCCGCCTTCAACGTGTGCTCGCGGTGCAACGCATTCGGTGACGCCACGTACACGACATCTACAGCAGGGTCAGCGAGCATCGCGTCCAAGTTGTCGTACGCGGCCGCCGCGCCGTGCTTGTCGGCGAACGCCTGCGCTCGGCCGGTATCGCGGCTCACAACCGCAGCGAGCGTGGAGCCCACTGCCGCGTTGATGGCTGGCGCCATCTTCGTATCAGGGTGGCGGCCCGTGCTGACGATCGCCCATCCGAGGGTCATAGGTACATCTCCATGGCAAAAGGATCAGGATGGCCCCCATGGGCTCCCGAGGAGGGTAGGGAACCGCCAAACGAGTGTCAAAAAAAAGTGCCCCGGAATCTCCGGGGCACTTTTTTGATCGTCTAGCTTATCGCGGCCTCGCGCCGCCTATCCCTCGGTGATGTAGCGGTACGCGGACAGCGCGGCCGCCACGCCATCGCCAACTGCGTTCGCCAACTGTCGCTCAGAGAACGTTCGGACGTCGCCTGCCGCGAACACCCCTGGAACGCTTGTGTTCATCTGGATGTCTGTGACGACGTGGCCTGCTGCATCAAGATTGACTGCCCCGATCATGAACTCGTTGATCGGGTGGAAGCCGATGTACACGAAGACCCCGTTGGTGTCCTGCTCTGAGATCTCGCCGGTCTTGAGGTTCTCCAAGACGATGCTCTTCACGTCACCGTCTCCCTTGATCTCCTTGATCGCGCTATTCCAAACGAAGCTCATCTTCGGATTGTCGAATGCGCGCTGCTGAAGGATCTTGCTCGCGCGCAATTCCTCGCGGCGGTGCACCACCGTCACGCTGCTGGCCATGCGCGTCAGGTACAACCCCTCATCCATGGCAGCGTCTCCACCACCAACGACCGTGACATCCTGGTCGCGGAAGAAGTTGCCATCACAGGTCGCGCAGTAGGAGACCCCACGTCCTGCGAACTCGTCTTCGCCGGGAACCTCAAGTTTGTTGTGCTCACCACCGGACGTGATGATCACCGCCTTGGCGGTGTACTCACCCTCTTCGCCGATGAGCTTCTTGACGGGGCCATCGAGTTCAAGTCGAGTGATGGTGTCGTACACGAACTCCACCCCGAAGCGCGTCGCTTGCTTCTCGTACAGCATCGCGAGGTCTGGCCCAGCGATGGGCTCAGGGAAGCCGGGGTAGTTCTCTACCTCCCCCGTGTAAAGGATCTGACCCCCGATAGCCTGGCGCTCGATCACGAGTGTCTTCAGCATCGCACGGACGGAGTAGATGGACGCGGCCAAGCCAGCGGCGCCCCCTCCGATGATTATCACGTCATATGTCGGTTCTTCAGCCATCGGAAACTGGGACCTCCCCTGGGAATACCGCACGGCTCGCTGATCTAGCCGCGCTTCACAATCTTAGATACGGTTCAGGCCAAAGCGGATGCTTTTCTACACGTGGTAGCGGAAGCCACCCTCGACCAAGTCACGGTTCACTCGACGGTTCAGGTGTAGCCCCTCGAGAACGAACTCCATCGCTGACGCGATGGCCGGGCCGTCCTCCGCCACGCCAAGCTTGTTGAGGGCGTTGCCGAAGCCCTCGAACTTCGTAATCTCATCCACGTAGCGCTGCGCTGGCAACTCGGCACCCGTGTCCACGGTCGTGCCTTGCTCGAACGCCGCAACGATGCTCTCGAAGTCCGACGCCGCGAAATAGCGATCGAAGATGTTTAGAACCGAGCGCTTCACCAGGTCGTCGTGGATCTTCGTCTCGCGCCCGTCCTCCATGGTCTCCATCTCGATCTTGCCCAACGTGGACGCGATCATGTAGGGCAGGTCGGTGAGCCGCGGAACCGCGTGCTCCTCGCCCTGGGTGATGGCGCGGCGCAGCGAGTTCGCTACGATCGTCTCGTAATTGGCGATCGACACCCGGACGCTGACACCTGAGCGTTGGTTGATCTCCGGGTGCTTGCGGGCCAATGTCGTGTACTCCGCCACGATCTCTTTCATGTATTGAGGCACGTAGAGCCGCTCTTCCGTGTCGGGGAACTTCGTGCGCTCCGCTTCCATGATCGCGATCTCTAGGCTCGACTCGCGTGGGTAGTGCGTTCGGATCTGTGAGCCGTAGCGGTCCTTCAACGGCGTGATGATCCGGCCACGGTTCGTGTAGTCCTCCGGGTTCGCACTGGCCACAACGATCATGTCCAACGGCAATCGAACCCGGTAGCCCTTGATCTGAACGTCGCGCTCTTCCATCAGGTTGAACAGGCCAACCTGGATGCGCTCGGCCAGATCGGGCAACTCGTTGATGCAGAACAGCCCACGATTCGTGCGCGGGATGAGGCCGTAGTGGATGGCCAACTCGTCGGAGAGGTAGCGCCCCTCCGCGATGCGGATCGGGTCAACGTCGCCGATCAAGTCGGCGATAGAGATGTCAGGGGTCGCGAGCTTCTCCCCGTAGCGGTGGTCGCTGCCGACCCACACCACCGGTGTAGCGTCGCCCTTCTCTTCGACCATGTCCTTGCCGTAGCGAGAAATGGGAGCAGTCGGGTCGTCGTTGACCTCACTGCCCTCGATGATCGGAATCTCGGGGTCTAGCAGATCCACAAGGGCGCGGATGATGCGGGACTTCGCCTGCCCACGCTCGCCGAGGAGAATGATGTCCTGGCCCGCGAGGATCGCGTTCTCTACCTGGGGAATCACAGAGTCCTCGTAGCCGAGGATGCCCGGGAACAACGGCTCATGGGAGCCCATGCGGGCGATCAGATTGCGACGCAACTCCTCACGCACGGGAACCGACACATATCCGCTCTTCTTCAACTCACCAAGAGTAACTGGCTTCTTCTTTTGGGTGGTCAAGACGCAACCTCGCAGGTGTTGATAGCGGGGCTCATTCTAGCAGGGGAAGCCCATCTCAGTGTGTCCTTAAATTACGAAGGGGCGGAACATTCCACCCCTTCGTTCCCGCTGATCATGCGGCCCAGATCCGGAGCCGCAGTACTAGCTACATGTAAACCTCTACCGACTCCACCTCGGTGAACTCCCGCGCAACACCCCTCAGGTGAGAACGGATGTCGTTCAGGTTGATGACCACCGCACGTGCTGGCCGCCGGCCTACCACTCTGCCAGCCACTGTCTGCGTGAGACCTTCGTGGAGGTAGGGGGCGTGCTCGCCCATCAGGCGCTCCATCACGGTTGCTACGTTGCGTTCAGTCATCTCGTTGTCCTCTCTTGATCGGCATCTGCGGGCTTGCGTGGCGGCGTGCCTTACTGGACCACCGGCTCCTCGGGTGTGAGTTCGGTCGTCACGATCGTGTCGAGTTCCAACTGAAGGTCATTGGCGAAGAGCTGGAACCGGCCCGCCAGGTCCTCGGCGTAGACGGTCATCGTGTCGCGGCGTTGGGTCGCGAGAGCGAGGTCAGGGTTTTCAGCGAAGGACATGAGGTCGTCGATGATGGTTGTGTACATCGTTCCGACCTGAGTCGCGGTTTGCTCAACGGCCTCGGTGGAGAAAGGCGTCTCTTCGGTGACCGGTTCGGCAGCGTTGAGGTCTACCAGAGGGAACGCGCCGACCGCGCTGGCGATGAAGCCAAGGATCATCATCACTGTCCCGAGTGTTGCTAGTACCTGCATCGCGGTTCGCCTCCTCTTCGGTCTTCGCTTCGCATCCGGTTGCTTGGCAGGGCTGCCGGGATGCTTGCGGTGAGTGCTTGGCGCACCTCACAACACGAGTCTGGCTTTTGCGTGAGTGCGTGCCATCACCCACGCGAATGGAAAAGCAACTAATCCGTACGGGTGAGCCTTTTGGGCAGTGCGCACGCGTGCTCACCTGTACTTTCGTACAGTGCAGAGGGCGTTCCGAGGAATGTTGAAACGGGTCGACGAGGGCATCCGAACGGGTTAATCGAATGCCCTGAAGCGACCTGAAGCGGGCTACGGGATGGCACCCAATCGGGCGCTGTGAACACGCAAAACTGCCTGAGGGGCGGCAGGCTCAGCCGCTTTGCGGAGGCTCATTGACATGGTTGGAGCGGGGTGCCAGCATGGCCGCAGCGCTCGATCGAGCGCTTACGGAGCCCCCCGCCTCATGAATTGGTTCGCCGGTGCTTTGATCAGCACCTTGCTGTTTTCCGTGGTGTCGATCCTCGACAAGCGGCTGGTGGGAAGCCTCTTCCCCAGCTACCACACCTTCATCATCACGTTTGGGCTGCTGCAATTCCCCATCGCAGCGGTCTTCTTCGCGTTCGTCATCCCCACCTTGGGCTTCGAAAGCGGGGAAGGCGTCGTGTGGGCATTCGCCAGCGGACTCCTGTGGGCGATCGGCCTATCCCTGTTCTTCTACGGCCTCAGCCTCGAAGAGGTATCCCGGGCGGCCCCCATGCAATCCATCACCCCCGTCATCACTGCTGTGATCGCGGTGGTGCTTTTTGACGACGTCGTTTCCCCGACTCAGTGGATCGGGATACTTGTCGTCATCAGTGGGGCCTTGATGATCAACCTGCGCAAGGTTGATGGACGCTACCGCATCGCCCGTGGCAAGGCGTTCCTGGTACTGCTGCTCTCCGCGTTTGCCCTAGGGTGCGCATTCATCGTCAGCGACGAAGCGACCGACAGGTTGAACGTAGGTGCTACTCAGGGCTTGCGCGCGCTTGGCATGGGCGTGGGGGTGCTGGCATTTACTTGGCGGCCCCGCCACATGAAACCGCTCATCGCCGCACTCCAGAACCGACGAACTGCGGGCCTCATGTTCGTCTCCGAAGGCATCATGGGGCCAAGCGCCGCGTTGATCTTCGTCTACGCCCTGTCAGTGGGTTCCGTGTCGCTGGTGGCCACGGTTGCGGCGATACGCCCGCTGGCCATCCTCGCGCTCAGCTTGGGCCTCAGCACTCCGTGGTGGAACGTCCTCCACGAACCGATGGACAAAGAGACTATCGGTCTCAAAGTGATCGCCACCCTACTCATAGTCGGTGGTGTCGTCGCGCTCCGCCTCTAGATGGTGCCTGGAACCAACTGGCTAGCGGGCTAGCGGAACAGATCCTTCGCGCGCTCGCGGATCATCGGCGCGATGCCCGTCTCCCCTGCCAAGTACGGATACCCACGAACGATCGCCGCAGGCACGCGCGTCAGCTTGTTCGTGACTAGCTCCGTCGCCGCCGCGATCTCGTCAGCGACCGCGATCACCGTCGAGTGCAATTCCCGACCGTCGTTGTCGATCTCGCCGCGGTAGTCCCACAGCGCCTCGATGCCCGCTAAGCCGATCGCCACGTCGCCCGCGCCCTCGCGCCAAGCCCTACCGAACGTGTCTGAGACGATCACTGCTATCTCGCAGTTCGCCAACTCCCGCACGCGGTCGCGGATCCGCCGAGCGCTCGCGTCTGAATCTTTCGGCAGCAGGACAACGTAGTCCACGCTTCCCGTGCCTACGTTGGACGCATCGACCCCCGAATTCGCGCACACGAAACCGTGCCGTGTTTCCGTGATCATCACGCCGTTCTCCATGCGAACGATGCGCACCGCCTCTTGCAGTACCACTTCGACCGCCCGCGCATCCTTCTCCCACCGGGCCGCGAAATCGATGGCCAGCGCCGATGGCGTGATCGTGCGCAGATCGATCACCTGATCCTCGGCTTTCGAAACCACCTTCTGCGTCACCACCAGCACATCGCCGTCAGCCAGAGGCGTGCCTTGTTTGGCGCACGCCTCCACCAGCAGCGCGCCGAGGTCATCCCCTGCCGTGATTTCCGGAACACCGTCTACACCTATTAGGGTCACTTGTGGTGGCATGGCGCTAGTCTAACCGCCGCCTGCGCGCCCATCGACAGCTTGCGCCAACCCAGCGGTACACTAGCGCCATGCCATACATTGAGGTCGAAGTCGAAGCCGGAGACAACAGCGACATGTCCGTCCTGCGCATGTTCGACGCTCGCGAGGAGCCTCACGAGGTGACTTGGGTCGTCGCCCTCCGCCGCGACGGTTCCGAGGGCCCCTGCGCCGTCACCGGGTGGTCGTCAGATGGCCCCTGTCCTGCCCGAGCAGCGTCAGTCTGGGACTCCGGTGACGGCGTTGCACTGCTCATCTACGGTGGCGACGAAGGCATCCGCCTCAAACACGCCGACTCCGACGCTGCTTGGGACGTTGCCGACTCCGCCCAGTGGGGCGAGCCCTGCCTGCTCGTGGAGCTCGCCACCGAATCCGGCTAGCTCGCCGCGAACTCGCTCACGAATTCCACGAGCCACCACAGCAGCGATGTCAGCGCTGCGCTCCCTCCAATGATGCTCATGTCGCGCTTCGCTAGCGCTTTCTTCAACGGCGCGCCGGGGTACTCCGTGCTGGGCAAACGCAGCTCCAGCAGGATGCGCTCCACCCCCCGGATGCGCGCATCGATCCCATCCAGCTTCGCCGACCAGGCACGATCCACCAGTTCATGCTCGCGCTGATGCCCCTTCTGGTTCGCCTCTGTTGCCGCGATCCGCTCCTTCTGTGTCAGTGTCGTCATGCTATGTCGCTCCCAATCGGTACGGATCAAGCAGGATGCGAACGTCGGAGTCTAGGTCAACGTCAACGTAGAACGGCTCGAACGCCGGTGCGCGGGTCCAGATGCGCGCCGCGTTCAGCAACGCCGCACGCTCCACTGCTGCTGGCCATCGCAGGATCGATACGTCCGTTGAGGTCGCGTGCGTTGCGGCCGTTGTGCCGTTCAGCCCGCGACTGATCGTCAGCGTGTTGCTGCTGATGCTTGTGACCAGCATCTGCTCCGAGCCCGCAATGATCGTCTGACCTATCGCGAAATCGCTCCCCGATGTCACCGCCATCGTCGTGGCGCTACTCGCCGTTGACCCGCTCGTGACCGACCCCGACTCCTCGGGGAAGCTGCGGTACCCCCACGAGCCCACGACCTGATAGCGCGCGTGGCCGCGTTCGAACTGCGACTTCGTCCCCCGCCCCAGCACCCGCAGCGTGTGGTACGGCGTGCCCCAGTGCTGCGTGGGCATCGCGTTCAGCGGCAGCAACTCGTAATCCGTCGTCGCCCATGTTGTCTCGTACGCTCCATCGTCATCGTCGTCCGATTTCAAAGTCGTGATCGAGATCAGATCTGGCGTCGTCAATTGCGTATCCGCTGCCCCGTCGAATGTCCGCGTCGACGTCCGCGGGTAGAAATGTCGATTGCAGTAACCGTCTATCGAGTCCGACACCGCCAACAGCAGTTGGAACAGTTCATCATCGTCGCCTGATCCCCCAGCGGGGTCGTCCAAAAGCGATGCGTCTTTCAACTTGGTCAAGTCGCCATACAGCGACCGGTATGCTTCGCGTGCCATCTATCTCTCCTCCGTATATTCCACGATGAACTTGTGCGAGCTCGTGGGCGCTGTCGTCCATCGCAGGCTCAGTACTTCGTTCTTCGACCCGACAGGTCCGGTTCCGCGCGACCACGTCCGAGTTGCGCCTTCGCCTTGATCCGGCACCTTCACGAGATCGATAGCCTTCGTTGCATCAGTCTCGATATCGGTGCCGCTCCTGAAATACAACTCGGCGAAGTGGTTCGCGTCCGAGTTCACCTGGGTGATCGCCACTCGAACGACCCTGACCCGCCTCCCCGTCGGAGGCGTGATCAACGTCGTTCGACTCGCCGACCCCGACCCGTCTGAGATGTAGCGCACCTTCGTATCGGTCAAGTCATCCAGGTACCCCGGCGTGAGCCGACGTTGCCCATCCTGGCGTGCCGTTCGCGGGCGCACCGACGGCGCCGACTCCGGCCGCTGTCTCTTTGCTGGCGCGCCGTCATCGACCTCATGTACGGGCCTGGGCCGAACCGACGGCGCGTAATCCGAGCGCTGAGCCCGTTTGGTGATCATCGCTCCACCTCGTTCACAGTCCCAGCGCCGCGCGGCCTAGGTCGTACAGGCCTCGTACTTCGCCCGATGAAAGTTCCTTCGGCGTGAAGAAAGGTCCGAGTGGGCCTCCGATCATCGACCCGCCGAAAAGTTGGGTGACGCCGCCCAGCAAGCGGTGCGCGAAAGTCGTCGGCGCGCTGAGGTCTTCCATGGCCACGTAAGCGCCGCTGTCGTTCGCCGTTGAGGCGATGATTTCGCCGTCAACGTAGAGCGTCCCGTTGTCGGCGACTGAACCGCTCGTGCCCATGGCGTCAGCACCGCCCGTACCGTCGTAGGTCGCGACGACGAATATCCAGACGCCAGTTGGTACGGCGGCGTCCGAGATTCGCTGAGCGCCAACATTGGCCGACTCATCGAATATTTGGAATTCGAGATTGTCGTTCCCATCGATCAGGAATCGCCATTCGCGAACCTCCGCTGCGAGTGTGTTGTCGAATCGGGCCAGGATGATGCTTGCGTGCCCGCCCGTCACGCTCACCCAAGCCCCGAGGCTCATAGCGCTGTCGTTGGCCCCATCGCCACGCGTCTAGAACGCAGCGTCCGGAGTGTCAGCCTCCTCGTCGGTTCCGTTGAACGTCACCATGGGCATGATGCCTTGGAAGCTCACGGGATCGGTCAGATCCAACCCCGTGTCGAACGCCCTTGGAGCCTCCGACCAGGTGAACGTCACCTGCTCGCCGCCCTTGGTCGAAAACGTCGTAGCGCCCGGCTGCCCGTGGTGTGGGTCGCCGATGGGGAGGATCACTCCGCTAGCTCCTAGGGTGCGCATCACGGTGTCGTAGTACGGCGCCCACAGAGCCTGGTACAGCTTCAGCAGCCCCCCGCTCGTCATCGTTGGCTCGATACGCTTTCCCATCAGCTCAACCCCAGGATTCCGCTGATCGCAGCATCACCAGCCGTCGCTTGAGCGCCCGCGATCGCATCCTCATCCGCCTGCCGCTGCGTCGGCCCCGTCACGATCACCTTCGCCTGCGGCTGCGTTCCGATCCACCAAAGGATGATTCGCGCCACCGTCCAGTCCTTGCCCGACCCGTTGCACCCCACCACCGACACCCGCCTGCTGTGCAGCACCGCATCGATGATCTCCCGCTGCTTCGCGTACGGCTCCCCCGCATCCCCCAGCACTTCCCGGATGAACCCCATCGGGTCATCCACGTAATCCCGCCTTGCTACTACTTGTACTCTTGGTCCGCGCT
The DNA here is from genome assembly GCA_027618515.1 of Chloroflexota bacterium. Lineage (GTDB taxonomy): Bacteria > Chloroflexota > Dehalococcoidia > Lucifugimonadales > Australimonadaceae > CALGTL01. The sequence goes on along the minus strand of JAQCEV010000001.1, from coordinate 89,236 downwards.
CCTGCGGCTGAGGGTTCCATCCGCCATGACTGGTTCCCACCGATTCCCTTCATGACGAGCGCGAGACGTGCCCGCTGCTCGTCCCGCTCCTCAGGATCCCCGACCTACCTTGTCCCCATCACGTCTTCAGCGAGTGCGCCCCGCCTCGCACCACGTGTGTTTGCACAACGAGCACGCAAACACGGGGTGACCTTCCCCCTCCACGCTATTGAGTTCTCGCGCTCCATTCGCGTGGCACCGTGGGCAAAGAACGTTTGGATGTACGACTGCTGGCATAACTTTCTCCTCCGAACCGGTCAGCTCATCTGACCTAGTTGAAATATGTATGACAATGATACGGAGAATACATGGCAATGCGCGAGGCCCAGATGTCACACTTCTAGAAGATCTAGAAGCGGCAGTCAGAATGACAACAACAGGTAGCGCATACCTGTACAATCACCCCGTGACAACCAAAGAATCGACTGAACTAACGAAATTTATTCGAGCTTGGATCGCCGACCGCAAGTTGTCGGCCCTCGGCCTCGCCCAACGCGCAGGCATCCCGCACACCACCCTCAGCGCGCTCTTCAACCAGGGCAACGTGCCGCGCCCCGTCACCCTCAAGAAGCTCTCCACCGCCATGGGCATACCCGTCGGCCAACTCCTCGTCCTCGCTGGCCACCTCACCGAGCAAGAGTACGAGCAACCCGTCGGCGACACCGACCTCGCCCGTCTCTACGAAGTCGGCGACCTCGACGGCGACGAATGGCAGCAAGTCCTCGACTTCGCCCGCTACGTCCGCTCCAAACGCAACGCCGGCTAGCCGACCTCTGCCGGTCTCCCCCCCCCCACCAGCCGCTAAGCGCTAGCCGTCAGAGCCTGGAACATCTCGTCCATCTGCTCTGGCGAGTACGGCATGTCACGGTCCAGCCACCACTGGGCCAGCGCCAACAGCGAGCCCGTCAAGAACCCCGCTCGCACATCCACGGGCACCTCATGCCTGTCGCCCTCCACACTGCGCCGCTCAAGTATCTCCGTCACGTGTTGCAGCAGTCCTGCGTGAACCAATTCGGAGACCTTCGCGATCCCATGGCTCCCGATCATGGACTTGAAGATCAGATGGTTCTCGGACAGATGCGAGAACAGCGGTAGGCACCGGATAACCGGCCCGGTCAGCGCTGGGGCGTCGCCCAGAGCCAGGTGCATGTCCTCCTTCAGATGTTCGATCTTGCTCATCAGCAGATTGTCCTTCGTCTCGTAATGCGCGTAGAACGTCGACCGCCCTACGTCAGCGCGGTTGATGATGTCCTGCACGGTCACCTTGTCGTAGCCCTTCTCCACCATCAGCGCATTGAGCGCCTCGTTGAGCCTCTGTTTCGTCTTGCGAACCCGCCGGTCCGTCTCGGGCTGTTCTGCCATCGCTGCTCCTAGATCGGCACATTTCTCGGGTTCTGTGCCGTACCGAACGATCTCCCAGAATTGACTCTTGAACCCACCGTACCTCCCTCATACGCTGTTACAGAACACAGTGTTCAGTAACGTATCAAGTGTATGGAATAGCACTCCCTCGTGCAAACCAGGACACAGAAGAGACGCAGAGGTGCGGCGGTGAAGATCAACAGCACGACCACGTTGGATCCCGATCAGGTTGCATTTCCCTCGGACTCCATCACGTTCACGGGTGTCACGAAAAGCTACGTGACCGAAGGCGAGCCCTTCCTCGCGATCGACAACATCGATCTCGCGATCCGCCAAGGCGAGTTCCTCGCGATTGTCGGCAAGTCCGGCAGCGGCAAGTCGACCCTCATGAATCTCATCGCGGGCATCGACCGCGCCACCTCGGGGTCAGTCCACGTTGGAGGCCAGACACTCACCCCTCTCAGCGAGGACCAGATGGCTTCCTGGCGAGGGCGAAACGTCGGCGTCGTCTTCCAGTTCCACCAGCTCATGCCCACGCTCACCGTGCTCGAGAACGTCATGCTCCCCATGGACTTCTGTAACGTCTATCGCGCCAAAGAGCGATCGCAGAAGGCCACCGCACTACTGGAGTCCGTAGGTATCGCCGACCAAGCCCATAAGTTTCCCGCAGCCCTCTCGGGAGGCCAGCGCGCACGAGTAGCCATAGCCCGGGCCCTGGCCAACGACCCGCCGCTCGTGATCGCAGATGAACCCACGGGCAACCTCGACTCACGTACCACCGATGCCATGATCGATCTGCTACGGCAACTCGCCACCGACGGCAAGACGATCGTCATGGTGACCCACGAGCGTGACATCGCCTCGCGGGTCGATCGGGTGATCACGTTGGTTGACGGCCGGATCGCAGAACATCAGGAAACCTCCGATGTTTAAGCCTCGCTGGCGCAAGATATTTCGAGACCTCTGGCGCTCCAAGACGCGGAGCGCGCTCGTCGTCGCGGTCATCACCGTTGGTGTCTTCTCCGTCGCTTCCATCCTGACGGCATACTCCGTGCTCATCCGCGAGATGGACGCTAGTTATCTAGCCACGAATCCCGCCTCCGCCGTCCTCTACGTCAACGACGCCAGCGACTCCCTCGTCGCTTCGGCCCAGTTGAGGCCTGAGATTGCGACAGCTGAAGCCCGCCGGGAACTCATCGCGCGCCTCGATACCGGCGACGGCGAACGAACCGACATCCGGCTCATCGTCGTGAGGGATTTCTCGTCCATCCGTATCAGTCAGGCCTACCCGGAGACGGGCAAGTGGCCACCCGCTGCCGACGAGATTGTGATCGAAAGAGCAGCGCTCACAGTCACCGGTTTGGAGGTTGGCGGAGCAGCCTTGCTCAGCACGCCCGCTGGCCCGCAGCAAGCCTTCACCGTCGTCGGCACCGCCTACGACCCTGGCCAAACCCCCGCCTGGATCGCTGGCACAGGCCTCGGCTACATCACCGTCGCTGGGCTCCAGCGTCTCGGCGAAGAACCAACCCTCGACCAATTGCTTATCGCCACCACCGACGCCGTCGTAGGTAAGTCCGCCATCCGCCAAGTCGCCGTTGACCTAGCCGCAGACATACGGGCCCAGGGAACGCCAGCCCTCAGGGTCGTTGTTCCTGAGCCTGGTGAGCATCCCAACAGCCCCGTCATGAAAACGCTCCTTGGCCTCTTGGGGTCGTTCGGCGTGCTCTCCTTGGTCTTGAGTGCGGTGCTTGTTTCCACGGTCATTTCAGCGTTGATCGCCCGAGAGACCGTCCCGATCGCCGTCATGAAAACCGTTGGTGCGCGTACCCACCAGATCGCCGCCATGTATCTCGGCGGGGTCGTGTTCCTGGGAGCTATCGCCCTCCTCATCGGCCTTCCGCTGGGAACCGTGGCTGGCAATGCCTACGCCGACTTCATCGCCGGGCGACTCAATTTTGACATCGCCGACTACGCCATCGCACGCTGGGTTCATCCCCTCGCGCTTGCGTCGGCGCTCCTCGTTCCAGCCATCGCTGCCATGATCCCCGTCGTCCGAGGCAGCCGCATCACCATCCGAGAAGGCCTCGACGATTCCGGCGCCAGCATGAGCGCCGGTGCCAAGCCTCTGCGGAGGATCCTCAGCAGGCTGCGATGCATACGCAGGGTTCCCATGCTCGGCATCCGCAACACGTTCCGCAGACAGAGGCGCCTAACGCTCACTGTCATCTCGCTTGCGTTTGGTGGAGCGGTGTTCATGGCTGCCCTCAACGTCGGAGAAGGCTGGAACCAAACAGTCGACACCGAGTTCAACTCCCGCGGGTACGACCTAGCGTTGCTGGCGAGCCCGTTCGACCCCGACTCCATCGCATCAGTCGTGGTTCCCGAGTCACTACGTAATGCCGACATCGAATTCTGGCGAGCGATGCCAGCGACCCTCCGTGATAGCGCCGGCGAGGATGGGGCGCCCCTGGCCCTCGTCGTCTCGCCTCCCAACTCCCAGATGGCCCGCTACCCGCTCCTCAGCGGCACGTGGCTCCAGGACGATGTCGATGGCGTGGTAATCAACCACACCTTGGCCCGTACGGTGCCCGGCCTGACCGTCGGCAGCAAGATCAACGTGAACGTCGCTGGAAACGACATCTCACTAACCGTCGTCGGCATCGTGCGCCAACTCGCAGACATGGGCGTCGCCTATGTTCCCGCCGAGCGACTCACGAGCGCTGACCTGGCAGGTTCGTCCAACGTCCTCGTTCGGATTGCCGTGGAGAGCGAGCCCCAAGCTGCCGACCGCGCAGCGCTGACCATGGAAAACGCTCTACTCAGCGCTGGATTCGAAGTCTCTTCGGTCAGGACTACAGCCATGGATCGCAAGGTGTTCGACGACCACTGGCTCCTGATAGTCGGCATGCTGATGGCAATGGCGGCGCTTGTGGCCACGGTCGGTGGCCTGGGAATGGCGTCCGCCATGAGCCTCAACGTCATGGAACGCCGCCGTGAGATCGGAGTCATGCGTGCGGTTGGCGCGACAACATCAACCGTTCTCCAGGTGATCCCCACTGAAGGGCTACTGATCGGTGCCATGAGCTGGATAGTCGCACTGGCCTTTTCGATCCCGCTATCCGCTCTAGTGGGCAACACCATCGGAGACATGCTTATCGAGACCCCTCTCGAACTAGCGATCTCCCACATCGGTGCCGCTATCTGGCTCGCCATCGTCATCGTTATCTCCGGAGTCTCCAGCGCGATCCCCGCGCTAGAAGCGTCCGAGTTGCCCGCGCATCAAGTGCTGGCATACGAGTAAGCAGGTCTATTTCTTAGTCACTATGTCTTGGGGAAAAGGGAGAAGTCTGATGAGTAAAGTAAGAGTGATGCGGTTCGTGATAACCGGAAGCATGACCATCGGGGCCATAGCACGCGCCGCCGTTCTCGTCATGCTCGTGCGCTTCATGCACAGTTAGCATGAGGATTCGAAGCATCAAACGATCCTCGTGGGCGATAGGGATAGTCGGCGTCGTCCTAGCGCACGCGGCTATCCCCGCCATCCTGGCCATCTTGGCCGCGATCGCATGGCGATGAATCGGGCCTTGCTGCGGTTCTCGCAGCAAGGCCCCGACGACGGCCTCTCCAAGCGCAACTCCACCTAGCTGACGCCCGTCCGCCTTGCGCTTGAGGCGTGACCGCGTTCCCCTCGTACCTGATCTTTCTGCTCACAACCGGGAACTCCTCGATGGCAACCCGGTAGTTGGCCTATTCACCGACGCTCCCGTAACATCGGCCCGTCCGTTACCGAGCCATGTCGCTAAGGTAGGCCCAATTGTCGATACGATTCCACGTCAGATCAACACGGCCGCTAGGCATCATCGTCGCCGTACTGGTCATCGCCGCGTCGTTCGTCTCCTCCGAATCGACCGCGAATGCCGCCACCGGAGATATCTCCACGATCGCTGGACTTCCCTGTTGCGGTGGTGGGTCAGGGAACGGAGGGCTGGCGGTAAATGCAGAGATCCAAAACAACGCGCAGATAGCTGTGGACGGCTCGGGAAACATCTACCTTGCCGAAAGTCGAACTATCCGGAAGATCGACAAGCGGACCGGCATCATCGACGCCGTTGCCGGGCCCGGCTCCGGTTCAAACTACAACGGTGATGGGATGCTCGCGGTAGACGCCTCATTTACCGCCTCTGATGTTGCCATCGACCCATACGACAACGTGTTTATCGCCGACAGCTTGAATGAACGGATTCGCAGGGTAGACGCGCAATCCGGACTCATCTCGACTGTCGCGGGGACCGGGGTAACGGGCTTTGCAGGAGATGGCGGCCCTGCGATCGCAGCCCAATTCGATGAACCTATGAGCATCGCGGTCGATGGTGCGGGCAACGTCTATGTGGCTGATCGTCACAATCATCGCGTGCGCAAGATTGACGCCTCAACCGGGACCATCACCACGGTAGTTGGTACAGGAACTGCGGGTTTCTCCGGAGACGGCGGGTTGGCGACCGTAGCGGAGATCAACTTCTCAGGCTCCGCAAGAATGGCTTCTGATTTATCAGGAAACCTTCTAATCATATCGACTACAGACAGCAGTGTCCGGCGCGTGGATGCCACGACTGGTGTCATCACGACTGTGGGGAACACTTTCATAAGTGGGGTTCGTGACGCGGCTTTCGACGATAGCGGGAATATCTTCGTTGCGGCGTTGCACCAAGCGTTCAGGGTCGATGGTTCGACCGGTACGGTTACCACCGTTGCAGGGGACGGTACCTCTAGCGGGACGGGGAACTTCGGAGATGGCGGTCCCGCAACGCTAGCCCACCTTGGGAACGTCAACTCGATAGCAGTCGATTCGAGCGGGAATCTTCTGATTCAGCACTCGTCGAGCGGCCGCCGGTTGAGATTGGTCGAAAACATCGCTACTGCCACCACCGTAGACCTAGCCGTGTCTGCGTCGGGCTCGCCCGCTACGGTGGATGCACGTGAAACGATCACGTACTCCATCTCCGTCACCAACGGAGGCCCCGACACCGCCCCTGGTGCTAGGCTCTACGCCGCACTGGGTACCGGAACGAAATTCGCCTCGGCTAACGAAAGCCAGGGCTTCTGCACCGCCGCCGTCGATTCAGTCGACTGCGTGCTAGGCCCCCTGGCGAGCGGCGCGTCCGCAACCGTAACCATCGATGTCCTCGCGCCACTGGTCAGCGGTGGTATCGCCACGACGTTCGCGGCGCTCACGGGCGCGATGGATTCCTCAAGCGCGAACGACATCGTTACTGTCAACACATCGGTTTCGGCATTGACCGGCGCCGACCTCAGCCTCACCCAAGTTCCCGGCGCGACCGGCGTTCTCGACGGCGAGCTTACCTGGTATCTTCTAACCGTCGTGAACGAAGGCCCGGAAGCAGCCACAGACGTCGTCGTAACCGACACCCTGCCTGCCGGAGCGGTATTTAGCGGAGCGTCGGCAGAGTGCCGTGGATCGGGAGGAACCATTCTTTGTACCAAGCCGTCGCTGGCGGCAGGAGAGTCTGATGACTTTATTGTTGTGGTCACCGCGCCGTTGGGTGCTACCTCGTTGTCCAATACGGCAGTGGTCGCCGCTTCAGGCCCAGAGGATCGTGATGCATCCAACAACACTTCCGTCGCTACGACCGTCGTCTCAGCGGCGCTAGAACGACTTCCCGATGATTGGATACTCCAGTTCGGCTCTACCGTATCCCCATCCTTCGCGATTGCGAGGGCGGTTGCGATACACGGTACCGATGTGATCGTGGTCGGAAATACCGGCGCAGCCCTCGCAGGCGCAACGCAGGTCGGCTCCTCAGATCTGTTTGTGCGGAAACTTGCAGGCGATGGTTCGATCCTGTGGACCACACAGATCGGCATCGCGGGCAAGCAAACCTCAGCAACGGGCGTCGCGGTCGATAGCGGGGGCAACATTTACGTCATCGGAACGACGAATGGCGCGTTTCCGACTAAGACATACTCGGGTGGCGGTGAGGATGCAATCGTCGTCAAGCTCGCCTCCGATGGGACGCAGATATAGTTGGATCAATTTGGGAGCACCGACGACCTCTGCGGTACGGATTTTGCGACCCCCGTCGCCGTGACGGTAGATGCCTTCGACCAAATCGTCGTCGTCGGCGCCGTTGCCGGTCCTTTCGGGGGAAGTCGAACTCGGTGATCACGGAGACTCGTACGTCAGGAAATATTCCTCTGTCGGCACCGTCTTGTGGACCGATCAATTCGGTGTCGCGAACGTTAGCGACAGGGCTACAGCAGTTGCCACGGACTCAGCGGGTAATGTCTACGTTGGAGGCCAGACGAGCGGAGCGTTCCCAAGCGCTACTTCGCAGGGGCCAAGAGACGCCTATGTGAGGAAATATTCCACAGGCGGCGTTGTTCAATTCACTACACAATTTGGAACTAGTGGATGGGATCACATCTACGGTATTGGCATTGATGGTTCGTTCAACATCTACGTCGCTGGAAGCACCGATGGTGCGATGACTGGCGCTGCTCCCTCGTACAACCAAGACGTTTATGTGCGGAAGTACGCGTCGGACGGAACCACAGTGGTTTGGACCCGCCAGCTAGACAGCGGAGATCACGACTTGCTGGGAAACCATGTCGCAGTGCAGCCCAATGGCGAGATTTACATCGCTGGAAGAACCTACGGCACCATGCCCGGCGAGATTCCGATGAACGGGCAGGAGGACGCATTCATCGCACACTACAACAGCGCCGGAGACCGAACCTGGATACACCAGTTCGGTTCGACGGCTGCTGACTCGATTGGAGGCGTAGCCGTACGTGCTGACGGCAGCAGGATTGTGGCCGTAGGTTATACCTGGGGAGCATTCCCTGGAGCGGTCGTCGAGAGCGGTGCTCTTTCCGACGACGGGTTCATCGCAAGTTTCCACCCTCCAGCGACAACCCCCGTTGATCTTGGCCTGGAAACGTTCGAGGTTTCAGACCCCGTTGAAAACGGTCAATTCTTTGGCTACTCGATATCTGTCTCGAATGCAGGGCCTGGCATTGCGACTGGTGTGACTATCACTGACCTCCTCCCCGCGGGGATCGATTTTCGATTCTCGTCCGCGTCGCAAGCAGGCCCATGTGTTGAAACGGCAACTACTGTCACGTGTGATGTTGGCACGCTCCAGCCTGGGGCATTTGCGTCCATGTTTGTCGGAGGTGATGCCGCATCCACCACACCCACCACGACCAACAACGCCTCGGTTACGTCGGCCCAAACGGACACGGACTTGTCTGATAACACCACAAGCGAAACCACGAGCGTTGTCACAGCCGATCTCTCGATCACCAAGACGGCTAGCCCCATCACTGCCACCATCTCCTCCAATCTGACCTACACCCTCACTGTGACCAACGCCGGGCCTGACACGGCCGCCGATGTAACGGTCAGTGACGTGCTGGCGGGAGGCGTAGTGTTCGTTTCGGCCGGAGCCGGGTGCAGCGAATCCGGGGGCACCGTCACCTGCACGGCGGCGTCTTTGGCTAACAGTGCGAGTGCCGCGTACACCATCACCGTCACTGCGCCAGGGGCGACTGGAACCATCTCCAACACCGCGAGCGTCACGTCCAGCGCCCTCGATCTAAACGCGTCCAACGACTCGGTCACGCTCGTCACGACAGTTTCCGACGATGCCGATCTTTCCATCACCAAAACGGCAACCCCGACGATTGCGCTGATCGGGGAGGACTTTACCTACACGCTCACAGCCACCAATAACGAGCCCGTCGCGGCGAATATCGTGACCATCATCGATCCTCTGCCCGCGGGCGTCGTGTTCGTGTCGGCGGACGCTGGCTGCGTGGAGTCAGGCGGTACCGTCACGTGCTCCGTGTCGTCGCTAGCCAATGGGGCGTCCGCAGCATTCGACATCATCGTCACTCCGCCCGTCTCGTTGAACACGCTGGTCAATACTGCGACGGTTTCCGCAGTAAGCCCATCAGATCTCAATACCGCGAACAACTCAGTAACGCTCAATACCCTCGTCGGGGTACCGCGAGGTGTCCCCGGAGTGTCGACACGGGGCGTCCTTTTCCTCGCAACCATGCTCGGTATCGCGGCTTTCCTCATGCGCAGACGACATGCCGTGCCATCAAGCGGATAGCGTATAGATTGGCGCTGGAGCGATAGACGAAACGTCCTGCTTGGCCGTAAAGCACCAGGCAATCCCTGCTCGGCCCCAACGCGCCCTCGTTGGACGTTCTCCACGGATCGCGTCACCAACACGCCCGCAACCATGCGAGAATCGTTCCAATGACACAGCCCCCTCTTGGAACGACGACCCGCAAGATCCAGGGCTCTTGGCGAAGGCCTGAGCTCTTGCTCCCACCCAACACATTCGTGTTCGGCTTCTTCGTTGGCATGATGCTCGCGCTCGTCCCGCTGTACATGTACGCTAACGGATACGACGTCAGCGCCATCGGCGTCGTCGTCGCCGCTCAAGCGGTGTTCCAGATGGGGCTTCGACTCGTCGCTGGAGTTGTGGCGGACCGATACGGTGAACAGAGAGTCATCACCGCCGGGTTCGTGGCGATGCTTATCAGCGCTCTGCTCTTCATGGTCTCTTCTGACCTTTGGCTCATGTTCCTAGCCCAGCTATTCACGGGAGCATCCCGCGCCGCCCACATGCCTGCCTCCAAGTCCTACGCTAGCCGCATCCATGAAGGGAACGCCGCCGGGAACATCGGCCGAACCCTCGGCGCCACCACTATGGGTAATATCGCAGGGCCGGTGGTCGCAGGACTCTTGTCCGTAGCCATAGGTTTCTCAGGCGCTTTCGCAGTCGCCGCCGCAGTCGCTGCTGTGGGGCTCACCATATCGTTCTTGCTCCCCGCGCTGCCCCGCAAGCAAGCGCAGACCATGGTTGAAGCCTTTGCTCGGATCCCCGGTATGGTTCGAGCACGGGCCTCCGCACTGCCAGGGCTGATCGCATTCTTCGTGGCTTCCTCCATGTCAGTGATGACCTCGGTCTTCGTGGTCCTCCTACGGGAAAGCGATTCGGGAGAAGCGACGGTCGGACTCATCCTTGGAGCCGTTGCGGTGGGCGCATCTACCGCCAGCTTTGGCTTCGCGACTGTCCACGAAAAGATAGGTACTCGTGGCGTCTTCGCGCTCCTTTTTGGAGCAGTAGGCACGGGCATGGTAGTCATCGCGCTCGCAGACAACGTGATCCTCCTGCTGATCTTCGGCGGGATCGTAGGCGCAGGCGTGGGGCTAGGTGCAGTCTTGTATGGCCTGCTCGCCGCAATCAACAGCAAACCTCAGGAGCGTGGCGTCGCCATGTCGGTGGCAGGCCTCTACTGGGCTGGCGGGATGCTTGTCGGCCCGCTCACCTATGGGGCGCTCGCCGAAGCCATCGGAACCGCCTATGCCGTCATCACCGCTGGCGCATTCCCCATCGCCCTCGTGCTCCTCACACCCGTCGTCTTCGCCACGCTATCGCCCAAACCCGTGCCTGAGGCCTCAGCCGCCTGAAACCGGAGCGAGACTCAAACTGGAGAAGCGCGCGTTAGCCTAGCTCCTCCGCCCCACCAGCACAGAGAAATGCCCCCCACGTTTGTTGCGCTCGCGTATCGGGTGTGTCGAAGCCCCGAAACCGTGCTTCCGCAACATACCCTCAAACTTCGAATCCGTCCCCACGGACCATATCGCCAGCGCACCACCGGGCCTCAGAGCGCGGTGCGCCGCACCAAGCCCCTCAGTTGTATACAGCCAAGCATTGTGTGGCAGCGAGAACGAATCAACGCTGTTGTCCACGTCCAACAAGATCGCGTCGAAGCGCGACTCGCTTCCACGGATAGCATCGGCGACATCGCCCTCAAACAGTTCCGTGCGTCGGTCGTCCAGCGGATTCCCCGCCAACGGCCCCAGCGGCCCCCGGTTCCACTCGATCACCTCTGGCATGATCTCCGCCACAACCACCGTCCCTTTGGGCGGCATCAGCGCCAACGTCGCAGCAGCCGTATACCCCATCCCCAGGCCACCCACCAGCACGCAAGCGTCCGCAGGTGGCTTTGGGCACGCCAGAGACATCATGGCGTCCTCGGAACTGTGCGCATAGCTCGTCATCAGGTCGTAGCCGTCGCCGCGTATCACGTAGTTGCCATCGTGGCGCTGCAACTCGAAGTGGGTCCCGTCAGGCGAGATCGCGGTCGCCAGTACCTCTAATGGCTTCATCAAACTCCCTCTCTACCAGCAAGCGCTAGCGCTTGCTGGTGAATCGCCTATTCTACCGACGACCACCCACAAGCGCTTCTTCCAGCGTCGGCGCACCCGGACGCCCCGATTCCGACAGCAACACGGCATTTGCGTAGATTTCGTCCGGCGTCCCGAAACCCTGAAGAGCACTGAACTCAGACAGCATCAGCGCAATCGCATACGCCTCGTCGGTATTACCGAGATGTTGAAGCGCCTGTGACTCAATGAACGACAGAATGTAATCCTTCGGATCCGTGAAAGCGGCCAGATCGCGGGATGAACGCACCATTTCGAGCGCACGTTCATATTCGCCAGCGGCTAATAGTGCCATCCCCAATTGCTCCGCTGGCGGCCTCAGGCCGGGCAGCAGCGCTGCGGCTGTCTCTGCCGTATCCACTGCTGCCGCAGCGGACGTTTGATCGAGTGAGGCAATATCCAACGTGATCTCCGCGGCGATGATCCACGCCCGGTAGTCCAGCGGATTCCGGTCGATCGCCTCGTTGATCAGCCGTAGGGCTTCTTTCAGCTTGGCGAGGCGCTCCCTCGCGTCGTCGTCCGAGCGTGAGGCCTGCAGCAGCGCTTGAACCAGCATGGTGCGCGAAAAGGTCGAAGAGGGCGAGCGCCTCACCGAATCCTGCACGCGGTCTCCCGCCGTCCTGTACTGCCCCGCGTTACTGGCCGAGATCGCCTGGCCTGCCAGGAATGTCGCGCTCACGTTGACCAAGACTGCCTGCCACCAGAACACCAACGTCGCGAGGCCGATCACCCCGACCAGCGCCATACGCAAGGGGGGCAGGCTCCCCTGCACCCCTGGCGCGTTCGTGCTCTTGCGTGACCCTTTAGACTTTCCCCGCTGCCCTGCTGTGTCCGACGCGTTTGACGCACCCTCGCTGACCCACTCCACGAGTGGCTGGAGCCACTCACTCGCAGGCATGCGTACCATCGCCAACACCACCCCAGCCATGATCCAGGCCTGGGTCAGATCAGAGACCTGGCTCTTCCCCACCATCTGATCGAGCAATCGTCCTGCAAACACCCCGATCAACCCGAAGAGAACGTAGCCCATCCACGGAGAAACCTCGCCTCGTCTGGCGGCCAAAAGCATCCGTACCAAAGCCCACGCCGTTGCCATCGCCATCGCGGCGTAGGCAAACACCCCTAGCAACCCTAGTTCGATCGCCGTATGCACCACGAAATTGTGTCCGTGCCAGGAGATCGTTGGGCGTTCCGTATCCCCCTGCAAGCTATACGCGTATCGGAACATGTCCGGCCCGTAGCCGATCACCGGACGCAGCGGAGTGAGCGCCAGTGAAGGAATGTCAGCGTATTCCCCGGTGTCTACCCATGGAACCGAAACGTAGGCCTTCGCGGCGACCGACCAGATCTCGTAGCGGGCGCTGAGTCCTCCTGCGGCGGTCAACTCTGTTCCCACTGTCGACAAACGAGCAGCCAACGCGCCGGTTCCATTGTCCGCCCCCCCCCCCCCTCGCCGTATCCGGCTCCAGCAATCGTCCCTGAAACGGGAATGTAGCCCAAGGCAACTGCTACCGCTACGGCAAGCGCGATACTGGCCGCAGGGCGCATGATCGCTCTCGCGCCCATCACGAACCCTATGGCGCTCAAGAACACCGCGAAAGCGACCACCAAGCTCACCATCGGCCCGCGACTTAGAGTGAAGGCCATCGCCGTCGTCTGGAGCGCGATCAGGCCCGCGCCGATCACCACGTGTGCGAGCGTGCCATATCTCTCGCGCCACGCCTGCCATAGCGCGACCGTCAAGGGAATCGTCATCAACAGGTACGTGCCCGCAAAAACTGGATTGCCGAAAGTCAGCGCGACTCGGTTCTGCGGCGCAGCATTGTTCAGGAAGAGGTCGACTCCGAAGTGCTGCTCGATCCCGTACACCCCCAGCACCATCGACGACCGCCTCGGCGACGCCTGGACGCGCTGGCTTACCGCCCACGCCCTCGGGCACCACGTTCTCCACGTCGGCGCCAGCCTCTACCTAGAGGATTGGCAATGGGTCAACCGCAACAAAGCCGAACGCCAGGCTGAGGAGTTCGCCGCAGGCCTCCTAGCTGGCCCCGCACCTCGCCGCCCGGCTACCCCCAAAGGCCTCGCTCGCCGCCTCGGCATCCCCGAGCCCAAAGCAGAGTTCGTCATAGCCCAGATACCGACTCCCAGCGCAGGCGCGTAGTCATCTCTGTTCAGGGAGCCAACTCAAGTTTTGGATCCAGGATCTGGCAAGTGACCTTTGGGTTTCAGAGACGAAGTCACGAGATTCGAAGCGAGCCGTCTGCGACGAGCGTGGCCTCTCTACACCCGACCGTACACGCGCCCCGGAGTTACCAATACGGCGACCCGCCCCTCGTCCCGCATCACCCGGTCGTACTCATCCCAATCGCTATGGGAGCCGCCGGCGGCCGCGAACACCGCCCTCAACAGCAACCGAAGCTCCTCCGGCTCCGTATTCTCCGGCCCTCGCACCTCGGCCTGACCCTCAACCGTCGCGAACTTCCGCCAGTCCGGCTGAACCACCAGCACCGTGCAGTTCGCGTTCCGCTCCAGGTTCCGGCGCTTCGCCGTATCCCCCCTGACAACGAACACCATCCGGCCCTCCAACGGCCCGGCCCGAACGATCGTCGCCTGAGCACCCCCAGACCTCCCGATCGTCGTCACCACCGCCGAATGCTCAGACTCCATGAAAGGAACAGCTTCACCGAATTCCATAGCCACCTCCTGCTTACGCCCGATAAGATGTTCGAAGTGACACACCGGTTCGGCGCGCCGCTCCGTCACCGCCGCAACGATAACCCAAAAGCAACAGAGGCCTCACTTGCTCGAAGCCATAGTTCTCGGAATCGTCCAAGGAACCTCTGAATGGCTCCCCGTTAGTTCACAAGGATCCGTGACCGCTGTTGGTTCGTTCCTGTTCGACCTCAACCTCGCTGACGCCATTGCGTTCGCGCTCTGGCTCCACGTTGGCACCGCCTTCTCGGCGCTCATCGCCTTCCGCCAGGAGATCCTGGCACTCGCCCGCGAAGCGCTGACCGACCCCATGCACCCGTCACCCCTGCTCCGGTTCGGCGTGGCTGGCACCATGGCCTCGATGGTCATCGGCGTGCCTGTCATCCTCGTGCTGGATGACATTTCAGGCCTGGTTGGCGCAGGCGCCATGCTCGTCGTCGGCGTGGCGATGCTTGGCACCGCCTTCATCCTCCGGGCACGTCCAGAAGGCGGAAGCCGGACCCGCGACGACCTCTCGCTGGTCGACGCCCTAGCCTTTGGCGTCGCCCAAGGATTCGCCGCTATCCCCGGCCTCAGCCGTTCAGGGCTCACGGTCTCCATGCTGCTCGGTCGTCGCTTTGACCGGGCGGAAGCCCTGGCCATCAGCTTCCTGATGAGCATCCCGGCGTCCATAGGCGCGGCCGTGTTCGCCGGTCTCGATGGCGATGGCATCGGCCTCACTGAGGGACTCGTCGGGGCGCTGGCGTCCGCAGCTGTTGGACTAGCCAGCATCAAGGCGCTGCTCGCGGTTGCCCACCGGGTCAACTTCGCAGCCTTCGTCGGCGTTGTCGGCGTTGCCGTCATCGTAGGCGGCATAGCCCAGGTCGTCTGGTTCTAGCTGCCGCTCTTCAGCGTGTCCCGAAGCTCGCGTAGCTTCTGGTACCAGCCCGCGATCACGTCCAACGAGAACGCGGCATTCGCCGCGCTCGGATTCGGCGCAACGAACACCCGGCTGCTGCCGATCCTCTCCGCCTGCTCGCCCAACTTGGGTTTCAGCCGTAGATCCAGCGAGTACCGAGCGAACGCTTGATAGCCGGTCAAGCCGTTGAAGCAGACCACCAGCGGCGCGTGTTCTTCCAGCTTCTGGAGGGTCAGTGGTGCCCAGTATCGGTAGTCAGCCGCCTTGAGGCTGGAAGCCGAGGCGCTCGCCCGCTTCACCACGTCGGTGAAACCCACTCCCGCGTTGTTCAACCAGGCCTCATCCCCCGCCACCAAGTCGCGGTCGATGTCCACGATGCCTGACCGGGAAAACGCGCGCCAGAACCTATTGGTGGAGGTCGCGAAGTACTGCCCCACGGTCGCCGAGTAGGCGCCTGGGTTGATGCCGACGAACACGATGTCGAGCCCGTCGCATAGGTGGTCGGGCAGGGTTGGTTCGCTAGATGTCATGCGGTCAGCAGGGCTCGGGCATTGCCGCCCAGGAACATGGCGGCGTGCGCGGGCCTTAGGTCAGCGATGGCCATCTCCGCGACTCGCTTGGGCCTTAGCAGGGGGAAATCAGACCCGAACAGCATGTGGTCAGGACCCACCGCGCTCGCGACTGTCGAGAACACGCCTTGGTCGTAGAGGAATGGCGTGGCGGCGGAGTCGAAGTACACGTTGGCTAGCACCTCGCGGACTTCAGGCATGTGGGCGTAGAAGGGCAGGCCACCGCCCCAATGGCCTGCGATGATCTTCACGTCAGGGAACCGGGTGGCCATGGCCAGCAGTTGACCCGGGTGCGTGTCACCCTTGCCTGGGTACTCGTGCCCAAGTGGCTCGGAGCCATGAACCACGACCGGCAAGCCTTCTTTGGCCGCTAGTGCCATGACTCCCGCGAGCCCGCGATCTGTTGCGAGCTTCGTCTTCTGCGTGCTGGGGTGCAACTCGCCGATGCCGCGTGCGCCCGCGGCGACGCACCGTTCCACCTCGCGCAACGCAGGGTCTCCCCACGATGGGTCGACGCTACAGAAGGCGATGATTCGTCCGTTGGAGGCCGCTGCGGCTTCCAGCAGGTAGTCGTTGGATTCGCGGGCCACGCCGGGGTCAGTCCAGCCGTAGCCGAGAGCCACCGCCATATCCACGCCGTCTTCGGCCATGGCTGACAGCAGATCGTCCTTGCTGGCCATCTTCGCTTGGGGATCGGTGAACAGCGCAGCGAACGTCCGATCCTTCGCCGCGATCTCCTTCCGGCGCTTGTCGAACGACGGTGGCAGCAGGTGGGTGTGGAAATCGATGATCAATTTTCGGTCGGACTCTGCTCGTCCTCGCTGAACTCACTGTTGGAGAACACGCCGATCTCCCGGCCCTGATGGACGTGCACGATGAAGTCATCGCGCGTCAGACCAACGGCGTCCAGCAATTCATCGTCCAGATCTTCGATAAGGTCTTGGATCTCGTCCTGCGTGTACCGCTCAGAAACGCACAGCGTCGCGTGGATCAGGTTCCCCGCGTAGTGGACGTCGAACCTTCCCTGCGGCTGGTCGTCGTCTAGGATCGTGTAGCACTCAGAGTACGGCGTCCGGCACTCCCTCTCAAATCTCAACATCTTCTGATTCCTCCTCGCTAGCTACCGCCGTACCTGACCGTCGCCTCGGGCGACCCATTTGTAACTGGTCAACTCACGCAATCCCATAGGGCCGCGTGCATGCAGTTTGTTGGTGCTGATCGCGACCTCTGCGCCGAGGCCGAGCTGTGCTCCGTCGTTGAAACGCGTCGACGCGTTTACCATGACCATCGCGGCGTCGACCTCATCCAAGAATCGGTTCGTCGACGTGTAGTCCTGGGTCAGGATCGTTTCAGTGTGGCCGGACCCGTGCTCTTCGATGTGCTCTAACGCTTCGTCGAGGGAATCAACCACGCGTACGGATAACACCAGTGCCAGAAACTCTTGGCCGAAGTCCTCGGCCGTTGCTGCCTTCACCGAATCGCCGTAGACGGGCCCGATCAGCGATAGCGCTCGCTGGTCGCATCGCAACTCAACGCCTGCTGCGCTCAGCTTGGCAGCAACCAGCGGCAGTAGCTTCGGCGCGACGGCTGCGTGAACCAGCAACGTGTCCAGAGCGTTGCAGACAGTGGGCCGCTGCACTTTCGAGTTGAACACGATGTCTACCGCGTTCTCCACGTCCGCAGTCGCGTCAGCGAAGGTATGCACAACCCCGATGCCCCCCGTGATAGCGGGTACCGTCGCTTCCTTGGCGACGTAGTTCACCAACCCTGCGCCACCCCTAGGGATGATGAGGTCGATGTAGTCGTTGGCCTTGATCATCTGCTCGACTACCGCGCGGTCGGTGTCGACGATCTGCTGAACGATCTCGGGGTTGATACCGGCCTGGGTCAATGCGCTACGCAGCAAAGCGGCAAGGGCGTTGTTGGAGTGCACCGCCTCTTTACCGCCGCGCAGCACTACTGCGTTCCCCGACTTCAGGCATAACGCGGCGATGTCCACGGTCACGTTGGGCCGACTTTCGTAGATCGTGCCGATCACGCCAAGAGGAACCCGGCGTCGCTCGACACGCAGGCCGTTGTCTAGCGTCCGTCCGTCGAACGTCTCGCCGATCGGATCGGGCAGTCGCACGATGGTTCGTACGTCGGAGGCCATGCCGTTGAGGCGGTCCTCGTTGAGCATCAACCGATCGAGCAAGGCGTCAGTGAGGCCAGCGCTGGCGCCCGCCTCCATGTCCAGAGCGTTGGCCTCTAGGATGGCCGTCTGCTGAGTCTCAAGCGCGACTGCTATGGCTTCGAGGGCCGCGTTCTTCTTGTCCGTGGACAGATTCCGCAGATCACGGGTGGCCGCTCGCGCCGCCTTGGCCTTGGTTATCAGTTCTGATGTTGTCGTTGCCATGATGATCTCCGTGTCCTTACAAGACCGCCATGTTATTCCGGTGGATCGCTTCATCGCCGAAGCTGTGTCCGAGCAAGCCCGCGATGTCCGAAGACTTCGCGCCCTTGATGCAAGACAGCTCGTCGGAATCGTAGTTAGTGACGCCCACCGCGATCCGTTGGCCGCCCTGTGCCGCCACCGCCACGACATCACCACGCTTGAACTCTCCGGTGACTTCCTGCACCCCGGCGGGAAGCAGACTGCGCGATTGCTTGCGTAGCGCAGCAGCAGCACCGTCGTCGACAACTACAATGCCTCCGCTGTCGGCGGTTCCACTCAGCAGCCAACGCTTGCGGCTCTCAACGTGCGTTGCGGTGGCCGGGAACAGCGTGCCGCGTGCCTGTCCTGACGCCACGTTGATCACGACGTCAGGCTCGTGCCCGCGAGCGATAACAACGTTTACGCCGGTGGACATCGCGAGACCAGCGGCGCGCAACTTGGAGCCCATGCCGCCGCGCGTTGTGCTGCTCCGGTGCTCTTCTGCGAGCGCCATCGTTGACGCATCCACGGAGTCGACCCGCTCGATGAGCGTGGCGTTCTTATCGCGGTTGGGGTCAGCTGTGTACAGGCCTGCAACGTCACTCAGGATCAGTAGCAGGTCAGCGTCGATGATGTTCGCGACCAGCGCGGACAGCGTGTCGTTGTCGCCGAATCGCTCCTGGCTGATCTCCTCGGTGTCCACCACATCGTTCTCATTGACGATTGGTACGACACCGTTGGCGAGCAGCATCTCTAGCGTATTGCGAACGTTCAGGTAGCCACGACGGCCCTCGACATCTTGATGCGTGAGCAGTGCTTGGGCAACGATGATACCGTGCTCGGCGAACATCTCCTGGTAGGCGTGCATGAGTCGGCTCTGGCCGACCGCCGCCAGCATCTGGCCTAGGCCAACTCCCTTGGCGTCGCGCGACTTGGCAATGACTTCTCGCCCCGCTGCGATCGCTCCTGAGGTGACGAGGATCACCTGTGCGCCCGCAGCCTGGATCTCGGCCATCTGACCAACGATGGCGGCCATGGCCGCCCGGTCCAGCCGCGTGCCACTGGAAGTGAGCACGTTGGTGCCCGCTTTCACGACGATGCGTTGGTAAACGAGGGGGCCGCGTTGGGAGGTGGTTGATGTACTTGAGGTAGTCATGAGCAGATCTGCGTTCGCGTCGCCCGTTGCGACTCCTGGATTTTACTTCACTCGGACTGCGTCGGCCCTAGCCCTCGCTATGCTTTGCTTCCCATAATTGCTCGCAGGCCCCCGGGCTCGTTGGTGGGTTCGGTCGTGTAGCCAGTCGGGGCTCGCCCTCGGAACTCTTGGCTTCGCCGCTAGGACCCCGGGCTCGATTCTAGGCGGGTCGTGTAGCAAGTCGGGGCTCGCCCTCGGAACTCATGGACTTCGTCCGCCGGACTGAAGGTCGCGCGGCGCTCCGGGGAGGGATCGGGCTCGCTTGCGTCTTGCGCTTCGCTGCGCGCGGGAAACGATTCGGAGCTGCCGGATGCTTCCCAAGATGGGCGGCAACCATCGCGCACGTCTTGATGCTGCTCATTTCTGCCCATTTCTGCCCATTTACCTCTGGGGGAGAATCGCTGGTTGCGAGGTTAGTTGCGTGACTCGAGCCGAGCGTCAAAAAGGGAGTTCGCATTCATTGTCTTAGGATAGAGACGGAATGACGAATGCGCTACGGTCTACTGTCGTAATGATGGCTGTCGCTGATGGCCTTATCTCCGTGTGCCTCACGGATATGGATTGGCGGTATTAGAATGGGCGTGCTGCGAGTGCGGCCAGGGCATGCCATGGGGTTTCATGGCAGGCCTCTTTGTGCGTCCAGTTCCACTGCGTATGAGGTGATGATCTGAGTCTCCAAGGTTTGATCGAGATGCTGGATAAGGTGCCCGCGTACCGGGAAGCCGTATCCAAGTTGGGCACCGGTGTCGCCCAAACCGCGACGTTGCCGGAAGCGGCGAAGCCGTTCGTTCTTGCGGCTTTGGCCAAGCGGGCCTCTGGGCCGGTCGTGATCATCTGTCCGCACCCCGACGACTCTCGTCGTATGGCGGAGTTGATCCAGGCTTATGCGGGGGACGACGCTCCTATCTTCCATTTCGCGGAGTCTGAAGTACTCCCGTACGAGCGCTTGTCCGTTGAGGCGGGCACCGTTCACGAGCGGTTGGCTGCTCTTGGCGCGCTGCATGGATACATAGACGACGACGCAGCCCAGCCGCCGATCATCGTTACATCAGTCACGGGGCTCATGCAGAAGACGATCAGCCCTGAGTTGATGCGATCGACCACCCACGTTTTCCGCGCCGACGACAAGATATCCATAGACGAAACGCTTCTGAAGTGGGTTGGCATGGGCTACACGGTCGGCGCGCTGGTGGAGGAGCCCGGTAGCGCTGCACGACGTGGGGATATCGTGGACATCCACGGCCCTGGTCATCGCTACCCGGTGCGGATCGACCTGTGGGGCAACCGAATTGATACGGTCAGGATCTTCGAGTCAGCCTCCCAGCGATCAACCGACCACATCCCGGCTCTGCGCGTACTGCCAGCGGCTGAATTGCTCCCGAGTCACGCTGACCACGCCTCGGTTGAGGCTGCGGTGCGTGGACTGGACTACACCAACACGACGACCGCCGAGCGTGACAGGGTCGACGAAGACCTCGCCGAACTGCTGTCTGGGGTGTCGGCTGACGCGGGTGCCCTGTACACCGGTTTCCTGCTGCACCACACGCTGCTGGATCACCTGCCGTTCGCCAAAGACGCGGTGCTGGTTGTCAGCGAACCGTTCGAAGTATTGGAGGCTGCACGTCGCGTGGAGGCTGGAGCCGAGAAGCTTAGGCTGGCCAAGCAAGAGCGTGGTGAATTGCCGTTGGGATTCCCGTCTTGCTTGGTGCCGTGGGAAGACCTGGAAACCTCTATCGCTTCATGGAATTCCCGCCTGGACCTCACGCGATACCACCGTGGTGACAAGGATGACGGTGTGGCGATCGTGCTGCCGTTCGGGCCGCCAGCGTCGTACCAGGGAGAGTTGGAAAGCCTGGCGACCGACCTAGAGGGGCGCCGGACGCCCACGGTGATCACCACCCAGCACTCACGACGATTGGAAGAGGTGCTGCGCGATCAAGGAATCGCTGCTCGCGAGACACGATCCCTAGACGTCGCGCCGCAAGAAGACGTCGTGCATATCGTGCATGGCACGCTCGCCGGAGGGTGGTCGCTCCACGAGCGCTCGGAAGATGATGCTGCGCTGCTGACCCTGCTTTCTGACAACGAAGTTTTCGGCACGGCCAAACGCAGGGTTACTCGCCCACGGCGTCATTCAACGCGGTTCCGTGCCACCACGGTTGAGGAGCTCAACCCTGGCCAGTACGTCGTCCACGTCGACCACGGGATCGGTCGATTCATGGGCACGATCAATCGCGGGGGCGCGGAAGCCGGCGATGGCGATGGATCGGCTGACGCCGAAAAGGGGGCCAACCGCGAGTACCTGGTGCTCGAATACGCGGAAGGGGACCGCCTGTACGTGCCGATGGAACACCTCGACCGCATCTCGCCGTACGTCGGCGGCGACGAGGCGAGTCCCTCGCCCACGCGACTTGGTACGCAGGAGTGGACGCGTGCAGTTTCCAAGGCACGCGAGTCCACGCAGAAGCTGGCGATCGACTTGCTCGCTCTGTACGCCAAACGAGAGATGGCTCAAGGCTACGCGCACAGCCTGGATACGCCGTGGCAGCAAGAGATGGAGGATGCTTTCCCGTTCGTAGAGACACCTGACCAAGAGGTCGCGATCAACGATGTGAAAGAAGACCTGGAGAACATCAAGCCCATGGATCGCCTGGTGTGCGGTGACGTGGGCTATGGCAAGACCGAGGTGGCACTGCGGGCCGCGTTCAAGGCTGTGATGAGCGGCAAGCAGGTCGCGCTGCTCGTGCCCACCACCGTCCTAGCGCAGCAGCACTACATCACGTTGTCCGAGCGGCTTGAGCCGTACCCGATCACCGTTGAGATGCTCAGTCGCTTCCGGACGCCCAAAGAGGCGGACGCGATCATCGCGCGCCTGGCGTCGGGCGACGTGGATATCGTGGTGGGCACGCACCGTTTGGTGCAGAAGGACGTGTCGTTCAAGGACCTGGGGCTCGTGATCATCGATGAGGAGCACCGGTTCGGTGTGGGCCACAAGGAGCGGATGAAGGAGATGCGGCAAGAGGTCGACGTGCTCACGCTGACCGCTACGCCGATCCCGCGCACGTTGCACATGGCGCTCGCTGGCATACGTGACATCTCAACGATCGAGACGCCGCCGGAAGAGCGTCTGCCCATCAAGACGTATCTCGCAGAGATGTCGGATGATCTGATCCGCGAGGCCATCTTGCGCGAGCTCGATAGGGAAGGGCAGGTGTATTACCTGCACAACCGCGTGCAGGACATCGACCTGACCGCCGACAAGATACGGACGCTGGTGCCGGAGGCGCGAGTGATCGTGGGCCACGGCCAGATGCACGAGGACGACTTGTCTCAAGTCATGGAGCGATTCTCCGACGGTGAGGCCGACGTTCTCGTCTGTACGACGATCATCGAGTCCGGGTTGGATATCCCCGCAGCCAACACCATGATCGTGGAGCGTGCGGGGAACTTCGGACTGGCTCAGCTCTACCAACTTCGTGGGCGCATTGGGCGCAGTTCGCAACGTGCGTACGCCTACCTGCTCGTCGAGCGTGGGCGTCGCCTGACCGACCAAGCGCAACGTCGCTTGCAGACGATCGTCGCGGCGACGGAGCTTGGAGCGGGGTTCCGGATCGCCATGAAAGATCTGGAGATCCGGGGTGCTGGAAATATCTTGGGCGCCGAGCAGAGCGGCCATATCCACGCGGTCGGGTTCGATCTGTATACGCGCCTATTGAGCCAGGCTGTGTCGGAGCTTCGTGCGGCGACCGGTGATGGCCCCGCGCTGGAACCGGAAGTTGGCGATCCGGTTATCGACCTTGGGTTGCCCGCGTCCATCCCGGAAGATCTGGTGCCGCATATGCCCACGCGCATGGCCATGTACCAGCGCCTGGCGAAAGCGCAGACCCTCGAAGAGATCGACGAGCTGCCGCGAGAGTTCGAAGAGCGGTTCGGTCATCAGCTACCGGACGCTGTGCATCACCTGATCTATGGCGTGCGCGTGAAGCTATTCGCCAAAGAGGCGCGCGTGGCGTCCATCGTGCGGCGTTCGGATCACGTTACGTTGAGGCTGATCGACCAGGTGGGTGGCGCTCGCATTCCGTTGGAGCGAGCGCTGCGTCACAGGACGTCGGTTGGGAATCAACAGATCCACATGCCGGTCGCAGGCGGGGATGTCCCTTGGGGGCAAGCGTTGCTTGAAGTACTGGCACTGCTATCGGAGTTCCAGCAACGCGTGCCAGAGATGGCCAAACAGGGCATCAGGGGCTGAGCGCGGGTATCGCGGCAGCCTAGTTGTTGCTGCCGCCGCCGCTGCCGCTTCCGCCACCACTGCCGCTTCCGCCTCCACTATTGCCGCCGCTACCGCCATTGGCGGAGCTTGGGCGCTGGCCGCCGCGTCGACCGGAGCCGCGTCGGTTGCCACCGCCGCCACCACCACCACCACCGGGCCGCTGGCGGGAGGGCTGCTCCTCCGGAGGGAGCACCGTTGGCGTCGAAGTCCCACGTAGCGAGAAGAGCAACTCAGCCTCGCCGGGCTCAAGAGCGTCAGCTTCTTCTTTCAGCTTGAGAATCGTGAGCATAAGTGCCTTGTTCTCTTCTGCAAGTTCGGCGAAATAGACCTGATAAGCCATAAAGTGTCCCGTCTGTCGTAAGAATGGTGGGGGCAGCGATCCATGCGCAATCGCGTTCGCTGCCTCTCCAGATTACCACACGTAGCCTGCGTACCTCGCCGCTTAGAGGGGAGGAGATGCACTGCTATTTAGCTCACGCACGTGCGCGGGTACTTCGCTGAGGCTCCTGACCACAGCATGCGCCCCAGGCTCTGAGACGTCCGCATCCCTCTGTAGGTACAGTGCGCCGAGTCCCGCTGCTGCTGCACCGAGCACGTCAGACTCGTAGCCGTCGCCCACGTGGAGCGCCTCACGGGCGACAACGTCAACCTTGCGAAGCGCTGCCTCGAACACCGCCGGGTGAGGCTTCGCGACTCCTACCTCGCCGCTTGATACAGATGCCTTGATGAGCCCTGCGATCCCCATATGGTCAAGGTAATCGGGGAGGTCGGTGCCCATATTGGAGATGACGCCTAGGATGAAGCCAGCGGTTCGCAATTCCTCCAGCGTCGATCGCGCGTCGGGGTAGAGAGCGAGTTCTTTGGGTGCAGAGCGAACTCGCAACCAGATCGCTCGCGCGGTCTCAAGCGACACGTCGTAACCTGCCGTTGCCAGAAGAGTTTGTTCGTACTCGGCGAGAAAAGCCTCCCGCTGCTCTGGCGTTCGTGACGCCAATCGTTGCACCGCGTTCTCGCGGTCGAGGAGCGCGTTGGCGGTAGGGTAGGCGCGTTCGATAGCGTCCGCGTCCACGTCCAGCCCCTCAGCGGCGGCTGATTTGCGTTGAATGTCCCCGGCAGCGGGTTCCCACCCTGCCAGGGTTCCGTAGAAATCGAAGAAAACTGCTCGTATCATCCTGCCGTCAACGGTACCACGAGGGACGGACTCATGACTCTGCTACGACAGACATTCCAACGGGCATTGGAATTGGTGCTGCCCGCGCGATGCGTCGGCTGCGGGAAGGCCCGAACCTACCTGTGCGACTCGTGCGTCGACTCGATGGAGGTACCACACCCGAGGACGATCGCAGCAGATGGCTACGCGTTCGACGGCGTGACCTCGGCCGTTGTCTACGACGGCATTGCTCGCGACGCTGTGCATCAGCTTAAGTTCAGGAACGTGCGTGCCATCGCCGCGTACATGGCCGTACCCATGGCCAGAGGCATCTCGGCATCGCTGGCACTTGATGCTGTCGTACCGGTGCCGTTGCATCGATCTCGGCTGCGCGAGCGCGGCTACAACCAAGCGACCCTGTTGGGCAGAAGTATCGCCGAGCAGATCGACGTTCCCTTCGAGCCGACCTGGCTCACGAGAAAGCACCAGTCAGGCCGACAGGTTGAGGCGAAGGATGTCGCGGCGCGTCAGGCCAACGTGAGATCGGCATTCCTGTCCTCGACGGCAGTCGCCGGACTACGCGTGGCGTTGGTTGACGATGTCATGACCACCGGGGCGACGCTGGATGCGGCTGCTGCGGCGCTCAAAGCTGCGGGTGCACTCGCGGTTCACTGCTACACGTTCGCGCGAGACGTTTGATCCCTGCTTGTTGGTAGGGCTACGCCTCCGATAAACTCCAGGCGCTGCGGATCGCATATCCGCGCTTGTCCGCGCTGGCCATCGCTACAGTGTGCTGATGGTCACCCCGAGTCCCTTTCCTTATGACACGCAGGAGGATGCCAGAGTGGGTGCATTGGCCGACCGCGACCCCGAGATCGCGCGAGCGATCGAGTTGGAGACCCAGCGACAGAGAGACAACGTTGTCCTCATCGCTTCCGAGAACTACGCAAGCGCGGCCGTCATGGAGGCACAAGGCTCTCCTTTGACCAACAAATACGCCGAAGGCTATCCAGGGGCCCGGTATTACGGCAGCTGTGAGTACGTAGACATCGCGGAGCAACTCGCGATCGACCGTGCTAAAGAGTTGTTCGGCGCCGAACACGTCAACGTGCAGCCGCATTCCGGCGCGTCAGCGAACATGGAAGCCTACGCGGCTCTCCTGTCGTTGGGTGACACTGTCATGGGGCTCCGGCTGGACCAAGGTGGTCACCTGACCCACGGTAGTCCCGTCAACTTCTCCTCCAAGCTGTACAACTTCGTTGCGTACGGCCTCGACCCTGAAACCGAACAACTGGACTACGACGCCATCGCCGTGATGGCCCGAGAGCACCGACCCAAGGTCATCGTCGCTGGCTACACCGCCTACTCCCGCAGTATCGACTTTGAGCGCTTCGGTCAGATCGCAGAAGAGGTCGGCGCGATCCTCATGGTGGACATGGCGCACATATCTGGGTTGATCGCGGCGCGCGTTCACCAGTCTCCCGTGCCCTACGCCCAGGTCGTGACTTCCACGACGCACAAGTCGTTGAGGGGCCCTCGTGGCGCCTTCATCATGTCCACTGAAAGCCACCGCCGGAACGTCGATCGTGCCGTATTCCCCTACGCACAGGGCGGGCCGCTGATGCACGCTATCGCCGCCAAGGCGGTGTGTTTCGGCGAGGCGTTGCGCCCGGATTTCAAGGAATACGGCCAGGCTGTCGTGTCGAACGCCAAAACGTTGGCCGCCACGTTGGAGGAGGCTGGCCTTCGCATCGTCTCCGGTGGGACCGACAACCACCTGATGTTGGTGGATCTGCGTGCGCTTGAGATCACCGGCGTTGAAGCTGAAGATGTCCTGGGGCGTGTAGGTATCACCGTCAACAAGAACGCGATCCCCAACGACCCGCAGCCGTTCCGCGTTACCAGCGGCCTGCGGCTTGGAACTCCTAGCATCACCACCAGAGGCTTCCGTGAAGCAGAGACCCGTCAGGTGGGCGAGCTCATCATCAAGGCGCTGAATCACCGAGGTGACGAGGTCGCCGAGGCCGAAGTGCGCGAGGCTGTCCTCGCCCTGACGAGCGGATTCCCAGTCCCGGGATTGGACACGTAAGACCGGGTTTGAATAGGAAACGCCCGCGAACGTTGAGGCGCAGAGGTCTCGCTGATATACTCGCCATTCGTGCGGCAGAATAAGCCGCAGGCGTAACAGAAGCGGCTAGAAGCGGACGGGGAGAAACATTGAGGCAATACGAGCTTGTACTAATGCTCGAAGCGGAAGTCGACGAAGAGCGAGTTGGCGCGGTCATGGATCGTGTTCGTCGCTTGATCGGCACCGGCGAAGTGGTGGACGAAGATAGCTGGGGCCGCCGGAAGCTTGCCTACAAGATAGGCAACCGATCCGAGGCGAACTACCATCTAGCCCACCTCAGCATGGAAGCACCAGAGTCCAAGGATCTTGAGGCTGGCCTCAAGCTTACTGACGATGTGATGCGCCACCTGCTGATCCGACAGGACTAGCGAACTATGGCTGGCCTGAACAAGATGATGGTGATCGGGAACGTTGGGACGGACCCAGAGATGCGGTACACCCCCAACGGCAGCCCTGTCACGTCGTTCAGGATAGCCACGAGTCGTAGCTACAGCGGCCAAGACGGTGAACGCAAGCAGGAGACTGAATGGTTCACCGTTGTTGCGTGGAGCAGCCTTGCGGAGCAGGTTAACCAATACCTGAGCAAAGGCCAGCGCGCATTCGTCGAAGGGCGTCTGCACAGCAATACCTTCCAAGGTAATGACGGACAGGCCCGCTTCACGAACGAGATCATCGCTAGCCGGATCATCTTCCTAGATCGAGCTGGCGGTGATGAGCAAGGCGGTGCGGAGTTTGGTGGCGGAGGGGGAGCTGCGGCTGACCCTCGCGAAGCCTCCACCCCCGATGACCTGCCTTTCTAGGGCGGCTTAGGCCGCTCCCCCAGAGGTCTGGGGTCCAAATTGCTCGCCCCAGGAGGGGCTGCCCCGAAAGGGCTTGAAGGAGTTCCTGATATGCAAAGCACTGTGAAACGCCGCCCTGGTGGTGGTGGACGCCGCTTTTTCCCTCGCCGCAAGGTATGCCAATTCTGCGTCGACAAAGTAACCATTGATTACAAAGATGTTGCTAGCAACCGCCGATTGATCTCTGAGTGGGGAAAGATCGAGTCCCGCCGTAAGACGGGTACCTGCTCCCCTCACCAACGTCAACTTGCGCTTGCCATCAAGCGTGATCGCTTCCTCGCATTGCTGCCGTACACCGGTGGACATTCCTTGATGGAGCTCGCCCGCCCTGACCCCCGAGGTGACCGCGGTCGCCGATCGTTCCGCGATGCGCCTCCTGCGCCGCCGAGGGCGGCCCCTGGGGCAGTCGGTGACGCGCCGGTTGCCGGAGCGCCTGGCGCCGAGGCTGCTGTTGCTGGTGCGCCTGCCGCCGAGGCTGTCGCGACCGAGGCTGTTGCCACTGACGCTGTTGCCACTGACGCGCCTGTTGCTGAGGCGCCTGCTGCTGAGGCGCCTGCTGCTGAGGCGCCTGCCGCCGAGGCTCCTGTTGCTGAAGCGCCCGCCGCCGAGGCTCCTGTTGCTGAAGCGCCCGCCGCCGAGGCACCTGTTGCTGAGGCACCTGCCGCCGAGGCTCCCGTTGCCGAGGCTGATGCCGCTGTCGAAGACAGCGAACAGTAGCGGGCGGCAATGCGACAGCGCAGACGCGCCGAACGAGGGGATTACTCCCAACTTAGAGACCGCTCTCAGCCGGTCGTGAACCGACGGGACGTCGAGAAGAAGCAACGCCAGCTCCTGCTTGGGGGAGCTGGGTTCGTTGTTGCTATCGTCGTTGGACTGCTCGGTTACGGGTGGTTCGACTCGTCGTTCCAACCTCCACGGAAAACGATCGCTGAGATCTCCGGCGAGTCGATCAAGCTGGCGGATCTCGTTCCGTACTCCGCGCTTGAGGCATTCGACGCTGGTGGCACGCTCAACCCGGACACCGGCTTGAACAGTCTGGTTCGCGATGCTGTAGTGCGCGCCTATGCTTCTGAACTTGAAGTTGAGGTCACTGCCGAAGAGATCGACACGGCCATCATCAGCCGATTCGAGACACTACCGGCTGACGCCTCGGAACCCGTCGACGCGCTGACTGCCGATGGACGAGATGAGTTGGACTCATTCCTAGGGATCTTCAACGTATCCGAAGATGACTACCGTCAATGGCTCGCAGGACGCCTCTACGTTAGCGAGCTTCAAGATCACTTCAACGACGTTTCTCCAGAGATAGCAGAGCAAGTCTCCGTGGAGTGGATCATCACCGCGTCTACCGTGACCGCCCAAGAGGCGGCAGACCGCATCAACGCTGGTGAAGAGTTTGCCGCCGTTGCGGATGAACTCACCACCGAGCGTGTGATCTCCGGTCCTGGCGGAGTGGTGGGTTGGGTTCCGCGTGGTGCGATCGAGGAGTTGGACACGATCCTCTTCACTGAAGAACTCGTGCTAAACGAACTGATCGGCCCCTTGGTGACCAGCGCGGGGAGCGTCGTCCTGCGCGTGAACGATGGCCCATCCGAGCAACCCGTTGACCCCGTCATGCGAGGATTTCTGGCAACCAACGCCTTCCAGTCATGGCTGAACGACAAGGTGCTGGAGGCGGCTGTTGACTCAGACGGCCTAACCCCCGAAGACTCACAGTGGGTCATCGATCAGATCATTTAGGTACGTGCTTATATGGCCGACCACATCTCGATTGGGTTGATGGGCCTCGGTGTCATTGGCGCCGGAGTAGCCACGGCAGTTCGCGAACAAGCGCACACCCTGGCCCAACGTATCGGCGCCCCCGTCCGAATCGACCGAGCGCTGGTTCGTGATGTGCGATCGCGCCGATCGGCTGTAGCCGAGGGACTCTCGCTAACCGCAGACGCCGATGACATCCTCAAGAACCCGAATATCCCTCTGGTCATCGAAGTGATGGGCGGAGAGTATCCGGCCTACGACCACATCTCAGCGGCCATCGCCGCGGGGAAGCATGTGGTGACCGCCAACAAAGAAGTCATGGCCAAGCATGGGCCAGAGTTGCTACGAGCAGCAGCGGACAAAGGCGTGATGCTTCGCTTCGAGGCCAGCGTTGGTGGCGGCATACCGATCATCGGCCCCCTGCTCGACGACCTCGCCGCGAATGACATCTCAGCGGTGAACGCCATCATCAATGGCACGACCAATTACATGCTCACCAGGATGGCCACGGATGGTCTCGACTACGCGACGGTGCTCCGAGAGGCACAAGAGTTGGGCTACGCAGAGCCCGATCCGGCAGCGGATGTCGATGGCGTCGACGCGGCGTTCAAGCTGGCCATACTGGCGTCGCTAGCGTTCCGAACCGTAGTACGTGACACCGATGTTTTCCGAGAAGGCATCAGCCGCTTGGCGCCCGAAGACTTCTGGTACGCCGAGGAGTTGGGCTACGTTATCAAACTGCTCGCTACCGCCCGCCAAACTGACGGACGAGTCTTGGCTAGGGTTCACCCTGCCTTCCTGCCCATCAGTCACCCACTGGCCAAAGTGGATGGCGTGTACAACGCCGTTGAACTTGAAGGTGACCTCGTTGATTGGGCGATGTTCCAGGGACCGGGCGCTGGCGCCCGCCCGACGGCCAGCGCGATCCTCGCCGATGTTGTCGCGATCGGCCGTGCCATCGTCGGCGGCGTACGACCAGCTCAGCCGCCGCTGTTCGACGAGGCTTTGACCATCGAGACGGTGGACAACCTGGAAACTAAGTACTACATACGACTCCGGGCATCAGACCGCCCAGGCGTCATGGCGCAGGTAACGCAGGTGCTGGGAGACTTGGACGTCAGCCTGGCATCGGTTATACAGAAAGAAGTCGACGAGTCAGGCAAAGCTGCTGAGATCGTCATAACTACTCACGTCGCCCGAGAAGCGGATGTCCAGCAAGCGCTGAAGCAGCTGAGCACGCTGGACTCGGTTGACGAAGTGAGTAACCTCATCAGAGTAGAAGAACGCATTGCGTAGCGCTCGAAAGATCGCTGCTAAGGTGTCCAATGGGTGAAGGTGTTCTGAAACGATACCGCGAGTACCTACCGGTAACCGCGGATACCCCGATGCTGACCATGGGGGAAGGGGACACTCCCCTGGTGGAATCCCGTCGGCTCGGGAAAGAGTTTGGCATCGGCCATCTCTTCTTCAAGCTTGAAGGATGCAACCCCACCGGTTCATTCAAGGACCGCGGGATGGTCGTCGCCGTCGCGAAGGCGATGGAAGCTGGCCACACCACGATCCTCTGCGCCTCCACCGGCAACACCAGTGCATCAGCCGCTGCTTACGGCGCCGCAGCGGGCCTGGAGACTGTCGTGCTCGTCCCGGCTGGCCAGATCGCGGCGGGCAAGCTCAGCCAGGCTGTCGCTTACGGCGCACGCGTTATCCAGATAGCGGGCAACTTCGACGCCGCCCTGGACATCGCTCGAGAAGTCGCGGAGAACTACGACATATCGCTGGTCAATTCCGTGAACCCGCATCGCATCGAGGGGCAGAAGACCGCCGCATTCGAAATCATCGAAACCCTCGGCGCTGCACCAGACAATCTATTCATCCCCGTCGGCAACGCTGGCAACATAACCGCCTATTGGAAGGGCTTCAAAGAGGCGCACGACGACGAACGCGCGTCCAGCTTGCCGCAGATGATGGGCTTCCAGGCGGAAGGCGCCGCTCCCATCGTTGCCGGGCACCCCATCGCGGATCCGCAGACCATCGCGTCTGCCATCCGCATCGGGAACCCCGCCAGTTGGTCTTCGGCCATCACCGCACGCGATGAATCGGGTGGATTGATCGGTACGGTGTCGGACGAAGAGATTCTAGAAGCGTATAAGCTACTGGCACGCATGGAAGGTGTCTTCTGCGAGCCTGCGTCTGCGGCATCTGTCGCTGGCGCCATCAAGTCCGCTAGGGCGGGCATGGATCTCAGTTCCAGCACCATCGCTTGCATCATCACAGGCCACGGGCTCAAGGACCCGTCGGTAGCCATGGGGCTTGCGGATCGCCCGCAGGAAGAAGCCCCAGCCGACGCCCGAACCGTCGCCGACATGCTCGGTGCGCGACCCAAACGATAGCGATAAGCGAGAGTCAGAGGAGGGCGTGGTGGCGATAGACACTCAACGCCTAGAGCGGATCATCCATGAACTGCTTGAGGCGATAGGCGAAAACCCGGACCGTGAAGGGTTGTTGGAGACCCCCAGCAGGGTCGCCAAGATGTACGGAGAGATCAGCGGGGGAACGCACGAAGAGGCAGTAGAGGTACTGGGCACCCAGTTTGATGAGGATCACCAAGAGATGGTCATCATCCGCGACGTGCCGTTCTACTCCATGTGCGAACACCACCTGCTGCCGTTCTTTGGCACGGCTCACGTCGGCTACCTACCCAAGGGCAAGGTCGTTGGCATAAGCAAACTGGCGCGCGCGGTCGACATCCTCGCGCGAAGGCCCCAAGTGCAGGAGAGGCTGACCTCTCAGGTGGCCGAGGCCATCCAAGAGGCCCTCGATCCTGAAGGCGTCGCCGTCGTGATCCGGGCAGAGCACCTCTGCATGGCCATGCGCGGCGTGCGGAAGCCTGGTGCCTCCGTGGTCACGTCTGCGACCCGTGGCGACTTCCGTAACTCCGTCGCAACGCGCGGCGAGTTCCTAAGCCTGCTCCAAGAAGGAATACGTTGAGCGGCACACATGACGACGCCATCGCCGCTGCCAGCCCCCTTTGGCATGAACTGCTGGAGCGCCGATCTTGGTCCTCCATCTTCCTCACGCCAAAATGGCAAGGGATCTGGTGGCGCAGGTTCGGTAGCGGCAACGACGGACTGCGACTGCTCACCATCGGCCCTGAAGACGCGCCGCTCGGGCTGGCGCCCATGGTGCTCGACGGCGACACGCTGAGCTTCGTGGGCGACACCGACCTCTTCGATTACCACGACTTCATCGACGTTGAGCCCGGCTTCCACGCGGCGTTCATCGAGCGCGTCGCCGATGAGCCGTGGAAGACCATGGATCTACGCTCGCTGCCTGCGTTCTCGCCTGCGATGCGTGAGCTTCCCGACGCTTATCGTGCGCTTGGATATGAGGTCACCATCGAGGATGAAGATGTCGTGCCAGGGGTCGACCTTCCTGCGACGTGGGACGAATTCCTTGCTGTACTTCGTAAGAAGGATCGCCACGAGTTGCGACGCAAGCTGCGGCGCCTTGAGGCCGCTGGCGAGATTAGGCTAGTGGAAACCACCAAGGAAACGCTGGTCGCTGATTTCGATCTCTTCCATGAACTCATGGCTGAGAGCCGCGAAGAAAAGCGTGACTTCATGCTCCCCGAGCGTGAGGAATTCTTCCGCGAGATAATCGAATGGTCATTCGACGCTGGCTTCCTACGGCTGCTCTTCCTGGAACTCAACGGCGAGCGTGTTGCCACGACCATTTCGTTCGACTACGCCGGACGTCGCTTGCTCTACAACAGCGGTTACCGACTTGAGCATGGCCCGCTCGCTGTGGGCCTCATGCTCAACGCGCTCTGCATCAAGGACGCGATCGAGCGAGGCCTCACGTACTTCGATTTCCTGCGTGGGCCTGAGCCTTACAAGTACCACCTTGGCGGACAGGACATAGGTCTGCACCGCATCATCGTGAAGCGCTAAGCTTGTGCTTTCGATGCCTACGTCAATGAACACCCCCCCTATAAAGCGGATCGCCATGGTGTCCGTGCATGGGTGCCCCATGGTCACCCCCGGTATGCGTTTCGCGGGTGGCATGAACGTATACCTACGTGACATCGCCCCGGCGATAGCTGCGGCAGGCGTCTCTGTGGATGTCTACACGCGGAGCCACAAGGCTGGCGGGCCGGAGGTCTTTGAGATCGGCCCGAACGCCCGCGTCATCCATCTCTCGGCAGGGGACCCGGAGTTGGTCAAGTCAGAGGTCGTCCCGCACCTTCCTGAGTTTCGCGAGCGGATGCTGGAGTTCGTCGCGAGCGAGGGCTTGGAGTACGACCTCGTCCATAGCCACTACTGGCTGTCCGGTAGCGTCGCTCAATCCGTCGCTGCGGAATGGGGCCTGCCGGGCGTGGTCAGCTTCCATACCCTCGCTGCCATCAAAGAGCGCGAGAGCTCCGAAACCGAACCCGAACAACGCAAGGTCGCTGAAGAGCAGATGGCGCATGGCGCCGACCTCGTGTTCGCCTTCACCCACGACGAGCGGCGCGAACTCAACGAACTCTTTGGGATCGAGGACGACCGCATCCATGTGGCACCTGGCGGAGTAGATCTGTCGCTGTTCAGGCCAACGGACAAGCTGCAAGCCCGTGAGCGCTTGGGCTTCAACCCTACTGAGAACATAGTCCTATTCGTGGGGCGCCCCGAGCCATTCAAGGGGCCCGACGTGCTCATCAGCGCGTTGGCGCACATGCGTGGCAAGGCGAACACTCGCTTGGTTCTCGTTGGTGGATCTGAAGGCGAGCACAGCTTCGACTGGCTTCGCCTCTTGGCGGTTGAGCTCGGTGTCGCCGACCGTGTCTCGTGGTACACAGCAGTTCCGCAGGAACAACTCGTTGATTTCTACGCTGCTGCCGATGTCACGGCCGTTCCCTCGTTCCACGAGAGCTTTGGCCTCGTTGCCCTTGAGTCGATGGCCTCCGGTCGGCCCGTCGTAGCCTCCAACGTTGGCGCACTGTCCACGCAGGTCCTCGACGGAGAAACGGGACGGCTCGTGGCCGCCCACGATCCGGTGGACTTCGCATACTCCCTGGACGATCTACTAGGTGATCCACGACTCTTGGGGGCCATGGGCGAGGGCGCTGTGGCCCATGCTCGGACGTTCACGTGGGCTCGTGCTGCGGATCAAGCCCTTGAGGGCTATCGGCGTGCAGCGCAAGGCTTTGCCGAACGCGCGCAGGTCATCGGCTAGCTAAGCGCCCGCTCGTACCACACGGAACGGTGATGGAGCCGGAATCCTACGCTCTCATAGACGTGGATCGCTGGCCCATTCTCGCTGTCTACGGTGATCTCCACTGGCGTGGCCCCGATGCTGATCAGGTGGTCGATTCCCACCGCTGTCACCAACTTCCCGAGCCCTTTGCCTTGCTGGTGAGGCAGCACACCCACCATATCAACCATGCCCGGCGAGTCCACGCGCTCCTGATGTGCCCAACAATAGCCCAGGTCTTGGCCATCCATCGTCACGATGACCACTGGGTCGGGCGCAATCGACGGCAGTTCGAAGATACGGTAGGCGATCTCCTCTTCGTTGTTCGGAGAGTATCCCCAGCTTCCGGTGAACGCGGCGTTCTGGATATTCGTGACCGTGGCGACATCCACGCGGGCCGCCAACCGAGTCGTGGTGGCAGCCGGCAACGTGATGCCCGTTGGCTGATCGCCCGGCCTCAACAGATGAAGGTGAGTCCGGATCACCGACATGCCCGCAGCCTCACAGATGTCACGGCGCTGCTGATCGTCCTCAGGCACGTCTAACTGGAGGACGCTGAGCCCGAGCGTTTGCGCTTTCGTCGTGGCATCGGAGACCAGCGCACTGAGTACGGCCGGATCTTCCGCTTCCGCTATCAGCACCCCGCGAGACAGGCCTTGCTCAACGATCAGGTACCCGAACCCGGTAGCTTTGCCGCCGACCTCGGCGAAAACGCACTCTTGCTCTGGCGTCAGATTGGACTGCCTGAGCCAACGATCAACATCCGACTCATCGGCATGCTGAAGCGTCGCAAGCAGTGCAACGTCTGACCAGGTGAATGAACGGATAGTGATACCAGAGGAGGTCAAGATGGGCGCTCCGAACGCTGAGATAGGACGGGTTTGAGACGCGGCGTTGCCGAGCCGGTATCATCTTACCAATCGATTCTTGTAGACGGCGGGTCTTCCCTGCCAAAGGCTTAGAGGTTCAATGGAGACGATCGAAACCCCCGAACGAGCGATGCTGGTGATCCCCCACCCCGATGACGGCGAGTCAGGAGCTGGTGGGACCGTCGCCAAGTGGGCTCGTGAAGGCTGCAAGGTGCTCTACGTCGTATGCACCAACGGCGACAAAGGCTCGTCAGACCCCGACATGACCAGCGAGCGCCTCGCGACGATCCGCGCTGCCGAACAGAAGAAGGCGACGGAAGTGCTTGGCGTCGACGAACTGATAATGCTTGGCTACGGAGACGGCGAGTTGGAAGACACCAGCGCATTCCGTGGCCAGATCGTTGAGCAGATCCGGCGGTTCCGCCCTGACGTGCTGTTGGCCATGGACCCACGACGGATGTCCCATAGCCACCGTGACCATCGCATCTCCGGCCAAACAGCCCTCGACGCGTCATTCCCGTTCGCTCGCGATGTCCTCCACTTCCCCGAGCACCTTGCTGCGGGCCTGGAAACCCACAAGGTTGGCACGGTGCTCCTGTGGGGCTCCGAAGCCCCCGACGTCGTGGTCGACATTTCCGACACGGTAGATCTCAAGATGCACGCGCTGGCCGCCCACGAAAGCCAGCTATCCACGGACATGACGCGGATCGAGCAATTCGCCAAGAGGCGCGCGACGGACGCCGCCGCCGAGGCTGCCGATCATGGCTTCAAGTTCGAGTTCGCCGAGATCTTCAGGCGGATCAACTTCCGCAGGTAGTGACCCCTCGTCCGGTGTGGCGCTATCCTGCCTGGAGGCGCGACAAGCGTAGGTCTGCCTACGCCGAGCACACTGTGTGCATAAGGATCTGCCTGTGAGCCGTTTTGAAAAAGAGAGTCCCGAACGACAGATCCCCTGGCTGGCGGGGGAACGCTTCGAGCTAGCGCTCGATAGCCACGAAGGCGCCATCAACGCGTCGACTGCGGGCAAGGACACGCTGACCATCACCACCCGGCGCGTCATCCGACTCGGTCGCCAGGGTGGCGTACGCACCACGGCGGTCGTCCCCTTGGATCGGCTCACCGCAGTCGAAGTGTCGGATGTCGAGCGCGACACCGGTCGGCTTATGAACGGGATGATCGCCCTCGTGATCGGAGCAGCCCTTGCCGGGATCACTTGGGCGATCTTTGAAACGACGATGTTCTCGCTGGTCGCAGGCGGAGTGCCCACCCTCATCGCCGTCTTCATGATTTCGGGGTACGTGTTCCCTGATGACGACGGCGCGCTGCTGCTCCACGCTAGCGGCTATACGCTGCGCCAGCCCCTGCTTTCCTCAGAATCGCGACGGGACGCCTACCTCGTCGCTCATCGCGTGTACGAGTTGATGTCCGTGATTGCTCCGCCTGCCTCGGCCGTCGCGCCCGCAGAGCAACCGCAACAAAGCTTCAACGATCAAGTGCCCGCCTATCTCGATAGCCAGGCGCTTCCCACAGCAGTATCAGACGGCCTTAGCGTCAGCGCGAGCGGAGCGGCTGCCAGCCTCGCCTCCGTGCTTACGTCACGCTTCGAGCCTGCGGCAGAGCCGACAGGCGTCTCCGACGTTGCTGGACGCGTGGCGCGCTCTGTCGCCGCAACTGAAAGCGCCTCCTCTTATGTCACTCGACAGATCATCCGTGATCCCGCGCACTTTGAGCTCACCGCGGGTGACTACGTCTGGGACTTGGAGTTCGTCGCCCCTGACCGGTTCCGCGTCTCGCAGACCGGGTGGTCATCCACTGGTGAGGTTCGCGAGCGCTGGGTCTCCATCGGCAGAGAGTTCTATCGTCTCGCAGGCACCTGGCAGAAGCCGGACGATCCTTCGCGATTCGACTCCGAGCGCCAGCTCAACGCTCACCTCACCGTGGCCAAGTACATCAATGTACTGCGGCAGGGCTACCCCACGGCACACGAATACAATGTCAGTGGCGGCAAGCAGTACCTCCAGGTGCGCTACGAGCCCCTCGGTCGCGAGTCGCTAGCCTCGGTGCTTGGCAACCCATCGCCACCGCAGGGTGTCCTTGGCGCCGCAACGATCTGGATCGACTGCGAGACCGACCTGCTTACCAAAGCAGAAGTCAAGATCACCGAGAGCAACGATGGCCGCCAGCTCCTCTTCGAGCAAGCCTTCGCCTCCTACGATTCCGGTCTAGCCATCGAGGCCCCCGAAACGGCCAAAGGCCCCGAGTCGATCAACTAGCCGGTCGTACCTCGATCACCACTGATCGTGTTGTGCCCAGCGTCACTTTCGCCCAGTCGGCGATCCGCACACCAGCGACCCAAGCGATCCGCTCACCAGCGACCACCAACGGCACGTTGTCTCGTTGGGAGCGCGGAACCTTCGCGTTGACCAGCACGTCCTGCAATCGCACCTCTTGGTTCATCCCCAGCGGCTGAAAGCGATCGCCTCTGATGCGACAGCGCACGCACGGGCCGTCGCCTAGCGCGTCGAGATCCAGCGTCGCTCGCCACGCGTCGTTGCTGATCGTACCGTCTGCAAGCCCCGCGCTGGTCGTGATGGCCCACCCCTCGACGATCGTTTCCCCAGGCAGGGCCAGCGGAGTCGCCGCGAACGCAACGGACGCGATGGCTGTCGTCGACACCGACGCCGTGTCGTGCTCCACCGCGAATGTGGCCCCGATACCTAGATCTACTGCGCCGCTCCCGCGCGTCAGCAATCGGCTGATCGACTCGATCTGCGCACGCGAAAGCGCGGCCCCGTCACCGCGCAGCACTGCCCACGCCGACTGCAGCACCCTGGCCACTAGGGAAGGGGGCAACACCCGCAGGACGTGCACCGGCCAGGTGGTGCGGGTGGGCTCCCGCAGCTCTTCTCCGGCGACTGCTTCAGCGGCCAACTGCGCCAGCAGATCGTCGTCTTCCTGAGCGGTCGCAGCGAACGCCGCCAGCGCGCCAGCCGCGTTGGGGTTGATCTCGGCAAGCTCCGGCAGCACGCGTCGTCGTACTCGATTCCGTGCGTATCGCACCGAACGATTCGTACCGTCGGATGCAGGGGTCAACTCCCACTCCGCACAAACCTCTTCGGTATCCGCTCGCGTTGCGCCCAGGATCGGACGTAGTAGCCCGAGCTGTTCGCCGTTGGCTTGATTGACCCGGCGGTGGGAGAGTTCACGCATCGCGCCAGCGCCACGCAGGCCGGTTCCCCGGCTAAGGCGCAGCAGCAACGTTTCTGCTTGGTCATTCAGCGTATGTGCCGTTGCTACCAACGCCGCGCCGCGTGACGACGCCACACGTCCGAAGAACGCATATCGTGCGTTTCGTGCAGATGCCTCGGATCGGCCCGTCGACGCCTGCTCGTGTTCTAGCGGGAGTTCAAGCTCGCGCGCGATCCGGCGTACCAACGCCGCCTCGCGCTTCTCGGCGCTCTTGCGCAGACCGTGGGAGAAATGTGCCACCACTATCTCGCGCCCCAGCGACTCGCGAATAGTCGCGGTCGCCAGCAGCATGGCCAGCGAGTCAGTGCCGCCAGACACGGCGAGCACCATCGGCCCGTCGGCCAGCTTGCTGTCGTTGCGCCGAACTACCGTCAGGACGAGCTGGCCTAGTCGGAGCGTCGCTGGCTTCTGCCACGATGGCGAAGACTCCATGTATGTGGTACTCCATGGCGTTACCCCGCCACCGCTGCTGACACGACGCGTACGCGTGAGATTCGAACGCCGTGCATCGCCGTGATCGTGAACCGTAGGTTCGCGCAGGCGAGTTCATCCCCGACCTCGGGAACCTTGCCCAGTTGCCCAAGCAAGAACCCAGCCAGTGTTTCGTAATCGCCCATTGGAATCGCAAACTGTAATCGCTCATTGACCTCAGGGATGGACAGGCTCGCGTCCAGGTCGAACGTCCATTCGTCGACCACAACAACCCCGATAGGAGCAAACTCGTCCTCGCCACCGACACGCCCTACGATGTCTTCCACTAAGCGCTTGAGTGTTACGAGGCCTGCTACACCGCCGTACTCGTCCGCGATCATGGCGATCTGCTCACCGCTGGCCCGCATCTCGTCGAATAGATCCTGGATCCGTTTGGTCTCTGGGACGAACACTGCTGGCCGCACCCGTGATGTGGCGGGTGAAGCTTGGTCTGCGCCATCAGCGAGCAACCGCATCACGTCCTTCACGGCAACCAAGCCGACTACGTTGTCCACGGTGCCTTGGTATACGGGGAATCGCGTGTGATAGTTCTCGCTGTAAAGCGCCAGGAACTGCTGGATCGAAATCCCCTGTTCAACCCAAACGATCTCGGGGCGCGGCGTCATCCCCTCACGGGCCTGCCCGTCGCCGAACTCCAGCACCCGCATGATCATCTCGGCCTCGCCGTACTCCACTGCCCCTTTCTCATGCCCGTACGACACCATCGCCTTGATCTCTTCCTCGGTGACGGTCGTGTGCAGGTGCGGGTCTGACCCCAAGAGCCTGATCACACTGTTGGAGATGGCTTGAAGGACGAACGAAACGGGCCGGAGTAGCCAACTGATGCCTACGATCGGGATAGCCACGATGATCGATGCGCGCTCGGCATGACGAGCCGCTGCCGTCTTGGGGATGGTCTCGCCGAAGATCAGCAACACTACCGTCACCACCGCTGTCGCGATCAAGATGGCCTCGCCCTCGTCGTCCAACATCGAGATGGCGATCGACGTGGCCAACGCCGCGGCCGCAGTATTAGCGAGATTGTTGCCTAAGAGGATGGGAGGCAGGAGGCGATCGGGGCGGTCTACCAGCTTGGCGACACGCGCCGCACCTGGCACCCCGCTGCGGGCCAGCTGCTGGATACGGATGCGTTGGACGGAAAGGAGCGCGGCTTCAGCACCTGAGAAGAACGCGGAAAGCAACAAGAACGTTACCAGGACGACAACGCTCGCTGTCCCCACTTCGCCGATCATGTCAGATCCCCTTTCGGCCTGAACTCTGTCGTTCCGGCCGCTCGTGAACGGAATGCCAGCGATGGTAGCACAGGGCCTCGCACGTTCCTCTGAATCAGGCTCGCGCCAGACCTGCAACCGGCCTTGGTGTGCTAGCCTCGATTGGTCATGCTGGTTCTTGGAATCGAAAGCTCATGTGATGAAACCGCAGCTGCCGTCGTCGAAGACGGCATTCGTGTTTTGTCCGATGTCGTCTCCTCGCAGGTCGCCATCCACGCGCGCTATGGAGGGGTCGTACCCGAAGTCGCCTCGCGGCAGCACCTCCTGCAGATCGTCCCTGTTCTCGAAGGCGCGCTTGCTAAAGCCGAAGTCACGTTGGACGCTATCGATGTCGTCGCCGTGACGCAGGGGCCTGGGCTCATGGGTTCACTCATGGTCGGCGTCAACACCGCGAAGGCTATCGCCTATGCGCGAGACTTACCCTTGGTGGGCGTGCACCACCTGGAAGGCCACACCTACGCCGCGTGGCTCGGTGGCACCGATCCCGCCGTAGACCCTGGCTTCCCCCTCATCGTGCTCATCGCATCAGGCGCCCACACCGATCTCATCGTCATGCGAGGCCACGGTGACTACGAAGTCGTTGGTCGTACCCGTGACGACGCGGCAGGCGAGGCCTTCGATAAAGCAGGTCGCATCCTTGGACTTGGTTACCCCGGCGGCCCGGTGGTCCAGCGAACCGCTGAGGGCATCACGCCATCGTTCAAGCTCCCCCGAGCATGGCTTGGCGACTCCCTGGATTTCAGCTTCTCGGGGCTCAAGACCGCCGTGCTCCACAAGGCGCAGGAGCTTGGCGTCTACCCAGCGCCCGAAGCAGGAGCGGATGCCACCCTAGTCGCCGATATCGCTGCTGCGTTCCAGGACGCTGTTGTCGATGTCATCGCCACCAAGGCCATCGCCGCCGTCAAACGTTACGGAGCGAAGGGCCTCGTCCTGGGTGGAGGCGTCTCGGCCAACGGACCCCTCCGCGAGGCGTGCCGCCAAGCGCCCGTGCCCGTGATCATCCCGGCACCCAAGCTGTGCACCGATAATGGATCCATGATCGGTGCGGCAGGCTACTATCGATTTATCCGTGGCGTGACCCACGGGATGGCCCTGGACGCGACGCCTAGCCTGGCCCTTGGCTAGGCAACAGAACCCCAAGCAACACGAGCGAGAAGAAAACAGATGTACGTTGGAAGAATCGTAGCCGTCGGGAAGAACGCTGCAGGAGCGAACGCAGTCATGTACCGCGTCTCCAGTCGATCATTCCCCAATCGCCAGGCCGTCGACAATAATGGAACCTTGGCCGTGGTGCCTCGCCCCGGGTTCGAGACCGATCTGAACAAGAACCCCTATATCGCCTATAACGCCCTACGACTCGTAGGGGACTGGGCCATCGCCACCAACGGCAGCCACACGGATCCCATCGTCGAGAAGGTCGCTCTTGGGATGCCCATCCGCGAAGCCATGGCCCTCTCGCTGCTCGCTCTCGATTACGAGAAGGACGACTTCAACACCCCACGCATCGCAGCAGCAGTGCCACGTCGCGGAGACAGAGGTTGGCTCGCCATCGTTCGGAAGGACGCGCTGGTTGTGCACGAGGTTGATCTACAGGTGGGGCGAGCGCAGTACATCGCGACCTACGAAGCGGACGACGTCCGTGACAGCCAGGTGAGCGTGTTTGACGCAAGCACTGCGGCTGGCGCGGCTGAGTTCGCCGTTTCGGGTGGATCGTTCGCTGATCTGGAAAAGCCCGTCACCAGCGTAGCCGCGCTGACCAATGACGCTGGGTTCGCTCTGGGAACGTACATCGTCGAGGCGTAGCCCGCACGTTCATGGCGTAGCCGGGGGTTAGAGCACCCGCACCAGCCGCGAGTTGGGCGGAAGTGGCTCAGTTTCCTGAGGAACCAACTTATCGCTGATCGTCAGGATGTTCGGCAGGAACGACAGGGGATTCGCGGATGAGATGTACCCGTTGTCGTGGAACACGTCGATCGGTGCGCCCTCGTCTAGGTGCTTCCGTATACGCTCTGGCGATAACCGTCCGCTGAGCACGATGCTGACGTGGCGCGCGCCGATCCCGTCAAGCCGACGGCGAACCTCCATGAGCGTTTCCGTGTCTACGGCGCGACCCCCAGGCATCCGAGCGATACGAACGCTGTTCAGATGGTCCCGCATGGCACGTGCGACTTCGACCGCTTGCTCGGCGGGATCCTTCCGCGGATCCATGTAGGCGATCCGCTGCACATCCGGCGCTACGGCGCGATCATATGCATGCATCGCTTTCACGGGGTCGCCCATCAGCTGCACGAGCGCTCCGGACACCGTGGCGACGGGAGGGCTATTGGCGAGCCTGGACCCGAGTACCGTTGAGCCGCTCAGGCACCCGCCGACGACGGCAGCGTAGTCCATGACCGGAGCCACAGACGGGTGCACGTTGTGCGCCCCGACGTTGACGACCGGGATATTACCGGCTTCTGCCGTCAACGCATGTGCGGCAGTAGCCCAGCCTGAGTGGTGCGCCAGTATCCCGCAGATCGCTGTCTCGTAAAGGCCGAAGCTGGAGTACGGGGCCTTCACCGTCAGGCAGACCTCGCCTCTGGCGATCTGCTGCCCTTCTTCAACTGCCCAGACCTCGCGATTGCCCTCAGATGCGACCTTGCTCAGGACTGCCCGAACCTCCATCGAACCGCATAGCGTTCCCTCGTTGGTGGCGGAAAATTGCATCACCACGGTCGGGTTTATGCCCTCGTTGCGGAGCACCCGCTGGGTGCGGTGGAGGTATACGTCAGCCGTATCGCCGGTGATAACCGACGGGCGGACTTCGAATGCGGGATTACGTTGAGTCATCTGTTGGCCTGCAAAAGGAGGTTCGTACGCCTTCCATTATCTACTCTGCGATTGCCGTTCGCACGCTGGTTCACTCTCGCAGCCCCTTGGGAGGCTCGACTTCAGGGATACCCCCCCATCTCAGCCTCGCCAGCCCCTTCAGATCTTCCATGACCGTCGGCATTATCTTGACGCGAGTGTCGGCATCCTCGTCCCACGTAACCGGGACCTCAAGCATGCGGAAACCACGCTTTTCTGCGATGACTAAGAGTTCAGTGTCGAAGAACCAATGATTGTTCACGATGGTGGGAACCAACGCTTGGGCCGCGCCGCGACTGAGCGCCTTGAAACCGCACTGTGCGTCCCGGAACCGGGTCTGCATCAGCGCTCGTATCATCAGGTTGTACGTCCGCGAGATCACCTCGCGCTTCGGAGATCGCTTGATGTGAGCACCCTTCGCCAGCCTGCTCCCAAACGCAACGTGATAGCCATCTTCAACGATCCCGTTCACCATCGCCGGGAACGCGTCCAGCCCGGTTGAGAGATCCACGTCCATGTAACTCACTACGTCCGCGTCGCTCTCCAGCCAAGCCTTGCGCAGCGCTCGCCCGCGCCCGCGAACGTCGAGATGCACGTACGCCACCTGCGCGGGGTGTGCGCTCGCTTCAGCCTTCGCCACATCCAACGTACCGTCGGTCGACCCATTGTCGGCAACGACGATCCTGCACTGGTGTTGCGGCAGCGACGTACTCAGGGAATCGCGCAGTTGCTCGATGCACCTGGGAAGCGAGTGTTCTTCGTTCAGTACTGGTATCACCACATCAACGGATGCCACGTCTACGCTCCCTCGGTAACCAAGGCCTGATGAACCGCGAACGGGTCGGCCGCAACGACCGACTCCGCAAACATCTCCATCCCGCCGATATCACTGGTTCTTGTTTCGAGACTACCTCTATCCACAACTCTCACTACGACCGGGAACCCTTCCCAGGACTCCTTGGTCTCAGCCATCGGAGGGAGCAGCATCCCCACGTTGAACGATCGCACGCCTAATGCGTTGCGGTACACGCGAAGCACATCGAAGAGCGCGCCACCCAGCGCGCCATCGGCCGCGTTCGCGATCAAGATGCACTCTTTCTCTTTCAGCGGGGTCAGATTCGCGAGCACGCTCACACCGCCCACCTGATGGGCCAGTCCCAGCGAAGCATGGATGGCTGCCAGATCATCGAAATAGGAGACGCCGTTGGCCTCCCGGTAGCGCAGCGCGTCCGCTCGCAGGCGCTCGATCTTCGCGTAGTGACGACCGCGCGCGAGTGACACTTGTGTGTGCCCGTGAACGATCGAACCG
The DNA here is from genome assembly GCA_027618515.1 of Chloroflexota bacterium. Classification (GTDB taxonomy): domain Bacteria; phylum Chloroflexota; class Dehalococcoidia; order Lucifugimonadales; family Australimonadaceae; genus CALGTL01. The sequence goes on along the minus strand of JAQCEV010000001.1, from coordinate 44,367 downwards.
CCAGCGCGCCAGAGACAGTTCCACATGATATACGGGTACCGGGCCCCCACATCGTCATGGTGTGCTGCCCGCAGCCAATCATGCGCTAGGGCTAAGTGTGCAACGACCGACTCCCGCGTGAACGCGAGCGGGTCCGGCTCGGAAAACACGATGATGCTGTGCACCGCGTCGTATTTCGCGACGTTCGCCGCCGTTACGCCATGAGCGTTGGACAGCCTACCGAATGTATCTTCGGGCGTCGCGTGGATCGGGTTCGCCCAAGGATCATCCTGCAACGCTGACCCCAGCCCGCTCTCCGTCTGGAGCGCGGATCGCACTGGCCGTCGAGCACGGAGTTCGTTGAACAGTGTCCCCTCGCCCGTTACGAGGTTGGACACACGAACGATACGTTGCGTCTGGACCGAGGCCAGCTCGCCGAAAGTACTCTCTATCCACGGAACCATCGCATCCGGCGCGTGAAGTCGACCTTCCGCTGTTGAAACCTCGTACACACGCTCGAAGCGTGCGCGATCAGCATCAGGGAGCGCACTGACAAGTTCCCGCAGGCGGGTGATGGTGTGGGGAGGGTACTGGGTCGCCAATGGCTACTGCGGCTATTCGCCCTGCGTCAGAGTTCGTTCCAGGGAGAGCTTGTCCATCTGCAGTTGGATCGGGATCGGGTAATTGCCCGTGAAGCAGGCATCGCAGAAGCGCGAGCCCGTACTGTCTCCACCAACCGCATCGTGCAGGGCTTCCGTGCTCAGGTAACCCAGCGAGTCGGCGCCGATGATCTCTCGGATCTCGTCGACCGTCCGACCGGAAGCGATGAACTCGTCTTTCGTGGCCATGTCCACGCCGAAATGGCAGGGATTCTTGATCGGTGGCGCGCACACGCGTACGTGTATCTCTGCTGCGCCTGCTCGCTTGAGTAGCTGAACGATGCGCGGTGTCGTCGTTCCACGAACGATGCTGTCGTCCACCACCACCACTCGCTTACCGGCCAGCACTTCGGGTAGCGGGTTGAACTTGTTCCGCACCCCAAGATCACGGAACCGTTGGTCCGGTTCGATGAACGTCCGGCCCACGTAGCGATTCTTTACGAGTCCAAGCTCGAAGGGGATTCCTGATGCTCTTGCGTACCCGACCGCCGCAGAGTTGGCCGACTCAGGGATCGAGATCACCACGTCAGCTTCAACGGGGTGTTCCTTCGCCAAGGCTGCGCCCATACGCGTACGCGACATATGCACGAGGCGTCCGTCCAGCGTGGAATCGGGGCGGGCGAAGTAGATGTGCTCGAAAACGCAATGAGCGATGCGTTCCTGAGGCAGTGGATTCGGGACGCTGACGAGGCCGTCACGGTCGATCACCACAGTCTCGCCGGGATCGACCTCGCGTACGAACTGCGCGCCGATATGATCCAGCGCGGCACTCTCCGATGCGATGATCCACCCACCGTTGGAGAATCGGCCCAAGCACAACGGCCGCACGCCGTGAGGATCCCGGATGCCGATCGTCGTGTCCTTCGTGGCGACGACCAACGAATACGCGCCCTTGATCGATTTCATCAAGTAAGCGGTGCGCTCGCCCCACGTCTCGCCTGGAGCCCAAGCCAACAGGTGTGCGATGACCTCGCTATCCGTGCCGGTGGTGGTCGAAACTCCCCACTCTAGGAGCCGCTGGCGCATCTCTTCTGCATTGACGATATTGCCGTTGTGCGCCAACGCGATCTCGCCTCCTGGCCCCTGCGCCAGGATAGGCTGCGCGTTCAGCGCGCTAGAAGATCCCGTCGTTGAGTAGCGGGTATGCCCGACCGCGATATGACCTGGCAAGCGTTCCAGGTCTTCTTGCCTGAACGCGTTCGAAACCAAACCAACATTCGTGAAATTGCGAAGAGTCCGGCCATCCGACGCCGCGATGCCTGCGCTCTCTTGCCCGCGGTGTTGCAGAGCATACAAGCCGTAGAACGCCACCTGCGCGGCATCACTGTCGGTGGCCTGTGGGAGGTGGACTCCGACGACTCCACACTCATCGTGCGGATTATCGGACTCATCAAGAGCGAATCGTGGGGCGTCGTCCAAGGTATCTCCCCGCGCGGTGGTGATCGCTGGCGAACACTACCATTGTAACGCGCGGAACGCCAAGTGAAATGAGGGCCACCACGCAGCCATAATCAAGGGGTCACGTCAGCACTCCAAGGGCTTGTAGTTAGGCGCGCCTAGCCACCGCCTGTGGCCCCCGTCACGCGCAACGCCACGAAGAACTCGCGATTGCCCTCGTCACCCTGCAGAACAGATCGCCGTACCCCAACGAGCCGTATCCCTGGCCGTTCTGCTACCCATAAGCAAACCTTACCGATCACGTCCGCGTGGACCGCCGGGTCGCTCACCACTCCTTTGGGTCCGACCTGATTCTTCGCCGCTTCGAATTGCGGCTTGACCAACGCCACCACTAGCCCTCCTTGCTTCACGTGCGCGATCGTCTCTGGCAAAACCACGAGCAGTGAGATGAACGACACATCCATCACCGCGATGTCCACCAGTTCGGGCAGCGGGTAGGGATGGCGCGCGTTCATACGCTCGAACGACTTCACCCGGGGGTCGTTGCGTAATCGCTCTGCCAATTGCCCTCGGCCAACATCCACCGCGTACATCCGCGTGGCGCCGCTCTGCAGCAGGCAATCCGTGAACCCGCCGGTCGACGCACCGACGTCGAGTCCCACCATGCTGGCGACATCAAGCCCGAACGCATCCAACGCGCCTGCCAACTTCTCCCCGCCTCGTCCCACGAAGCGCGGGCGCTGGCGGACTGACAACATAGTGTCCCCAAGTAATGATTGCCCCGCGTTCTCGATGCGACGCGACGCAGAGGACACTTCCCCCGCCAGGATCATCGCTCGTGCTTGCTCCAAACTTGTCGCAAACCCTCTATCGAGCAGTAGTTGGTCAGCCCTTAGTCGTTTCGGCTTATTGCTTGGCGGTGACAAAACGAATCTCCCCGCGCTCAAAGAAGCGTTTTGCGGGCATGTGAGTTGAAGGCGGGAGTGGTCTGATACTAGGGTGTGCTCGTTTGACACCCTACTCGTGGGGTAAGTATAATTCGCACCTGGGCAATCGCCCAAACGAGGGGATGAGGCCTGTGTCGAAACGAACGTGGCAACCCAAGAAACGCCGTCGGCAACGCCGGCACGGATTCATGCACCGCATGGCATCGCCAGGCGGGCGGAGAGTGATCGCCTCCCGGCGATTCAAAGGACGGCACCAGCTAGCCGCCTAGCTTCTAGCTAGGATAGTGCTAACCGGTGCCAACCCGATGAGGGACGTATCCGCCAGTCTTTAGACCGAGACCAGCGACTTCGTCGCAAGAGCGACTTCCTGACACTCCGCCAGCGCGGCACATCCCGAGCCCATCCACTATTAGTGCTGCGCGCGGTACCAAACGCTCTTGACTACACTCGCTTCGGGTTCGTAGTCAGTAAGCGTGTGTCCATGAATGCGGTGGATAGGAATCGGGTGAGGCGCCGTCTGCGAGAGATCGTTAGGCGGGCCCCAGTCCGAGAGGGGTGGGATCAGTTGTTGATTGCTCGCAAACCGATCCTTGATGCGGATTTTCAAACGATCCGCAATGTTGTATTGGATCTCGAGCGTCGACTAGATCTGTTGGGAAAGCCCGGCGCCGGGGAGGGTGGTGAGTGATGCGTGGTGTGGCGATCCGGTTGATCGGATTTTATCAGCACGCGCTGTCACCCTACTGGCCAGGTGCCTGTCGCTACTCGCCTACCTGCTCGCACTACGCGCAGGAAGCGATAGAGACTCACGGATTGCTCAAGGGTGGATGGCTCGCTGTGAAGCGGCTGGGCCGCTGCCAGCCTTGGGGTGGTGAAGGATATGACCCGGTTCCTGGAACCGGGTCGCATGCCCATGGATTAGTGGATTAGACGATCATCCAGCGTCAGCCCGATAAGTTCGGGGGCGCTGTTCTCGCCTCATATGGAGACGGGACAAGGACCTATTTAGAGTGAAACGCCCTGGCTCACGATTCAGCCGCCAGCTAAGCATGGTTGTGCTTTTGTCGCTCGTGGCAGCCGTCATATTGGCGGGCTGTGCGGGGCAACGCAACATCGGTGCCTCCGAGAGTTGGTCGGGTATCGTCGCCCAGCCCGAAACGGAGACGGTCTTCGTCGCTACTCGCGATGGGCGCGTCATTGAACTCCTGCTTATCCCCACTTCCCGCGGCGGCATCCAGCCACGGGAAGGCCACGTCTTCGACGCCCAGGAGCGCGAAGAGGGAGGGGACAAACAGCGCGTTGGCGTCGCATTTTACGGCACGCCAACCATCGCGGATGGCCGCCTCTTCGTTGGTAGCTACCAAGGCTTCGTTTACTCGCTCAACGTCTCGGAAGACGGCGATGTCCTCGGCGACGTTGGCTCGTTTGAGATCGATGGCAACAAGCTCGCCAAAGGTATCTCCGGCGATGTCATTTACGCAGATGGCGCACTCGTTGTTGCCGCGGCTGAGGACACGCACCTTGGGCGCCTTTACGTCTTAGAGGCTGAGGAACTCAGCGCCGGACGTCAGAACCGCATCGAACGATGCCGTTACCCCTTAGGGGAGGAAGTCGGAGTAGGCCGCGTGTGGTCGTCACCGCTCGTGGTCGACGGCGTCGCCTACTTCGGCGACCTTGATCACTTCGTGCACGCCGTCTCTATCGAAACCTGTGAACTGGTGTGGAGCGCCCCCGTTGAGTTGGGCGCCAGCGTCGTAGCTGCCCCCGTCGCCATCGACGGCACGCTCTACGTCGGCGCATTCGACGGCATCATGTACGCCATTGACATGGCCTCCGGAGACAAGCAGGAAGTCTTCACGGCGGACAGTTGGTTCTGGGCCACCCCCGCAACCGACGGCAACCGCATCTACGCACCGAACCTCGACGGCGTGCTCTACGCCTATGACACGGACACTGACTCCGTTGCGTGGACGTACGACCAAGAAGGCTCGCGTGACGAGATCCTCGCCAGGCCTGCGGTCGTCGACGGCAACATCATGGTTGGCTCGGATGGTGGCGACGTAACGCTCTTGGATCGTGACGGTATCAGGATCGATGACTACGCTCTCGCCGACGACAAAGTCCGCGCGCCGCTCATGGTCAGCGGCAATACCGTCTATGTGCGGTCGCTAGAGGAAATGATCACTGCATTCGTGGTCGACGGTGGCATTATCGAGAAGGACTGGGAATACAAGGTCGAAGGGTTCTAGGCAAAAGGGGAACGAGAAGAAATGTTCGATTTCGTCGTCCTCGTCTGGAACGAGGCGATCACCAAACCGATGACCAACAGCCTACTGATGTTGTATGTCTTTTTAGGCAGCAACCTCGGGCTGGCCATCATCGCATTCACTATCTTGGTTCGTGGGGCCACGTACAAACTTGTCGTTCGGCAAGTTCGTCAGACCCGCAAGATGCAGGATCTTGGTCCTCGCATGAAGGCGATCAACGACCGTCACAAGAACAACCCGCAGCTTCGCCAGCAAGAGATCATGAAGGCGTACAAAGAGATGGGCCTCAACCCCATCGGCTGTCTCGGCCCTATGGTCGTTCAGATGCCTATCTTCATCGGCTTGTTCTGGGCCATCAACTTCGTCGTGCCGTTCACCCCTGAAAACCTCGCGGGTCTGGCCAGCAAGCTTTACGGCTGGCTCCCCGTCCTCAACACCGTTGTCCCGGTCGACCGGAGCTTCCTGGGGATGGATCTCGCTGTCCAGGCGACCCAATCCCGTAATATTCTCGCGTTCTTCTTGGTCGGCCTCTCTGGTCTCACCATGTTCGTCCAGCAGAAGATGACTCAGTCACCTTCCATGGACCCGAAGCAAGCGGCCCAACAGAAAACCATGACACTCATGTTCCCGGTATTCTTCGGGTTCCTGAGTCTGATATTCCCCGTTGGATTGGTCCTCTACTGGGTGACCTCTAATTCCATCGGGATAGTGATGCAATACTTCATTAATGGTCTGGGTGGTTTCAAGAAATCCGTGCCCGCTGTTGAGCAGCAGGCCTCCGGTTCGAGACTGGGACCCACACTCACTGAAGCCCTGCCGGATAAGGAGCTTGGCGCTGATGGAGAAACAACCTCTGGAACGAACGGGGAAGACGGTCGAGGAAGCGATAGAGCTAGCGATACTCGAGCTCGGCGTAGGCCGCGACGAGGTCGAGGTAGACGTCGTTAGCCAAGGCCGCAGCGGAATCTTGGGCATCGGGGCTGAACCCGCCAAGGTTCGTGTATCGCTGATAACCGGCTCCACCGCTGGAGCAAGCGCGGCATTGGGCGTCGTGACGGATCTTCTGAACGCCATGGATGTCGACGCGACACCGACGATCAGGAGTTCAGGCACGGGCGCTGACAACCCCACCATCATCGACATCCAAGGCGAGGACGCCGGGTTGATCATCGGTCGCCGTGGCGAGACTCTACGTGCGCTTCAGTACGTCACGAACATCATCCTTGGCCGTCGTGAAGACGACGCTGGCCCTATCATCGTGGACGTCGAGCAGTATCGGGATCGCCGTGAGCAGCAAGTCAGCGTGCTCGCTGAACGTATGGCAGAGCGCGCGATCAGCTCCGGCCAGCCAGTGGAGATGGAAGCCATGTCTGCCGCAGACCGTCGCCTTGTGCACGTGGCCCTCGCCGAAGACAAAGGCGTGACCACCGAGAGCTCAGGCGAAGGCACCCAGCGACGCGTGGTCGTCACCCCAACCGGCGAGCGAGCAGCGCGCCCCTCAAGTGGTGGCGGCGACCGAGGACCACGTCGCAGCAGTGGTGGCAACAGCGGAAGCCCGCGTGGTGGCAACCGTGGTGGTGGTACGCCCAGTGAATACCGCCCCAACTACAGCGACGACCGCGAGTAGGCAGTACGGCATGGTCTCAGACCAACCAGCGCTACCGGGAAAGCCTTCGTTTGTAGTCGACCGCAGTCGACTACAACTGATGCTTGGGGCGCCCTTCGCCCTCCTACTGGCCGCATCCCTCGTTTCATGGCCGTGGCGATCCCTGGGCCTGCCTGGCATCGTTGGCACCCTCACGCCTCCGGCAGTCGTCCTCTTGGTGGTCGTCGCCCTTGGCGGTGCTTACGCCGTACGTCGAGGCCTCCCCGTTGGCCTGATGACGTGGCTACCAGCAGGGCAAGGTGCGATCTTCCTGCTCACCACCGGCTTCCTTGGCGAATCGGAGGGCAACCTCACTCGCGCCATCGTCGTTGTGGGCGCCTACATCCTCATGTTCATCATGGCGCTGGTCGTCTCGGTCATGGTCTCCAGCGCTGGCTTCGGCTGGGGCGTCGCTTTCATGTCCTTCTTCGTTCTTACTCAGGTGACAAGATTCCCCGTGTTCGGCGCCGTAGACGGCACGGGCATCGACAACCCGGAGCTGCTCACGTTCGCCGCCTTCGTGATTGCGGCCGTTGAAGTGGTGGTTATCGCCTGGTTGGCCAGACGCCTCGTGGAAGCTGCCGATGACCAGACCACCGGCGTCGTTTTCAGCTTGCTGCTGGTGACGTTTGCGCATGGCATCCTCACAGGATGGGAAGAACCGATCGTCAGCGGTACCTTGACGTTCGTGAACTACGCCTCGCTCGCCGGAGTGTGGCTTGCCGCCACGGGCCTACAGCTTGCCGTGGCCTTCGTCTTCATCAGGATCAGGCACTCGTGGTTCCAGGAGCCTGCTTGGGCCGAGCCCCAGCCCGAAGCCGACGTGAATGCCTTCGAAACGAAGGGCGTTGAGGCCACGATCATGGACTTTCCAGCAGAGGCAACGCCTCGCCGACAGCGCCCTCGCCGCCCGCGCCGCAATTAGGGGCCGCCGCTAGCTTGCCCCTCCTGGCTGCCTCCGCTACCATCGTTTCCAAGGCAACGACGGAGACGAGTAGACAGCAGCGCCGCGAACAGCGAGCCGGGCACGGTGGAAGCCGGTACGTAGCACCTGTCGAAGATCCCTCCCGAGCCGTCAACCGAACCCTTGCCAAGCGCAAGGAAGTAGGCCTGACCGGGCCACCGCCCGTTACCCTGGTCTTGAGAGCCCTGGCACGCCAGGGAATGGTGGTGGTACCGCGGGTTTTTCGCCCGTCCGCTAAGCAAGTGGACGGGCTTTTTCTATTTCCCGACCCGTTTTGTGCGACACAGGACATGAACTGAGGTAAAGATGCCGGAGCAGCAGGACCAGCAACAGCGATTCGAACCGATCTCAAGTAGGGTGAGCTTCCCCCAACTTGAAGAGCGGGTTCTGGAACAGTGGCGGACGGAAGATACCTTCCACAAGGTCGACGAGGTACGCGCCGACGCGCCCCTATTCGTCTTCTACGAAGGCCCTCCGACCGCCAACGGCAGCCCAGGCATCCACCACGTCCTTTCCCGTTCGTTCAAGGACATCCTGTTGCGCTACAAGACCATGCAGGGCTTCCGTCCTCTCCGTCGAGGCGGCTGGGACACCCATGGACTGCCTGTAGAACTTGAGATTGAGAAAGAGCTCGGCCTCAAGTCCAAGCACGAGATCGAGGTCTTCGGGATCGAAGAGTTCAACCGCCGCTGCCGCGAAAGCGTTTTCCGGTACGTTCAGGAATGGCAATCCATGACTGAGCGAGCGGGCGTCTGGCTGGATATGGACAACGCCTACGTCACCTACCATAAGAGCTACGTCGAGACTGCCTGGTGGGTGTTCAAGCGCCTCTGGGACGACAACCACGTGTACGAAGGCTACAAAGTAACGCCCCACTGCCCACGATGCGTCACCAGCCTCAGTTCCCACGAAGTCGCCCTTGGTTACAAGGACGACACGCCTGACCCGTCTGTGTTCGTGCGTTTCCCCCTCAACCTAGAGCCGAGCACCGAGCATGGCGCGTCAGCTTCCGTCCTCAAGCGCCTCGGGTTCGCGGACGGCTCGTGGATGGCCACACGCCCAGCGTTCATGGCGTGGACCACGACCCCCTGGACGCTGACCGCCAACATGGCGCTCGCGGTGAGCCCCAAAGAGCGTTACGCGCTCATGCAGTCCCCACTGGAAGACGAGATTCTTGACCCTGGCGAACGCCTACTGCTCGCCGAGGTTCTCGCTAAGCGCGTGCTCGGCGAAGGCTGGACGACTGTGGACACGTTCGATGGAACAGACCTCCTCGGCATCGGCTACGAGCCTCCCTACCGTGGCGAAGAACTCGCTGACCACGCCCATCGCGTGCTCGCCGCCAACTACGTCACCACTGACGAGGGCACGGGCATCGTCCACACCGCACCAGCCTATGGTGCAGAGGACGCCGAACTCGGCAAAGAGCACGACTTCCCCACCGTCCACACGGTGGATCTGCGCGGCATCCTCCAGGGTGATTTTCCTGGTACCGGCAAATTCATCAAGCAGGCGGACAAAGACATCACCGCTGACCTCAAAGAGCATGGTCTCCTCTTCAAGGACGGCATCATCAAGCACACGTACCCGTTCTGCTGGCGTTGCGGCACCCCGCTGCTCTACTACGCCAAGGCCTCCTGGTACATCCAGACCACCGCAGTCAAAGACCAGATGGTCGCTGGTAACCGGGGGATCAACTGGTACCCGGACCACATCAAGGAAGGCCGTTTCGGTGAGTGGCTACGCAACAACGTTGACTGGGCAGTCTCCCGCGAACGTTACTGGGGCACACCCATCCCGATCTGGCGCTGCGACGACTGCGAAGGCGCGCGCTGTGTTGGCGGCAGTGCCGAGCTTGCTGAGCTAGCCACGGCTGAGACGAAGCACCTCGTTGCTGACCTCGACCTCCATCGACCGTTCGTAGACCAGATCGAGATGACGTGCCCTGACTGCGGGGGCGTCATGCATCGTGTCCCTGAAGTCGCCGACGCCTGGTACGACTCCGGCGCCATGCCCTTCGCCCAGTGGTCCTACCCGTTCACCATCAACGGCAACGGCGGCAAGCCGGTGACCATCAACAACCCCGACGAGCTGATCGCCAGTGACCTCTTCCCGGCGCAGTACATCACCGAGGCTGTCGACCAGACCCGCGGATGGTTCTACAGCCTGCTCGCCCTCTCCACTCTCGTTGCCAAGCAACCCTCCTACCAGAACGTCATCGTCCTCGGCCTCATCCTCGACGGCAAGGGCGAGAAGATGTCCAAGTCCAAGGGCAACGTCGTGAACCCGTGGGAGGTCATGAACGAGCAGGGCGCCGACGCATTGCGTTGGTATCTCTTCACGTCTGCCCCGTCATCGTTGCCTCGACGATTCTCAGCCGAACTCGTTGGCGAGAGCCTTCGACGCTTCATGCTCACGCTCTGGAACACCTACAGCTTCTTCGTCACTTACGCCAACATCGACGGCTTCGACCCCGAAGCTCACGCTGACTACTGGGCAGGTGACATCGGCGGCCCTGGGCTCTCCAGCGCTCCGCCTAACGAACTTGACCGCTGGGTGATCTCCGAGCTCAACGACCTGGTAGCCAACGTCACCTCAGACCTGGATAGCTACAGCCCCACGGACGCCGGTCGTCGCGTGGAAGAATTCGTCGACCAACTCTCCAACTGGTACGTCCGTCGTGGTCGCCGCCGCTACTGGCGTCCTCTGGGCGGTGATGACGGTGACTCGGGTGATGACGACAAGACCTGGGCGTACGTCACGCTCTACTCCTGCCTGTTCACCCTCAGCAAGCTCATGGCACCCATGACCCCGTTCTTGGCCGACGCCATGTACCGCAACCTTGCGCCGAAGAACTCGCCGGACAGCGTTCACCTCACTGACTTCCCCAAGTCCGAGGCCTCACTGATCGACGACGACCTCGACAAGGCAATCCGCCTTGCCATGCGTATCGCTAGCCTGGGCCGCGCCGCTCGCAGCAAAGGCATGCTCAAAGTGCGCCAGCCCCTAGCGCGTGTCATCGTTCGGGCGCGACCCGAAGAAGCGCAGTACCTGGCCGTCATCTCCGACCAAGTGTTGGAGGAGCTCAACGTCAAAGCCCTTGAGGTCGCCACAGATGACGCCCTTGCGACATTCAAGCTGCGTCCCAACCTGCCTGCGCTGGGCCCCAAATACGGCAAGCAGATCGGTGCCATCCGGGCAGCCCTTGCGGCCGCTGACGCGGGAGCCGTCGCCACCACACTACGTGATGGAGGCACCGTAACGGTTGGTGAGTTCACCCTCGACGAGACCGAGATCCTCGTGGACGTAGAAGAGCGTGACGGTTTCGCCGTCTCCATCGACAGTTCAGGCGGCCTCATGGTTGGCCTCGACACCGACCTCACTCCCGAACTCGAAGCCGAAGGCATGGCGCGCGAGATCGTCCATCGCCTGCAGAACGTCCGCAAGGCCGCAGGCTTGGAGATCGAGGACCGTATCACCGCGTACATCTTTGGCGCGCCCGACTCCGTCACCAGCGCCCTCGCTGCTCACGACGCTTACCTACGCCAGGAAACGCTCAGCGATGACGTTCGCCTAGAATCCGCACCCGCCAACGCCTACTCCGAGGAGCAGGACATCGAAGGCGTCAAGCTCACCCTTGGCGTCGTGAAATCGAACTAGGAGCCAATCATGCCAAACAACAAAGTACTCATCACCGGTGGCATGGGATTCATCGGATTGCACACCGTCGAGGCCTTCCTCGACGCTGGCGTCGAGGTCATCGCAACCTATCGGGAGACCTGGCGTATGCCCAGCTTCCTCGAAGCACGCGTCGGCAAAGGGCTTACGTGGGAGCAAGCCGACATCGGTGAGCCTGGTGCGTTGCTCGCCCTGGCCAACAAGCACAAGGTCGACGGCATCGTCCACATGGCGATCCACGGCCAGGCCCAACCGGACGCTGGCGCTGACCTCCGCATCAACATGGACAAGCTGTCGCTCCTGCTGGACGCCTCGCGAGAGGCTGGCGTCCGCCGCGTGAGCCTTGCCAGTTCCAGCGCGCCCTACTTCGGCGTCCCGCAAGGCCCGTTTCGCGAAGACCGACCGCTCCCCATCGACTCGATCATCTCGCCTGAGGCGTTCAAGAAGGCCTGGGAGATACTCACCCTCAACTACGCCAAGCAATCCGGCATCGACCTGGTCAACATGCGACTCAGCGGCGTCTACGGCCCGATGTACGCCTCCATGCGCAACCTGCCTAGCAGGCTGGTCGCTGCTGCTGTCCATGGCACCGAACCAGACTTCTCGCCAGCGTTCGGCGGCGTACCCTTCGCTGGCGACACCGGCGATCTCACCTACGTCAAAGACATCGCGAGCGGCATCGCCACCGTGCACAACGCGCCCACGCTGGAACACCAGACCTACAACATCGGGTCGGGCAGGGCGACATCCAACGCTGAGATCCTCGACGCCGTAGCCAAGGTCAAACCCGGATTCGCAGCCGAGTTTCAGGAGGGCCGCAGCCCTCGCTTCAAGCCTGACGCCTACAGCGACATCAGCCGCATGCAGCAACTCGGCTACGCGCCAAAGCACTCCATCGAGACGGCCATCGCCGACTATGTTGAGTGGCTAGAGGCAGGCAACGCCCAGTAGCAGACGACTACTGGGCTTCGGGCTCGGGCTCCGCCATCGACACCCGTGGCAACCATTCCAGCCAGGATGGCAGGTACCAGTTCCAGTCGCCCAGCAGCTTCATCGTCGCTGGCAGTAACACCGACCTGATAACCGTCGCGTCGATCAGCACCGACACCCCAAGCCCCACGCCGAACTGCTGCAGCCTCACATCGCGGGCGAGCGCGAACGCCGAGAACACCCCCACCATGATCGCCGCCGCGCTGGTGATCTGCCCCGCCGTCAGCCTGATGCCTATGGCCACGGATTCATCGTTCTTGCCCGTGAGGTCGTAGGCCTCTTTCACCCGGTTCAGCAGCAGCATGTGGTAGTCCATCGACAACCCAAACAGGATCGTGAACAGGAACAGTGGCAGCCACGCCAGGATCACCCCGGACGACTCCGAGTCCAGCAGGCTGATCCCCCAGCCCCACTGGAACACCATCACCAGCACCCCGTACGCTGCCGCGACGGACAGCATGTTCAGGATGATCGACTTGATCGGGATCACGATCGAACGGAACATCCACAGCAGCAACAGGAACGCGACCCCTAGAACGAACGCGAACACGATCGGCGCCTTGCTGTACACGAACGCCTTGAAGTCCAAGGTCGACGCAGTGGAACCGCCGACCAGCGCTCGCGCGCCTGTCGAGCCGAACGCAACTGGCAGTATCTCTTCGCGTAGTGCTTCAACGCCCGCCGCCGCCAGTTTGAGATCTCCGCTCATCGGCACCCGGATCAACAATGTATCGCCTGCCGGGTTCGGTGTCGCTTCGAACGGACCGAAGTAGCGGTCGGACTCGGTCTCCAAGCGCGCGATGAAGCCAGCGACTGCATCCTGAACCGCAGGCGTCGTCACATCATCCGCCGAAACCACCACTAGCGTTGGGTCCGTGAATCCCGCCGTGAAATGCTGCTCCAACAGGACTAGCGCGGTCTTTGCGGTCACCGCGTTGTGCAAAGATTTTGAACCCGTGGGGAAACCGAGATGGATTGCGAATGCAGGTATCGCCAGCGCGATCAACCCGACCAACGCGACGCTGGCGAAGATCGCCGGTCGGGCCATAACCCTGTCAGTCACCGCTCCCCATATGCCATTGCCAACCAAACGATCCAGGAACGGCATGCGCAGCCTGTTCACGCCATCGCCGATCACCGCCAGCACTGCTGGGAGGAACGTCACCGACCCGATGATCGTCACGAACACCACCAGCATCGCGCCCATCGCCAGCGACACGAAGATCGGGTGGTTCGTCAGCGTCAGACCCGCCAACGACACCAGTACCGTCACGCCAGCGAAGAACACTGCACGGCCCGTCGTATTGTTAGCCGCCACGATCGCCGCGTACTTGTCCTTACCCGCCTCCCGCTCTTTGTGGTACCGACTCACGATGAACAGCGAGTAATCGATACCCACCGCCAAACCCAACAGCAGGATCATCTCCGAGTACTGGTCGTTCAGCGCATATGACTGGCTGATCACCGCAGCCAGCCCGTTGGCGATGGTGATCGCGCCCACTGCAAGCGCTAGCGGGATCAACGCCGCGATCACTGCGCGGAACGCCAGCAACATGATGATCAGACCGAGCCCTAGTGACACGATCATGATCTGCCCAAAGTCCTCGTTGGTTATCTCGTTGACTTCGCGATTGGTGGTTAGATTACCCACGATCGCGATGGAGTAGCCCGCGTCGCTGTTGGCTTCGCGCGCTCCCGCCACGGCTGCGATGATCGCGTCCGCTCGATGTCCGTCCACGGGCACCTGACGGTCGATCACGACGTCCGTTCGTAGCACGTGCCCATCGGCCGAGACGTGCCCCGGCGCGGGCGTTTCATAGACTGAACTTACCGACTTGATCTGCGGCAGTGCCAACAGATCTTCGAACACCTGCTCGGCCACCGCCTGGTAGCCCGAATCCATCACGCTCAGTTCAGTGTGACTGATCAGCAACTGCTCGCCGCTCTCGCCGCCGCGAGGGAATTTCGCAGCGAGTACCGCGTGCGCGTCAGCCGACTCGCCGATGTCTCCCTCGGTATCCTGCAGGACTACCTCCAACGTCGCTGATGCGAACACCGACGCCGCTAGCACTAGGAACGTCACGATCAGAACGATCCAACGGTGATGAGCGCTCCAACGGGCCACCCGTGCGGTGGTTGTCGTCGCAGCTTCGTTTTGACTGATCATGGGGCCTCTTCCGGCGGAATCCCGCAGATCACCCCAGCGATAGTCGCTCGCGGGGTGGGCAGCCTGCTTAGGATAGGAATCTACCCCCGTTCGCACAACGCGCTCCGGTCGCGACTCGGTAGCGATCGGAACCCGCGCCCGGCCACCAGCCGACGCCTCCGATATGCTACCCTCAACCGCGCGCCGGGCGCGGCGGCAACCAGATACACAAAGAAGATTGCGGAGGTGCGACGGTGACCGTTCTCATCACTGGCGGTATGGGTTTCATTGGTCTCCACACGGCGAGGGCTCTCGTCGATGCTGGTGAGGACGTGGTGATCACGTGGTACCAAACCTGGCGTGAGCCAGATTTCATCAAGGACGAGTTCGGCAAACGCGTCATCATCGAGAAGGGCGACGTTTCCCAGGGCAACGTCATCCGCGATATCGCCAAGAAGCACAAGGTTGACGGCATCATTCACCTCGCGGTCCCTGGTGTTGCAGCGCTCACCGCCGCCGAAGACTACCGAACCAACATGACCGGGCTCATCGACGCCCTCGAAGCAGCACGCGAGGCTGAGGTCCGACGCATCTGCGTGGCCAGCTCCATCGCCGTATACCACAGCATGGGCGATGGCCCCTACAGCGAGACCGACCGCCTCCCCATGGAATCGGCCAACCCAACCGAGACGTACAAGAAAGCCTGGGAGATCCTGGGCATGCACTACGCATCGCGCACGGGCATCGAGCTCATCAACATGCGCATCGGGGGCATCTGGGGCCCGCTCTACCACTCGGGCATGAACCTGCCCAGCCGACTCGTCAGCGCATCTGTGAAGGGTGTCGACCCTGAGTACATGGGCGGCCGCGTGCCCTTCGCGGGCGACAATGCCGACATCTTCTACGTGAAAGACACTGCGAAGGCCATCCAGACCGTCTACATGGCGGACAAGCTGGAGCACAACATCTACAACCTGGGCGCCGGCCATCAGATCACCAACGGTGACATTGAGTCCGCCGTGAAGAAGGCGATTCCAGACGCCAAGATCGCACTCCAGGCAGGCGAAGGCCCCGCACACAAGAAGGATGGCTACATGACGGCCGAGCGCCTGGCGGGCCTCGGATTCAAGTCGCAATGGAGCGTCGACGACGCCATCGCCGACTACGTGGGCTGGCTCCGGGCTGGCAACGAGAAGTAGCCCCCGAAAGCACCACGCTTTTGCCTAACTAGCCTAGATCCAACCTGAAGGTGAGTAGGGGCGACCAACCGGTCGCCCCTACTTGTAGGGTTCACTCGGGAGAAGAGGGAGAAATGACCACACGCATCGGGATCGTCGGCTGCGGAGCCATCGGCAAAGCCATCCTCAAAGCGGCCGACGCTGGGCAGATCAACGTCGAAGTCGCGGGCGTCTCCGCCCGCACGGAAGCGCCAGCGCGAGAATTCCTCGCATCGCTCCAGCACGACTGGCCACTCTTGAGCCAAACCGACCTCATCGCCGCGTCTGACCTCATCATCGAGGCCGCCGGTGGTCATGTCGTACCCGAACTCGCCGCTGCTGTGTTCGACGCTGGTAAAGACCTCATGCTCATCAGCATCGGTGCCCTCGTCGCGCACCCCGAGATCATGGCGCGCTCACGTGAAACCGGCTGCCGCCTCCTCATGCCCTCCGGCGCCATCATCGGGCTCGACGGCATCAAGTCCGCCTCGGTCGGCGAGATCGACCACGTGACGATGGTCTCCCGCAAAGGCCCCGCCGCACTGGATGGCGCGCCGCACATCGTGAACAACAACATCGACCTCTGGGCGCTCACCGAGGAGACCGAGGTCTTCTCTGGCTCCGCCACTGACGCCTGCGCGGGCTTCCCCGCCAACCTCAACATCTCTGCCGCCGTCAGCTTCGCTGGCATAGGCCCGGATCGCACCATCCTCAAGGTCATCGCCGTGCCTGGCCTCACGCGCAACTGCCATGACATCGAGGTCGAAGGCGAGTTCGGCCTCATGCGGCTGCATCTCGAAAACATCCCCAGTGAGAACCCCAAGACGGGCAAGCTCACCGCCATGTCCATCATCCGAACCGTCCAGCAAGCAGTGGACCCCGTCCACCTAGGTACGTAATCGTGAACAACGTCGAACTAACCGTCCGTATGCTGGAGCGCGCAGGCGTGCGCTGGGTGTTCGGCGTCCCCTCCGGCCCCGTCCTCCCCCTCATCGAAGCCCTACGCCAGAGCGACACCGTCGACTTCGTCCTCACCGCCAGCGAAACGTCCGCTGGCTTCATGGCTGAGGCGGCTGGTCGGCTCACCGGCATCCCCGGCGTCTGTGTCTCCACCGTCGGCCCCGGCGCGACAAACCTCACCACCGGCGTCGGTGGTGCCTACCTAGACCGCTCTCCCGTCATCGCCATCACCTGCAACTACGTGCGCGCCCAGTACGGCCGACGCACCCAGATGTTCATCGACCACCAAGCGCTCTTCGCACCACTCACCAAAGCTACCTACCTGATCGAGGAAGGCCACGTGGCTGAAACACTAGCGCGCGCCCTGAGTGAAGCCGTCGCTGAGCCGCCCGGCCCCATCCACCTCGACTTCCCCGAAGACGTCGGTGTCGCGGAAGCCACCGAGTCTCCCCTAGATGCCCTCGTCCCCGCCCCCGTTCCTCCACCTCCCTCTGACATGAGCGAGCGCGTCGAAGCCGCCCTACGCACCGCTGAGCGCCCCCTCGTCGTTACTGGCCTCACGTTCACGCGTGCCAAGGCCCCTGAGGCCTTGCTTCAGTTCATCGACAAGCAGCAGGTGCCCTTCGTCACCACGCTCCACGCCAAAGGATTCCTGCCTGAGTCGCACCCCGCGGCGCTCGGAGTCATGGGCCGCGCGCGTCGCACCGACGTCAAACGCATGATGGATCAGGCAGACCTGGTGATCGCCGTTGGCTTCGACCCCATCGAGATCGACTACGAAGACTGGCTGGGCGAAACCCCGGTCGTGCACCTCAGCACTGAGCCCGTGCAGCCTGGCACTCACGCCATCGTTGCCTACGAGGCCGTCGGTGACATCGATGCCATCGTCACCCGATTGGCCGACCTGCCGACCGTCGAGAACGCGTGGGATCGTGACTCTTGGGCTGCCCACCGCAAGACTCTCCACGAAAACCTACGGCCCGCCAGCACCAAGCTCGCCACGCACCACGTGCTCGACGTGCTGCGCGCCGAACTCGCTGACGACGCGGTCCTCACCTATGACGTGGGCGCCCACACGCACCAGATCGCCACCCAGTGGCAGACCGACCTACCGCACACTGCGGTTGCCACCAATGGTTGGTCATCTATGGGCTACGGCATGCCTTCGGCCTACGCGGCCAAACTCGCGCGCTCCGACCGGCAGGTCGTCGGCATCGTCGGCGACGGTGGCTTTCAGATGACAGCGGGTGAGCTCGCGACGGTGCGACGCCTGGGACTATGCGTCCCCATCATCGTCCTGAACGACGGCTGGCTCGGGCTCATGAAGGTCAAGCAGGAAAGACTGGGCAACCCGGAGTCAGCGGCTGTGCTTGGCGAAGCCCTCGAGCCGCCCGCCCACTACTTCGGCGTGCCGGTGCGCGCTGTGCGCAACCAAGATGAATTGGCGGACGCCATCAGGTGGGGTCTCGCGTTGGATGGCCCCAGCGTCATCGAGACCTTCGTCGACGTTGAGCCCTACTCCAAGACCGTCTTCGACTAGCCGATCCGACTAGGGACGCCTGTCCTCGCCCAGCAGATCCCGGATCCGCTGCGCTCTGCCGTCAGCGGCCTCGTCGTTGTCCATATCCAGATGATCCGACACTTTTTGGTGGTGGCGGTCGCCCACGACGATCAGGCGACCGAGGGCCATGACCGCGATCCCAAGGCACGGCCAACTCAGCCAGCCCGGTGTGATGGGCAAGCCGAAGATCACGAACGCGATCACGCCGATGACCCCGATCACGCCCGTCCAATTGCCAAAGATCTCTTTCACAGCAATATCGTACGTTATCCGGGCCTGGCAGAGTCTGCGGCGGCCGAGGCGTCCTCGCCCGCTTGAGCCTTGCGGTCGCGCAGGTACTTTGGCGACGACATCAGGAACGCCATCGGCGCCATCACGAAGCTGATGACCACCAAGCCCCACATCGCCTCACGGTATGAGCCGTTCACGTCGAACATCACCCCGAGGTAGATCGGCCCAAAGACCCCGGCTGCGACGGCCCCGCCCTGCATCATGCCGATCACCGGCCCCAGCGACCGCAACCCGAACATCATGCTGCCCAACGTCCCTCGGATGGGAATCATGCTGCCGAAGCCAACCCCGAACATCACGATGAAGGGCATCGCACCGAACACCGTGCTGGGCTCGGCCACTTGCAGGTACAGGATTGAAAAACCCATGACCGTGGCCATCACCGCCAGCACGAATCGATAGTCGGAGCGATCCATGATTATCCCACCACCCATGCGACCGATCGCACTGAACAGGAAGACCAGCGTCACGGACAATGCTGCTTCGGTCGGCGAAAAGCCGCGATCCAAGATCAGATAGGGGATTTGATGCCCGTGGATCCCCGAATTCACTATGAACATGCCACCCATGTAAGCCACAAGCAACCAGAACTCCCGGGTGTGCAGCACGTCGTGAACTGATAGCCCGGAGTCCGCCCGTGTGCGCGATCGCATCACCTCCGATTCCGCCTCGTCCTTCGGCTCATCGCCATCGGGATGAAGCCCGTGCTCCTCTGGTGTGTTGCTGATCAGCATGCTGATCAACGAGATGCCCACGATCACCACAACGCCGTAGCCGATCAACACTGCACGCCACCCGAACGACTCCTCCAACGACGTGTTGAGCAGCAGGAACGGCGACCCGAAGATCGGCCCCATCACCGCGAAGCCCATCGCCATACCACGCTTGCGCCGGAACCACCGAGCGATCAGCACCGGCCACGTTACCGCGTGACTCGCCCCTGAAGCCCCCAGAGAAACGATGAAGAAGAACAAGAAGAAGGTGAACAAGCCGTTGATCATGCCCAGCCCGATCAACCCCAAGCCCGTAATTATCCCGCTCCACAGGATCATGGACCGAGCCGTCATCCGCACGAGCATGAAACCGATGAACGGACTGGCCACACCAGACTCAAGCTGCCTCATGCTGAACGCAGCGGAGATCACCCATCGAGGCCAACCGAACGCGCTTTCGATGGGCAGGAACAAGACGCTGAAACCTTGGAAGTAAGCCGCCGAGAGGAGCGTATTCGTTGCAACGCTAGATGCCACGATAGTCCAACCGTAGAAGAAGCGGGGTCGTCGGCGTTCTGGGGTCGCCTCAGAAGTCGCTTCGTCGGTTGGGTCGGTCACGTATCGCTCCGGCTATAGGTTCAGGGCTCAACGCAATGGTAGAACACCGCTCACCCTAAAGCGATGGCCCGCCCTCTCGTTCAGCCGATTCCCCCGCGTTGACAGGTTCACCCGACCGCGCCTAGCCTCGACCTACGTTCCCAGGGAGTACTCAATGAACATCGATGACCTAACGCCGCTGTTGGCCCAGAACCAAGTCGTGAACTTCAGCACGTATAGGCGCGACGGTCGCCAGCAGATGAGCCTCGTCACCGTCGGTCGTGTCGGCGATGCCCTCGCCTTCACCACGCGCCAACGCAACGCCAAGTACGCCAACCTCCTGCGCGACCCTCGGTGCGCCATGATGGTCATGTCCCCTGACTTGCGGGTCTACGCTGTCCTCGACGGCGACGCCCAAGTCGTTGGCGCACACAACTCCGACGCTGACACGTTGCGAGCCACGTTGAGAGACGTCTATCGAGCCAGTGCTGGCAAAGAACACCCCAACTGGGATGAGTACGACGCTGTCATGGCCGAGCAGAAGCGCGTCGCCATCCTGCTCGCGCCCACCCGCATGTACGCCCACGGCCTCTAGCCCTACTCCGGGGACAGCCGTCTATTGACGTTCGCGCGCAGGGCCTGAACACGCCCGGCGTGAGTCACGGCTACGCCGCTTACGAAACTTCTTCGAGGGTGATGTCGAAGGTCAAGGTGACTGCGGAGCGGACGACCGCCATGTGTATCGTGTCGCCTACTTTGTACCCATTGAGCAGCAGGCGCACCAACTCGGTCGTCGAACTCACCGGGGAGTCGTCCACCATAACGATCACATCGTTGGTCTCGATCCCTGCTCGGTCAGCGGGGCCACCCGAAACCACGCCCAGAACCAGAACACCCTCGTGGACGGACAGCCCACGCTCCGCCGCATTCACGGGCGTCACGTCTTCGATGGTCACGCCGATGCGTGGCCGGATCACTCGGCCATTCTCGATGAGTTGCCGAGAGACCGGGATCGCAGTACCCATGCTCACGGAGAAACCGATGCCCTCGGCCTCCTGGTTGTTGCCGATCAAACCGCGGATGATCGCCGTATTGATGCCGATGACCTCACCGGCCAGATTCAGCAGCGGCCCTCCACTGTTACCAGGGTTGATGACCGCATCGGTCTGCACCAAGTCATGTAGTGCTGGCGCGTTCTGCTCCAGCACTAGCGAACGACCCTTCGCGCTCACGATCCCCACCGTCACTGAGCCTTCGTAGCCTAGCGGGCTACCGATCGCGATCACCCAATCGCCGATCCGCATCGCGTCCGTATCGCCCAGTTTGGCGATCACAAGCTCCTCGACGTCGTTGGGGTCGATCTTGAGCACGGCCAGATCCGCCTCGGGGTCTAACCCGATGATCTCAGCGTCTACTCGCTCACGGCTGGCCAACACAACACGTACGCTCGTCGCGCCTTCTACTACGTGGTTGTTCGTCAGCAGATAACCCTCTTCGCTGAAAAACACGCCCGATCCCTGCGAGGTCGAATCCGTCGTTTGACCGAAGATGTTCTGCTCCTGCGTAGTCGCGATGATTTGGACCACTGCTGGGGCGACCCGCTCGACCACGCTCGCGATATCAGGGAACCCCGCCGGGACTGACTGGTTCGGGGACGACGTGCTCGCCGCAGTCGGAGTCGCCGTTGCTGTCGAGCCCGCTGTGGGCGTTGGGTCACCGCTGCTGCATGCCGCAGCCAGCAGGGAGATCACCGTGAGAGAAGCGAGCGCAAGTTTTCGAATATTCATCAATGGAGTTCCGTGGTGGAAGATTCTGCGTCGGTCCGATGGAGCTTCCGGCCCAACAGGACGCACGCCCTGATTGGATGCGCCCCAATGGTGGGTTGATTCACCATAACTACGGAGCAACGGCGTGAACGGTTCGCCGTTCGGCCTCACGCCAACGCTTACCGGCTTAGCGCCGCGATCGCTTCTTTTTGGATAACGGTCAATTGCTGGATGCCAGCCTCGGCCAGCCCCAACATCTGATCCAACGCTGCCCGGGAGAACGGATGCTCCTCGCCGGTGCTCTGTACCTCGACGAACTCACCCTGCTCCGTCATCACAACGTTGCAGTCAACGTTCGCCTTGAAATCCTCGTCGTAGCAGAGGTCCAGCAGCACCTCATCGCCTACCAGCCCAACGCTGGTAGCCGCGATAGAAGAGCTTAGCGGCACGTGATGCAACGCCCCCTTGCGTACCAGGCCCAAGAACGCCTGGTACAGCGCAACGTACGCGCCCGTGATCGACGCCGTTCGCGTCCCACCGTCGGCCTGCAGCACATCGCAATCCAAGGTGATCGTCCGCTCTCCCACCTTGTCGAGCTGCGTTACCGCGCGGAGTGACCGGCCGATCAATCGCTGAATCTCCATCGTCCGTCCACCCTTCGCACTCCGCTCACGGTTGATGCGGGAGAGCGTTGAGCGTGGGAGCATCCCATACTCTGCGGTGATCCAGCCTTTGCCCTGGCCTCGCATGAAAGGTGGCACCCGTTCCTCGATGCTCGCCGCGCAGATGACCCGCGTCTTTCCGACCTCCACCAGCACCGATCCCTCAGCGAACTCCTGGTAGTCCAACGTGATGGTCGTAGGTCGAAGTTCGTCGAAAGATCTGCCATCGATGCGCGTCGTCAAATGGAACCGTCCTATATGAATGGGGTGCCGTCAGTATACCAACGGCATTCCTGACCCCCTGCGTCGACACTACTCGATATCCCACGCCGCCGCCTTGGTTGAGAACCAACGAGTGCCATCGGTGAACACCTCCACCGTCCCACCCTGAGCCGTGTTGAACAGCGCCCCCGGAGTGGTGTACTCCCGTAACCGCTCCACGACCTCCTCAGCCGGGTGGCCGAACGGATTGTTCTCGCCCACCGAAATCACTGCGGCCATAGGCGACACCGCGTCAAGGAACGCCGCCGAGCTAGACGTTGCAGACCCGTGATGCCCCACCTGCAACACGTCCGCGTCTACCTCCCCCGCCAGACTTAGCAGTATCCCCTCGCCCTCCACGTGCAGATCACCCGTGAACAACACCGACGCCTCTCGCCACGACAGCATCGCCGCAACACTATTGTTGTTCACGTCGGCACCCGTCCCCGACACCGGAGGATCGGGCGGGTACAGGATGTCCAACACGACCCCGTCGCCCAGATCGACCACCGTACCGCTGACCGCCGCCCCCACAGTCGCGCCCGTCGCACGAAACGCATCTAGCTTTCGCTGCCCTGCGTCATCAATGGCATGCGCCACCAGCAAAGTGCCGAACCTGCCCCTACTCGCCAACTCCAGCACCCCGTTCGCGTGATCCGCGTCGGGGTGCGTCAGTACTCCCACGTCGATAACCACACCGCCGTCCGGTAGCAGCCGGTCGATCGAGTTGATCGTCTGACGCGGATCGCGGCCCCCGTCGATCAACACGCTGTGCCCCGACGGCCCCACGATCAACGTCGCATCTCCCTGGCCCACGTCCAAGAAGTACACGTGCAGCAGCCCGTCGCCCTCGTCGAATGCCAACGCCGCCCACGGCCATGCCGCCAGCACCGCGAACGCACAAATCATGGCCAGCGTTGCTGCACGACGTTGCGGCCCGCGCCAGACCACCGCGCCAAACTCGCGGGCGTTGGGCAACCACCACTCCCGATACACGACCGCTGCCACGATAGCCAGCGCTGCGTACCCGCTCCACACCCACTCCACCGACACGCTCGTTTCAACCGTTGCTCGGGGCACCGCTGCCGTCGCCTCAGCGAGCGCCACCAGCAGCCCGCCGAAACCCGCCGGTACCAGGCCAACCACCGGCGCCAACGGCGGCACTGCCAACCCCACCAGGCCCGTCAGCAACCCCATCACCAACAACGGCGCCACCAATGGCATCGCGATCAGCGTCGCGGGGATACTCAGCAGAGGGATCTGTCCGAAATTGAACGCCACCAATGGCATCGACCCAGCCACGGCGCCCAGCGATACGGCCAACGGCGCCAGCAGGAACGTGCTCGCCAGTTGCGCCCACATCGCCCGCCCCCTGCCCAAGCGGAACGCCCGGTTCGCTAGCGGTAACCCCATCAAGAGCACCCCCGCCATCGCTGCCGCACTCATCTGAAACGCTCGATCCCAAAGCGTCGCGGGATCCAGCATCAGCACCAGCACCACCGTCAGCCCCAGCGCATTCACCGGCACAGCAGCCCGACCCGTACCCAGTGCCAGCAGCAACACTGACCCCATGAGGCCCGCCCGGATCGCTGAAGGCGGCGCACCCGCTAGCAGGACCTACGCCCACAGCAGCACCAGCGGTGGCAACAGGTATACCAACCGGTGCCTTCCGATCACGCGTGCCGACACCCCAAGCACCATCGCCAACAGCACGCCCACGTGGAGACCCGAGACCGCCAGCAGATGTGACAACCCTGAAGTCCTGAACGCTTCGTTGACCTCGGGCGTTATTCCTCCACGCAACCCCAAGGTCAGGGCATTCACCACCGCCGCCTGCGGCTCTGGAACGTGCCGCTCCACTGCGCCCGCCAAACTGCGTCGCCAGCCATGAACCGTCCCCATCAGCCCGCCGCCATCCCTTGCCTCAACGGCTGCCACGCGCCCCAGCGTCAGCACATCGCTGATACCCCGTGCCGCCAGATGCTCTGGATAATCGAAAACGCCGATCGCCTCAGGAGCCCCGAGTTTCCCCACGACCGTCACCAGATCGCCGTGTGCCAGGAATGGGAACGCCCGACCGGGGAGCGGCGCGATATCGCGTCCCACCCAAACGACCGCGCGTGCGTCCACTGGCCAATCGACTCCGCTGGGCGTTCGTCGGTCGGGCGTGCGGACGCTCTCCACGTCCAACGTCAGACGCACCCGCGTACCGATCGCCTCCGGCGTGCCCACGACCGTCCCCGTGATAGTCACCCCATCGCCGTGGTGCGCGACCAGCCCTTCAGCGCCATCAAGAAGACCATCGCCGCCTCGCAGCACGCCCACCAGTGCCCCAGCGAGCAGCAAAGCCACTCCACCGACCCGCAGCGACGCTGACCGCGCGAGCACGTACCCGCCTGCCAAGGCTATCGACAGCAATGCAACTGCCAGCCACGAGACGGGATGTGCCGCGCCCCAGAACAACCCTAGCGAACATCCAAGCCCAGCCCACGCAAGAGGCATCCTGCTAGTCACCCACCGTGATCAGATCACGGATCGCCTCGTACGTCGCAGGCCCGATACCCGCGACCGCCATCAACTGATCGGCACGCTCGAAACGACCATTCGCCTGCCGGTACGCCACGATCCGCTCCGACAACACGGGCCCCACCCCGGGCAGCGCGACGAGCTCATTGGCTGTCGCCGAATTGATATCCACCAACGCATCCGAGGGCTCCCCGGCCACCTGCACCTCAGGAGTGCCCTCACTTGACGTTGTTCGCTCTGGGGGCTGGGTGATCACCACCCCCGTCGGCCCACCCTGGGCGAGAAGCAGCGCTATCCCCCCGGCCAAAGCCAGCAATGAAAGGAACACGATTGAGGCCTGATAGATCGGACGATTAAACATGGTTATATAAGACAAACGGAAAGGTATCAGATTGAAGCGCAGGTCTGCTCTACGTCGCGAGAATGCTCTGGCGCGTTGACAGTGCCAGGCGACGACTCGGATAATCCCTAGACGGCTTGGTGATGTGCTTCAGGCATGGCACCCGGCCACCCAACTCAAGAGGTGTGCATCATGGCTGGAGTGGCTTTCCTCAACGGACAATACGTTCCGCTCGAGGATGCGAAGGTAGGCATCATGACGCATGCCCTCCACTATGGGACCGGCGCCTTCGAAGGCATCCGCGGCAACTGGAACGAAGCCGACGGCAAGATGTATATGTTCAAGCTGCGTGAGCACTACGAACGTATGCTCCGTGGCTGCAAGATGCTCTGGATGGATCCCGGCTACACCATCGATGAGCTGATCCAGATCACCATCGAAGTCGTTGAACGTAGTGGCTTCCAGCAGGATATCTACATCCGGCCCATGGCCTTCAAATCAGAGGAAAAGGTCGCGAACCTCAACCTCCGATCGTTGGCTGACGGCTTCATGTGCCTGGCCGTTCCCTTCGGTAATTACATCGACTCTGACGGCGCCATCAGTTGCCAGGTCGCTTCGTATCGCCGCATCGATGACACCATGATCCCGCCGCGCTTCAAGCTCAGCGGCCTCTACCTCAACTCGATCCTCGCCAAGACCGACGCCATCGCCATGGGCTTCGACGAAGCCATCCTCCTGAACATGGACGGCCACGTCTGCGAAGGCACCGGCGAGAACATCTTCTTCGTCGATGGCGACACCATCGCCACACCATCGCTCGAGAGCAACGTGCTCCCCGGCATCACCCGTGACACGGTCATCGCCCTTGCTCGCGAGGAGTTGGGCATGAAGATCGAAGAGCGCTCGGTCGACCGCAGCGAGCTCTACACCGCTGAAGAAGTCTTCCTGACCGGCACCGCAGCCCACATCCAGGGCGTCGGCAGCGTCGACTACCGAAACGTCGGCGATGGCGGCATCGGCCCCGTGACGCGCAAGCTCCAGGATCTCTACTTCCCCATCGTTAGGGGACAGAACCCCAAGTACATGCACCAGCTTACCGTCGCGGAACCCAAGGGCGCGGCCTCGTAACAACTGACTATGCTGTCTGCGTTCCTTATCGACTACATCGTCTGGGTGTTCGTTAGCGCCCTCTGCGTCATCCAGTTCGCTGCCGCACGAAGCGGACTGTGGGGCATCCTGTACGCCCGTCGGTGGCCTAGGGCCACCATGGGTGTCAGCGTCCTAGTGATCCTGGTGGCAATCCTCTGGTACTTCATGACCGGAGAACGCAACCAGCCCGATACTGGGCTGGGCCTCGACGCCAACATTCAAGCGTTCTGGTTCGCCATGTCCGGTGCAGCGGCCGTAGGCGCGACCCTGGCTGTCACCAGCCTCATCAACCACCGGTGGGGCAATAACCACGGTTGGGACTGTCAATCAGGGGAAGTTCCCCCTACCGGCATGACTTGGTTTTCACGAACGACGTTCTTCCACGCCATCCGCGCTCGCGTCGCACACTCGCGACGTTCCGCGTCCACCGCGTCTGAGCGGGTAGGCGCGGGATGAGTCAAGTGGCGCACATCGACGAGGCCCTCGTCCTGTGGCTTAACGGATTCGTCGGGCGTTCAGCGGCGCTGGACGCGCTCATGGAAGCGCTCGTCAGCGACTACCTCGTCCCTGTGCTCAGCAGCCTCGTCTTGCTCGGACTCTGGTTCAGCGGATCGTCAGACGCGGAGCGCTACCGCAACCAGCTTGTCACCCTCACTGGAGGCATCGCCGTAGGGTTCTCCAACGCACTCGTCACCATCTCCAACCTGCTGACGTTCCGGGATCGACCCTTCGTCGACCTCGACATCAACCTCTACTTCTACGCACCCACCGACTCCAGCTTTCCCGCGAACCCCGCCAGCGTCGGATTCGCCATCGCCACCGTCGTCTGGATCAGGCATCGTCGACTTGGGGCAGCGCTCTACGTCCTCGCGTCCCTCTGGGGCCTCGCCCGCGTCTACGCTGGAGTCCACTACCCCACGGACATCGTGGGCGGTGCCATCCTCGGCGTCATCGCCGCGTCGCTTGCCACAGGCCTCGTGGGGCGCCTCGCGTTCATCCCGCGTCACGTCTTCAAAGCCTTCCGAGCCGTCTACATCGCCTAGCTGTCTGGTCGGTCGGTTGGCTCATCGCTCGGCGCCACCGCCTCCTGGTACAACCGCTGCAACCCCAACTGCTCGCATGCGCCCAACCGCAAGCCACGGCGCGGTCCCAGCAGCATCAGCGCTTCCCGCAACACCGTATTGCCACCCAGCGCCGGAAACCCCGCATAGGTTTGTCCCGCCGGGGTTCCAAGTGAGGCGTCTGCTGTACTCGGCACCCCGGGCGTGTTCATCGCCGCCAACACGGGCAACACCGCATTCACCGCGATCTCCTTCGCCCGCGCATCACCCACCAACGCTGAACCCTCTCCTGCAACCGTTCCGGCGGACTCCACGGTCAGCGCGTGGATCAACGCGCTCGCCCCCTCAGCCACCGGGAACTGTAGCCATCCTGCGAACCCCAGCGGATCAGAGACCGCCACGTAATGCGACAAAGCCGCCAACCGCCGTCGAGGGTGATTCGCAGGCCTCACCCCAGCACTGCGCCACGCGCTAGCCGACATTGGCGGTATCCCCACGATCGCATCCCACTCGTTGGTTCTGGGTGCAAGCCCGGCCCCGCCGAGGAGCAACCGCTCAATGAACGCCGCTCGTTGATCGGGAACCGCCGTGTGACCCGCAGCGCGGAGCACGGTCAGCGGCACGCGACGGATCAATTCCGCGAACGGTTCACGATTCTCCGCGTATCCGAGCCCGTCCGCGATCCGAGCGAACAGCACCGAATCGGCGCTACGCACCGCCAACGCCTTCCGCGCCAACGCCACTCGCTCTTCGAACCGACGCATCCCGGCCGCCCGCAATCGCTCTTTCAGCGCATCGTTGCTCAAAGACGCCAACGCCCCCAGCGGGCCCGCACATCTGGCCTGGACCTGAGCGTTCTCACCGTCCTGTAACGGAGTAGTCAGCACCACCGTCGGTAGCGCCGCGTACGCAGGCACGCGCACATCTCTATCAAGTGTCGTCGTCAACGTCGTCGCCTTCTTGGCTATTGGGCCAATCGTGGTCTTACGAGTAGGTCGAATTGGAGTTTCGCCAATCGAAGCCACAACGTGCAATACCACGTTGTCATACGCCCGATCCCCATCGTGCCCGTGCGCCTTCCAGTCCGACGGCACCCGGTGTAGCTCCACGGGCCCCTTGATCGTGCGAGGCCCCAGCTTCAAGATCGCGTCCCGGAAATCGGGCCCGTGCCCTGGCGCTGGCCTACCGGGATAGATCACCTCCACCGTCTGCCCGTCCGTCGTGCGCAGCGACGCCCCCGTCTTGCCTCGCCAAAGCTTCGCCAGCAACCGCTCCGGCAGCACCGGATCGCGGATCACCCTTCGCCACCAGCCGCCCGCCGGCACGTACTTCGGGTAGGCGTACGTCGTCACTTGACGCCCGACTCGCCCGCCTGTCCCGTCTCACGAGAGTTGCTCGTCTTATACGACCCCGCCTGCTCGCGAACCATCGACAGCAGCTTCTTCGATGCACCCTTCGGCGCATGCATCCGCGTCTCCCACTCGCTCACCGTCTGCTGCCGCACGCCCAGCGTCTCCGAGAACTCCGCCTGCGTCATCTCCAACCGCGCCCGCAACGCCGCCACCGACTCCGCGTCCCACTCGCTTCCATACTCCACTGCGATTCCTCCCCACTCTGGACTTAACCTGTATTATACACGAATCCGTGTAAATCTTGACCCCACGAGCGCGATCACACCTGTAGAATCGGCGCACGCCATGGCACCAGATCAACCGAACCTAGACCCCCACAAGCTTCGAGCGATCGGCAAGTTCTTCGAAGAAAAAGAGAACCGAGGAACCCCTCCCGCCAAGTCGCAGCAGCCCTCGAAGCCTTCGAAGCCCCCGAGGCCCAAGAACCGGGGAGCCAGTCGGGCGCAGGACTGGGAGCCCGACCTAGAGGAAGACGAGTACCCCGAAACCTTCGAGCGCTACGAGCGGCGATCGACCTCACATCCTGTCGCGAAGAACCTGGATTCTCTTCCCATCGTCACCATCGTCGAAGCTCGTGGCCTCGATTTTGTTGTCTCCAACCAAGGCGAACTCCAGATCGCGAAGCTCGCCGCTCGTCTCGTCGTCTCAGGCATCCCGTCGCCCATCGTGGCAGGCGACGATGTCCGCGTGACCTCACTCTCTGGCCGCCTACGCATCGACGGCGTCGAGCCACGGCGCTCTGTGCTTGGGCGATTCGTCGGCAAAACTGACGCCCGCAGCACATTCGACCCCATCGCGGCGAACCTGGACCTTGTTGTCCTCGTTTGCTCCCCGACGTCACCGCCGTTCCGGCCTGGCCTCATCGACCGCTACCTCACCGCTGCCGCGCTGGAGCAGCTCACGTTCGCCATTTGCCTGAACAAGACCGACCTGGGCGTGACCAGCGAAGTGGAAACGATGCTTGAGGGGTACCGATCGATCGGGGTCACCGTGTTCACCACGAGTGCTGAGACCGGCGATGGCATCGACATGCTCAAGGACGCGCTGGCGAGCAAGATATCCCTATTCACGGGGCATTCTGGAGTCGGAAAGAGCACGTTGCTGAACGCCATTGAGCCAGATCTTGGGCGCAGGACAGGCGAAATAACGCAATCGATTTCAGGCGAAGGGAAGGGCCGGCACACCACGACGTCCGCCCGGCTCATCCCGCTATCGTCGCCCGACACCTACGTTGTCGATTCTCCAGGCATCCGCGAATTCGGCCTTGGCCCCATCTCCCCCGATGACCTTCTGGTCGGCTTCCCCGAGATAGTCGAGCGATCTCAACACTGTCAGACTCGGCACTGTCTCCACCGTGGTGAGCCCGGGTGCGCCGTCGAAGCCGTCCTGCCCCAAACCCCGTTCGGAGCGCACCGCCTCGCCTCCTACCGCCTCCTGTCCGGCGAGACCCCCCAAACCGACTCATCGCCAGACCTCCCTATCGCCTAATCCTGCCGAGCGGCAGCCCTCCGTCCCGCGAGGACGTAGCTCGCGCTCGTCGCATGGTATGATTCAGTCGTACATCTCTTACTGGAGCACGAGGAAATGGCAACAGCCGAGCAACCTCTTACGATCACCATCAGCCAGAACGCCGCCAACCATGTCGGCGCATTCATGAACAGCGAAGGCAAGAACGACGGTGTCTTGCGTGTCGGCGTGAAGGGCGGCGGATGTTCCGGCCTCACCTACGTCCTCGACTTCGTCGACGAAGCCCGCGAGACCGACAAGGTCATCGTCCAGAACGGCGTCACGCTCGCCATCGACAAGAAGAGCTACATCTTCCTCGCTGGCACCGAGCTCGACTACTCCGGTGGGCTCAACGGCAAAGGGTTCATCTTCAACAACCCAAACGCCAAGAAGGCCTGCGGCTGCGGCACATCGTTCTCCGTCTAGCGCTGCAGGTATGAGCGCTACGACTCCTGAGCGAACTGGCCCTGACCGGACTGGCCTCGCCGCATTGCGTAACGCATGCGGCCTGGTCGCGCGCGACGGTGTGCCAAGCGTCGGGTGCCTCTTCATAACCGGCGAAGACGCCCTGGATCTTCTCAACCGGCTCACCACCAACAAACTCGAAGAACTGCCTGAAGGGCAGGGCTCCTCCACCATCGTCACCAACGCCGATGGGCGCGTCGTTGACCTGCTGGCGCTCGCCGCCTTGGACGACGGCATCTGGTGCCTAACGAGCCCTGGCTACGCCCAGACCGTCATCGACTGGCTGGACATGTTCACCTTCGCCGAAGATATCACCGTCGAAGATCGCACCAGCGACACCTTCCACCTCACCCTCGCTGGCCCCACCGCGCCATCGACCGTCGCCGCCGTGTCCGCAAACGTCGCTGACATCTCCCTCGACTCCATCGCTCGCGTCCAGATCGCCAGCGTATCGGTCGTCGTCTGGCACAGGCTCGTCGGTGGCGCTGAGGGCTATGAGATCCTGGGCAACCTCGCCGACCGCGAAGCGGTCCTCGCCGCGCTCGTTGAGGTGGGCGCCCAACTCACCTCAGCCGATGCGTGGGAAACTCACCGCGTCCTCAACGGCATGCCTGCCATGGACTCCGAATTCGGCCTCTTCAATAATCCACTGGAAGCCCGCCTGTTCGGTTCCATCAGCGAAACCAAAGGCTGCTACACCGGCCAGGAAGTCTTGGCCAGGCTCCAGACCTACAACAAGATCCAGCGACGCCTCATGGCCGTCGACCTCGACGCCCCCGTCGCCCCCGGCACCAAGCTCGTGAGCGAAGACGGCAAGAACGCAGGCCACATCACATCCGTCACCGAAACTCCTGACGGCATCAAAGGCCTCGCACTCGTCGCCACCAAGCTCGCCATCGATGGCGCAGTCCTCGCCACCGACTTCCCAGGTGCCACCGCCACCCTCCACGAACCCGCCTACGCCCTCGCCACTGAACCCGCCGACGCCTAGCGCCTGACCCGCTACATGGCGTGCGACTCTGGCATCACGTGCGAAGTGTCGCCTTCGCCTACTCCATAACCCCGCAACGCATCGTAGGTAGCTACCTGGGATGCCGTGAGGATGTCGGCCAGCACTATGTGCGCCTGAAGGTGAACATTACGAAGCTGTCCTTCCAGGTCAGAGATACGTTCGGTCATCGAACTGACCTGCTCCGCCGTGATCGTTCCCGAGCCAAAGGCGTGATCCAAGTTCTGCTCTTCGTCCACCTTCTGCGTCGCCCTACCGGCTGCCCAAGCCATCGCTAGCGCCTCGCCCACTGGGCTTCCGCTCGCCGCTTAGGCAGCCTGCGCGCCCAGAGAGCAGTCGGCGCCGCGGGCGGGCAGGTTGAATTGATGAGTGGCGAAACCCAAATTCTTCTCTCTCGATAGGAACCGGTTTCCGCGAAATCAACGAGCGGAAACGATAGCCCGCAGATGGGTAATCACGGAAGAGGGGCGGGCAGGTTTACCCGTAAATCGACTTTCGCTTTCTCGCAAGAGTGGCAATCCTCAGATCAGGGAGATGATCCCGGCTGCTACCGTAACCGCGGAGACGATCACAAAGAGAACACCCGCGATCAAGAACCAAAACTGAACTATGGTGGTGCGCTGATTCAGGCTGAATGGCCAGGACCGTGTGAATGGCCAGATGCTCAGTTCCGCCCACTGACGTCGAAACACGATCGACCCAACTCCCAACAACCCAACGAAAACAGTGACTATGAAAAAAGGCAGATCGACAACAACAGAGGTTACGAGGGCCGGAGTGGATATCGGCATACGCCGCATCTTAGCCACGCGGCGGTAAATGGGCCATGAGCGGGGCTGTTTCCGACTCCCGCTTGCCCGCATACGCAGAAATCGAGGCCAGGCATCATCAATACCGGCCCCCGCACAACAAAAAGAGCGACCCACCCAGGCCGCTCTCCCCACAACTTACGTATTCTCCAGCCAACGACTCCCGCCGCCAGCCACCAACGCTACTTCCCCAAGTAAAAGTATTTGAACGACTCAGCGTGCGCGAACCCCGTCCGCTCCCCGATCAACGCCGCGCCCTCGCGCACACGCTTGCCCGTGTCCGCCGGGTCTGGCACCTGGCTAACGTGGGCTGACAGCGCCTCGATCTTCTTCTCGATCGTATCGCTGATATCGAACGTCACATCCGCGTCCTCGGATCGATCGCCAAGGTACAGGTGCGGCACGATGTGCGGCTCCAACCCCTCGTTCAGCTTCAACTCCGGGAACATGTGCACGTCACGCGCCGACGGGAACACCGCATCCATCGTCGCATCGCCCGTGGCCCGATGATCCGGATGATTCACGTAATTGCCCGACCAGCGAACCGTCGGGTTCTGCGTGATCACCGCTGACGGCTTGTGCTTGCGGATCGCCCGCACGATGTCCTTACGCAACGTAAGATCGCTCGTCACCGTCCCGTCCTCGTGCCGCAGGAACTCGATCGGCCCCACGCCCAGGATGTCGCACACGTTGCGCTGCTCGATCTCCCGCTGCGCCGCGAGTTCGGACGGCACGATGTTCGGGTCCTCAGACCCCTTATCGCCGCTCGTCACCAGCACGTAAACGACCTCTTTACCTGCCTTCGTCCACGCAGCAACGCTGCCTGCCGACATGAACTCCGCGTCGTCCGGGTGCGCCACGATAACCATGATCTTCTCGCCCGGTCCTTGATGGTCTGATGGAACAACGTTCATCGTTGAATTTCTCCCGTGTCTTGCCTTGCCCCGCTGGGCCTACTGAACTGTTCGTTATCTAGTAAGAGCCTAAAGCCCGAGCCCGCCGTCCACGCTCAGCACCTGCCCGGTGATGTACGCCGCGTCCTCGCTCGCCAGGAACGCCACCGACGCCGCCACCTCGTCCGCCGCACCGAAGCGCGCCAGCGGGATGCGCTCGCGGATCTTCCCACGAAGCTCCTCCGCCAACTCCTCCACCATACGCGTCTCGATGAACCCCGGTGCGATCGCGTTCACCGTGATCCCCCGTGAAGCCACCTCGCGCGCAACCGTCTTCGTGAAGCCGATCAGCCCCGCCTTCGCAGCCGTGTAGTTCGCTTGCCCTGCGTTACCCGTCAACGCCACCACCGACGACATGTTGATTATCCTGCCTGACCGCTGGCGCAACATCGGACGTATCGCCGCCTTCGTGCACAGGAACGCACCCTTCAGGTTCGTGTCCAGCACCGCGTCCCAGTCCTCTTCGGACATCCGCATCAGCAGGTTATCGCGAGTGATCCCTGCGTTGTTCACCAGGATGTCCAGCCCGCCCAGCTTCGCCAACGCCTCCTCGACGAGCGAATCGGCGTCCGCTGCGCTCGCCACGCTGCCCTTCAGCGCGATGGCGTTCGTGCCCAAGGCCTCGGCTTCCTTGACGACCTCTGCCGCCTCAGCCTCACCCGTGTTGAAGTTCACCGCCACTGCCACGCCCTCTGCGGCCAACCGCAGCGCGACCTCGCGGCCTATCCCTCGGCTACCGCCAGTGACCAGCGCCGTCTTGCCTGCCAGCCCCCTCATGCCTCCACCTCATCCGCATCGTCGCCGGAGACCCCCGCGCGCTCCTGCGCAGCCGCCAGGTCTTCCCGCATGTGTTTGACCAGATCAACCTCCAAGAAGCGCTTCGCGAGCACCACCGATGCCGCGACGCCCTCGGCCTTCGCACGACCGTGCCCCGCTAGGGCAAGCCCGTTGACCCCGAACAGCGGGGCCGCGCCGTGCTCTTCTGCCAAAGCCAAACCGCTTATCGCCTTCACCGCCGGAGAATCGG
Source organism: Chloroflexota bacterium (assembly GCA_027618515.1). Taxonomy (GTDB): domain Bacteria; phylum Chloroflexota; class Dehalococcoidia; order Lucifugimonadales; family Australimonadaceae; genus CALGTL01. Next base: position 9,409 of record JAQCEV010000001.1, on the reverse strand, counting down.
CACCGAGTGCGCCTGCCAGGTACCGGGCTGCCGCTTCGGCCATGCCTTCCGTGTACTTCAACAGCACGTTGCCCACGAATCCGTCGCAGACGATCACGTCTGCCTTATCCGTGAAAATCTCGTTGCCCTCGACGTTCCCCACGAAGTTCAGCCCACTGGCCTTGAACAGCTCGAAAGCCTCCTGCACCAGCTTGTTGCCCTTGCCCTCTTCTGAGCCCACGCTCAGCAACCCGACCCTCGGATTGTCGAACCCCATGAATGACCGTTGGAAGCTCGCCCCCAGCGCACCGAAGTTCAGAAGCTGAACAGGCTTGCAGTCGACGTTCGCCCCGATATCAATGATCGTCGTCTTGGGGGCCAACCCGTTGAACGGCCCGCCCAGGGTAGGGCGTTCGAGTCCCGGGAACTTACCCAGCAGGAACACCGACGCCGCCATGCTCGCGCCCGTCGACCCCATGCTGATGAATCCGTCGGCCATGCCTTGCTTCACCAGGCCCACGCTCACCGCGATCGACGACTTCGGCTTCGAGCGCAGCGCCCTTGCCGGGTGCTCGCCCTCCACGATCACGCCCTCAGACGGGATCACCTTGATCGGCAGACCGGCCGCGTCTTCCGCTGCCAGCGCCTGCTGTACCTCAGCCTCATCGCCCACCAGCAGCACCGTCACGCCACCAGCGCGAGCAGCCAGTACCGCGCCTCGCACCGTCTCGGAAGGACCGTAGTCGCCTCCCATGGCGTCGATGGCGATAGTTGGGTTATCGCTCATTCAGTCACACTCCGTTCAGGGGGTAAGTTCAAGGGCCTCATTCAGGGGCCTTATTCACGGGATCAACAGGGCAGGGCGAACGCCACGTCAAACCGGGATCGGCACCGTCGCGTCCACCGTAACGACATCGCTGCCGTCCTGCTTCCGCACGACGATCTCATACGTAGCCGTCGCGTCTGAGGTCGATTTTAGCGTCCCGCTCGTGGTCACGGTATCGCCTGGGTACACCGGAGCCCGGAACTTCGCCTTCATCTTCCCCTCGCACATCCACGCGCGACCGAAACTTTTCGCCATCGTCTCCGACACGAACGCCAGCACCAGCATGCCGTGCGCTATCGTTCGTCCATAGGGCGTCCTCGCCGCGAATTCCTCGTCCAGGTGCAGCGGATTGTGATCGCCGCTCGCATCCGCGTACCTTGCCAACTGCGCTTGTGTCACCTTATGCGATATCTCTTGGAGTACCTCTGGCGTCGCCATTACTCCTCCTCCTCTGGGATAGCCAGCGACACGCGCCCCGTCAGCGCCCGCTCGTCGCCCACGTCCGCCGTGATCTCCAGCGCCACGAACCGCGTACCGCGTCGCACGCTGTTCTGCACCACCTTCGCCGTGCACTGCACCTCAGCCCCCACATCCACCGCCGCCAGGAATCCCAGCTCCTGACCGGTGTGCACGGCCCCCGCTGGCAACTCGATCGCCTTCAGCGCCTCGGCCATCACCAGCGCAGCCACCGCCATCGGCGGCACCACGCCTTCTTGCGCGTACGCATCCCCATCGTCCTCAACCGCCGCAAGATAACCCGCAACCGCGTCGCCGGTCATCGTGATGCGCTGGGAGAACAGTTCGGACCCGGGCTCCAACGTAGCAAGATCCATCGTGTCCCTTTCCACGAGCATTTCAGGCGTCGCGATTATAGCTATCCCGCACTTGTTCCATCCCCTGCGCCTTCCCCTGTGCCAAACCTTGTGAACGAACTTTCATACGGCCACGGGTAACTTTTCAACGCCTGTGAACGACCTTTCACGTGGAAAGGCTTGAAATGAAATCTCATCCCACTATCCTCGAAACAATGTTGTAGCGTCGCCCGAGACGCACCCAAGAGAGGAAACTCGCCATGCTTAGTTCAGAAACCAACGAAAAGATAACCAGGGTCGGCCCCGGCACCCCAGGAGGCGAACTTATGCGTCGCTACTGGTATCCCGTCGCCACCTCTGCTGATCTGATGGAACCTGGCGCAAAGGCCGTGCGACTGCTTGGCGAAGACTTCACCCTCTTCCGAGACAAATCCAACAACATCGGCCTCATCGGCCAGCGCTGCCCCCACCGGCGCGTCAACCTGCGCCTCGGCATCCCCGAGGTAGAAGGTCTCCGCTGTCCTTATCACGGTTGGATGTTCGACACCAAAGGCCAGTGCCTTGAGATGCCTGCCGAGAACGCCGATAGCACCTTCGCCTCCCGCGTCCAGATTGACTCCTACCCCGTCGAAGAGCTCGGCGGCCTCATCTTCGGGTACATCGGCCCGCTGCCTGCACCCGAGCTCCCCAAGTGGAGCCTGTTCGTCCAGCCCAACGCCTTCCGCATGATCGGTTCCACCTTCCTCAACGCCAACTGGGTCCAGTGCCAGGAGAACTCCATCGACCAGACCCACCTGGAGTGGGACCACGGCCACTGGGGCCTCTACGCACTCGAGAAGCTGGGCATTACCGATGAACGCCGCTGGCGTGGATTCCGGCGTGCCAAGCGCCACCACGCCAAGATCGCCTTTGAGCTGTTCGAGTACGGCATCCTCAAGTTCCGCCTCCAGGAGGGCGAGGACGAAGCCACATCCCAGGGCTGGAACCACGGACACCCCCTGGTGTTCCCCAACATGGTTCACATAGGCCAACGTGGCGAGCAGGAATTCCAGATCCGCGTCACCATCGACGACACCCACACCTGGCACCTCGTCTACCACATCTATGAGCCTGGCGCCGACATCAAGGTTCCCGAGCAGTACCCCGTCCCGGTCTTCGACGTCCCCGTCGTTGACCTCCCGGAGTGGATACTCCCTCAAGACCTCATTGTCTGGGAGGAGCAGGACGAGATCATGGATCGCAGCCAGGAGAAGCTCGCCGAGTCAGACAAGGGCTTGATCCTCTACCGTCGCTTGCTCGAAGAGCAGATCGACACCGTCCGCGACGGTGGTGACCCCATCAACGTCTTCCGTGAGCCCCACGACCGCCTCCACCTGGAGATCGAGGACTACGGCGACATGAGCACCTACGTCCCCGGCGACGCCCTCTACGGCAACACCGGCACTCTGCCTGGCGACGCCATCTACCAAGTCGACCAGCTCTTCACCAAAGCCCGTGACGCCGCCATCGCCCGCAAAGGCAACGGCTAAGCACCAAGCCTCGATTCACTCCTGCCCATCGCGCCCCTCTACCGCACGCCAGTGCGGCACGGGCCCGGGGCAGGCTAGCGCCCGCGGCGGTTCCAAACGAACGACGCTACGCGCCAACGTAAACCAACCCCGCCCCCTATCGATCCTCGCGTGGCCTAGAATGCCCCCAGCCAAGACGCATCCAGGAGGCCCCCCATCGGTTACTCATCCATCGTTTCCATCAAGTGCGATTACCCCGACTGCGACACCTCCGATGAGTACCTCGACTCCGACCGCGTCGAGCACCAATACCTGCCGGCGGGCTGGGGCCGCGTCGAATTCCAGACAGACGTCGAGCACGAGGACCACCACGACGCCGTTGGTCTAGCGGCCCTCCTTTGCCCTCCGCACGCGCTCCAGGTCAGGGAACGAATGTGGCCCGGTAAAGAGCCAGAGATGCACCCTCATCGATAGACGCTAGCGTACGCACATCTCGATCCTGCGATCGACCAGCGTCCACTCGTCCCGCACCACCGTGGTCTTTAGCCGCCCCCTCCAAAGGTAGTAGGCACGACGATGGTCTGTAGTGCTCTAGTACTTTTGGCATATCGACAGTCGTGCCCGATGGCGATACGGTGGTTAAGAAGCGCGGGAGGGGGCGGTACCGTGGCTCGAATAGTGGTCGTTGACGACCTTTCTCTAATGAGAATGCGGATACGTGAGTCTCTTCTTGAAGAGGGCCATCAGGTCATCGAAGCCACCGAAGGCGTGGATGCTGTGGATAAGTACAGATCCACCCGCCCCGATGCGGTGCTCATGGATCTGAAGATGCCTGACATGAATGGCATCGACGCCCTCAAACGCATCCGGGAGTTCGACCCCTCCGCGCGGATCACGCTCCTCACTGGGGATGCCCAGCGTGAGGTCGTGGAGGACGCCAGGATCAACGGCGCCATCGACTTCGTCCTCAAGCCCTTCACCCACCAACGGCTCCTAGACGCCGTTGCCAAGATGCTCCGGTAGCACCCACGCTGACCCTGGACGCACGGAATCAGAGCAGCATGTCATGCTGCTCACTGATCGGGCGTTCAAGCCAGGGCTCGAACCTATTAGGGGTATGACGTGAAATGGGGTTTTGGGAAGGCTGTTTTCAGCCTTCGCTAGTGACATCAGCGCGAACCATCTGCATCGCGCCAGGCCGTCGCCTAGGCGCCCAAACCCGATGTTCGGCGCGCCTGGCCTCTTTGTCAGCTAGCTTGACGAAACGCAGCCTGGAGCCGTTGCGTGCGTCGCACCATTGCGAGCACCTTCGCCTCTGCTCGATCAGGCGACTCCGTCTTCTCGATGCAATCGTCTGCTCCTGCGTCGAGCGCGGAGATACGAACCGTATCACCATCCCCGTACGCACCAACCAGCGCGACCAGCGGATGACCCAAAGCGTTGGATCGGACTTCGCCGATCGCCTCTGTCAACGAAGGACTCCACGAGGAATCGTTGGCTACGAAGACCACATCCGGAGGCGTCCATACGAGGTACCCGAAACCCGTCACCAGGTCCTCGGCTTCATCCACATCAGCGCCTGGCCAGAGGTTCGAAAGAATCTCCCGAACGGCGGAAACGCTGGAGGGCGAGCATCCTAAACAAAGGGCCCGCATCGCCTACGCTACCAGGGTCGAGGAATCGTCATTGTCACTCTGGGCGGCCCATGGGTTTCGCGCCAGTTCCCCTACCGCGTCCAGTTGCCGCTGAAGGTTCGCCACACGCTTGGTCATGCTCACGAGCGTATCGTTCCCGTCGCTATCCCGGTGCATCCCTGATATGTTCGGGTCCACGTCCCAGGAATCCCTGCTCCATGAATCTCTGCTCATCTAGCGCCTCCTCTGTGCTGCGCGAGTCCGCGTGCATGAGCTAGCCTCTCCCACTTCCGTACTAATCTCACCGTACAAAAGTACTACCCCATGCGGACGATAGACCTACAAGCGCCATGCGCACTCGGCGCCTGACACCGGTCGTGGGCGCCAATCACAGCGAACGCTGCTATTCGGGGGCACCAACGGCCGCGGTCCCACCCCATGGAGCCCGTCCTACCCCTTATCCTCCGCATCCCAGTACTGCGCCTTCAACCGACGCAAGTACGCCCTATCGCGCTCCTCGATCTCCTCTGGCGTACCACCCGCCTCCCCGAACCACGGCGTCCCCTCCTCGTAACGCGCCGTGATCTTCGCCTGCGCCTCCTCGCTCATCCCTGGCAGGTGACGCGACAGCATCCCCATGCGCACGTCCCTCGGCCAACGCCACACGCCCGCCAAGTCGTAATGCAGCATCGGCCCCTCCTGCGGCATACGGAACCCGAACGTCGCCCGCACCCCCAGATCGATATCCTCGGCTGACGCCACCCCCTCCGCCCACATCTTGTACGCCTCCGTGGACAGCGCAGCCTGTAGCCGATTCAGCAGGTACCCGGGAAGCTCCTTCTGCACCCGGATTGGCACATGCCGTATCCGCCGCATCAACTCGTACGCCGTCTCGTACGTCTCCTCCGACGTCCCTGGCCCCCTCGCAACCTCAACGCCTGGCACGATCGCCGGTGGCGCGAAGTAATGCGTCACCGGCGATCCGATCCTGACGCTTCACGTCCGACCCGAAATCGCTCAGCACCAACGACGACGTATTACTCACGATGATCGTGTGGGGAGGGCACAACTCGTCCAGCTTGTTAAACAGCGCCCGCTTATCCTCAGACCGCTCCACGATCGCCTCTGTGATGAAATCGCTAGTGGCTGCCAGCTCCGCCAGATCGGTCGTCGTCAACAGCCGACCGATCGCCGCCTCAGCCTCCTCTGCCGTGATCAACCCCTCCTCCACGAACAACGTCGCCGTCGCCGACGCATCACGCATCGCCCGTAACAGCCGCTCATCGTCCAGATCGCACATTGTCACCGGGTACCCACCCATCGCGAACGCCAACGCGATCCCGTGCCCCATCAACCCTGATCCCACAACCCCAACCCTCTGGATATCGTTCACACCCATACCACCCTCCTTCGCCGAACTGCCTGCTTGATCGCGTGAAGACCTGCGTGACGTGGGCCCTCAAATCATGAAGAGGCCCTTGCTCAGTCGGAGATTCTCAAGCTCCCGGATGCCTTTTACCCTGGCAGCAAATTCATCGAGGCCAACGCCCTCGATAAGCCCTTGGTCACGCAGCACGGAGTGGATATCAGGGAAGATTTTCTCCGCTGTCGGATCAACATTTAGGAAATCGCCTGCGAAATGATAGGGAAGAAACTCTGGCTGGAAGTACGAGAAATTATCCTTCAATATCTGATACTCGCTATCTCCCGTAGCCCTCGTTGCTAACGACAACCTTGCCGCCACGTAGCTCTCCGTTAGCGGTGGCGACATGTCCACGTAAAGGAGACTCCCCGCCTCGCCCACGAAATTCTTCACATGCGGGTCGATAGAAAGGCCTGCGTCAATCACCTTCTTCAGGACGGCGACAACTTCTGTTATCGGTTTCTCAGGCGCAGCCACGAACCGCTCCGGCGTCACGTACCGATCCACCAGATTCGCCCCACCGTCCTCACATAGGACAACCACGCAGCCGTCGTCGACGCGTATATCGACGAGCGTCGGCATGGCAACGCCCGCTGCGATCAGCGAATCTTGGTACCCCAACATATGCTGGACCAACTCCTCAAGCGAGAACGGCAAAGACACGTTGCAGCATATGGTCTTTTCAAGCAGCAGCTGCCCACCAACCACCTCTCTCCGAGTCCTGGTGTTATTCACCGAATAATGATTTGTGTTCTCCACGCAATTGCTCACGCCGTCGATTCGCTGCCACAGCGAGACGGATATTTGATGACTATCCCGGTCGCGCACACTCGGTCGCGCACGCGTGGCATAGTCCCCCCCCCCCCGCCGCGAACGCCAGCGTTATCCCGCGCCGACTACGCCAACGCTGGCCTTCTCGCTCGGTCGTCGCGCTCACCGCCTTCACGTAACAAGACCCGGACTTCACGCCCGCTGCACAACGGCTGACTATCTTGTGCCTGGCCTTCTGCTCGATTCGAGATGCAAGCTCAACGGAGCTTCACGCCTACACTGTGCCGCGGAACACCAACACCGGAACGCAAGCCAAGGAGCGAGACATGACCGCGGACAGAAGAACCGCAATGACCACCGGGATACTGTTCCTCCTCGCCATCGTCGCTGGCGTCCTGAGCCTCGCCATGCTCGGAACCGCCCTCGAACGCCCCCTTGATCTAGCCAAGATCTCCGAAAGCGAAACCCAAATCACCCTAGGAGCGCTGTTTGAATTAGCCATGGCCGTTTCAGTCGCGAGCATTGCGATCACCATGTACCCCGTCTTGAAGCGACAGGATGGCGCATTAGCTCTTGGGTACGTAGGAGCCAGACTCACCGAAGGCATACTCTTCCTCGTCTCGGTGATCGGCCTACTCTCACTGCTGACCCTCAGCCAGGAATTCGCAGCGTCAGACGCCCCAGACTCTCCCCACTTCCAAACCCTAGGCGCAGCCCTACAGGCAGCCCATGAATGGGCGGGAAGCGCGCTCGTACCCACCGTCGCCTTCGGCCCAAGCGCCCTCATCTTCTACTACCTACTCTACCGAACCAGGCTCGTCCCCCGATGGCTCGCACTCTGGGGCCTCATCGGCGCCGTACCCTACATCGCAGCAGGCCTCAGGATCATGTTCGGCGCAGACCCCGTCGCCACCTCCTCCATCGTCCTCTTCCTCCCCATCGCCATCAACGAACTGACCCTAGGCGTATGGCTCATCGCCAAAGGATTCACCCCGCCCGCAACCCCCACGCCCCCGGCCAGCGCAGCGTAGCGTGGTTGTCCCCGCGAGCGCTGTCGCCCGTCACCGGCTAAGCGCTCGCCGACCGAACGTCCTCTGCATCCGGCCTCCTCGCCCTCTGGGAGAGGATTGAGGAGAGGGCCGAAACACCCGCCAACAAACCACCGCCCGCCATCCGCAACCGGGCCAGCCCACATTAACGTCAGTTGCTGAGTCCGCGCCGAGCGGTACCGAATGCCTGCCCTGAGTCGCTCGAAGGGAACCTCTCGCCGTTCCGTGTCCGAATCCCGTTCGTCCTGAGGCACTCGAAGGGCGAGCGAACGCTGGACGCAGCCCAACGATGCCCCCGCCATTAACGTCATTCAGAGTCCGCGCCGAGCGGTATCGAAGAATCTCTCACCATCCCTCGGCCCCCTGCGCCGTTTTTCCCGGCGCAATGCCCCTGTTTCTTGAACGCAGCGCGAGCGAAGTCGAAAGTCCTCTCACCATCCCTCTCATCCGCCCATCCCAACCACGAGACAACCCTTCATAGAGCGACACTCATTCGGAATGATGCGTATGGAAAGCGATATCCTCGGTACCGCTGTTTCCCCGTCAATCCGCGTCACTCGCGCCAAGGTGACGATTCGCTCATCGTGCTTGTTGCTGATTGCGATGATGCTGCTTTCCGGTTGCTGGTCAGGCGATCAGGACAGGGACCAACGGATTCGGTGAGAGCATCGTGTTGTTCGTTGACGGGCACCACTATGGCTCACCCGGAGTGGTGGGGCCAGGCGAGCAGACCAGGTTCTATCTTTTGGTTGATCCTGCGCGCGAGTCCTACAAAGTAGAGGTGCGCCAAGCAACTCCCGCAGACATCGCTCTGATACAGACTCGCCCAGACGACCTTCTTAACTATGGGGTCGCGAGAGTTTTGGTGTATTGTGAAAATTTCAATGCTGACGCTCTTATCCGTCTGAAGGCACAACTTACGCTCCGGCCCCGGTTGACGAGGGGCTCATCCCCACCCATCGCCGAGTCATGCCTGCAATAAGCTCCATCCGATAGCAAGTCAGACCATCGCCCCGCTTGCCCCCTCCCCCCCACCTATGACAAACGCCCATAGCGCCATCGCACCCCCACCCGCTACCCTGTCCCACGGACGACCTACGCGACAGATGTAGCAGCGCCCCGACGAGATAACGCAAATTCTCCTCGGGGCGTTTCGCTATTCAGGACGGGGTCCGACTCAGGAGCCAATGGACCGTTGTGGACCCATTTGGACCCCTCTGGCAGGAGTAAATGAGCAAGAATGAGCATGTTTGACCATACCCCCTCGGCGATATCCACGCGTGCCAGGAGCGGCCAACATTCGACAGTTCACGCTTCAGAGGTAAAACGACAGGACCAAACAGGCTCATTCCCAACTATCCCCGGCCAAAAAGCGACTCCAAGTGCTCAACGAAGGTCCAAATTGAC
>JAQCEV010000142.1 GCA_027618515.1 Chloroflexota bacterium | reverse complement strand
ACATCATGCCCGACCGGAGCAGGGAATCCACTTATCCCCACTGTTCAGTTTTCCGGAGCCACCTCTGTATCCCAACCTTGCACTCATCGCGTTGTATCATCGCTCCATGGCCTCTTTACGCATCGTTTTTATGGGCTCTCCTGAGTTCGTGATCCCCATCCTGTCCTGCACCGAACGGGTAGCGCCGGAACTCGACGGTGAGATCGTCGCTGTGTACGCTGCGCCCGCCCGCCCAGCGGGGCGAGGTCGTAAGCTTTTGCCATCGCCGGTCAAAGAATATGCGCAGGCTTGCGGCATCAGCGTACTGACGCCAGCGCGCGTCACCAACGATGAAGAGAAGGCTCGTTTTGCAGAGCTTGGCGCCGACTTGGTGGTTCTGGCCGCATATGGTTTGTTGCTGCCCGCCCCGTTCCTCTTTGGTCCTAAGTATGGAGCCGTGAATGTCCACCCGTCCCTACTTCCCCGGCACCGCGGCGCGTCCCCCGTAGCGAGCGCGATTCTCGCTGGCGACGCCGTCACAGGCACGACGATCATGCAGATGGACGAAGGGCTGGATACCGGCGCAGTGGTGGCGATGGAAGAAGTCTCTCTGGCGGGTACGGAACATGCGCCTGCCTTAACGGAGGCTCTGTTCTCTCTTGGTGCGCGGATGCTTGGGGAGGTCTTGCCCCGCTATGTAGCGGGCGAGCTTGTTCCGACGCCCCAGGCTGCTGAAGGCGTAACGATTATCAAGCGGTTCAAGAAAGAGGATGGTCGATTGGATTGGGCAATGCCCGCGATCGATCTTGAGCGACGGATCCGGGCGTTCGACCCGTGGCCAGGCACCGCAACGACCTACCGCGGTGAGCGGCTAGACCTGCTGTCGGGGGCGGTGCTGGAGTCGAGTGAAGGAGCGGCAGGTCCGCTGGGCACGGTGATCGCTCAAGGGCAGGATGTCGCTGTTGTGACGGGAGAGGGATTGTTGGTGCTGCGCCAGGTTAGGCCCGCGGGTCGCAAGCCGATGGCAGCAGCAGACTTTGTCCGGGGCCACCCCGATTTCGTCGGGGCGACCCTTCCTTCGTAACGCCTTGCATAGCTCTGGCGCTGTTGAAACTTACGCGCCCTCTGTAGCCCCTGCTGCCGCTGCGGGAGCGCCGTCAGTCTCGCCGCCTCCTGCGCCACGTCGGTGTGCGATCCGCACCACGATCGCAGTGGGATCGGTTACCAAGGTCACCCCAGCCGGCAGAACCACGTCCGCGGCGTAGATCACGGAATCCAAGTCCACGATCGGCGCGAGGTCGACAGTGATCCCGTGAGGCATCTCCAGAGCCATTGCCTCAAGCATAAGCTCGTGGAGGTCTTCGGAGAGTTGTGCGCCTTCTTCTCGAGCTGCCAATGCCTCGCCCTCGAAGTGGAGGGGAACGGAAGCATGAATCCGCTCGGTGCGGGAGATCGTGAAGAGATCCACGTGCAGAACCCGGTCGGTGACAGGGTGCTTCTGGATCTGCTTGACGACCACAAAGTGCTCGTCGGAGCCAACCTTGACGGTGATCGGGGTCGTCAGCCCTGCTGTGTTCAAAGCGTGGACCAAGTCTACGGTGGATGTTTGTAGCGTCAGAGACTCCACTTTCGATCCGTAGACGTGGATCGGAGTGATCCCTGAACGCCGGAGCGCTCCGACCTTCTTTCCAAGGGCGGTACGTGGCTGTGCTTCAACGGTGATCTGATCCATGCGGGGCTCCCGAGCTGCGTCCTAAGTAGGACGGCTATTGATTGGAGGGCTGAAAAACCGAAAGGTGCCGTTTTCTGCGGCACCAATCAGAAATGCTACCAGATATCGCCCCAGACAGCCAAACGGGGGAGTGGGCACACCTATTGTCGACTTTATCGGTCGATTTAATTGTCTTTGAATCGTTCGATGGTTATTATGGGTAGCACGCCCTCGTGGCGTGACCGGCCAAAGTGCCCTGACAAGATTGGAGAGAGAACCATGCGCATTCCGATGAAAGTGGACTATGGCGTCCGCGCGCTGGTGGATCTCGCTCTCCAAGCGGAGCCTGGTAAGCCCGTGCGTACCAGAGACATAGCGGGGCGCCAAAGCATCCCTGAGCCGTACCTTGATCAGGTGCTAACTACGCTCAATAAGTTCGGCTTCATCAGGAGCAGGCGTGGTCCACAGGGTGGCCACGTGCTCGCACGCCCGGCGAAGGAGATCACGCTGGATGACGTCGTCACCACGCTGGAGGGCCGGAGCGCTCCGCTCGACTGTATCGAGGACATATCCGAGTGTACGTTGGCCGTCGGGTGCGCGCAGCGGAGCATCTGGCAGGATGTCGAACAGGCTGTTCATCAAGTGCTCACGACAACCACCGTGGGCGACTTGGCCGAACGCCAGCGCTCCACTGCTGAGTTCGTTTCCCCAATCGCGTAGCTCTTCGACGGCCGCCGAAAGCCCCACTGACAAATCAAAAAGAATCGAAAGCACTGGCCGCATGTGCGTACGTGCGTTACATTAATCGACGGCGGTAAGCCGTCGGCGCGAGCGTAAGTCGCCTCTCCTGCATCAGGAGACGACCCAACGCATCTCAAACAGTAAGAATGGATCGCGAGTGGCAATCCCACGCGCGATTTCTTCGCATGCATCTGGATATTGCATGCTTCCCAAGGAGGAGAATCATGACTTCGGCAACACAGCTCACCCCTGAGCAAGTGCGACGTTACAGTCGTCACATCATCATGCCGCAGATCGGCAGCCGAGGACAGCGCAAGCTGATCGACTCGAAAGTGCTGATCGTCGGCGCCGGTGGCCTCGGTGGTCCGGTCGCCTTGTACCTAGCACTCGCGGGTGTCGGAACCATCGGACTCGTCGATTTCGACACCGTGGACCTCAGCAACCTGCAGCGCCAAGTGCTCCACACTACCGAGACGATCGGCATGCCCAAGGTTCAGTCTGCCAAGATCACGCTGGCCCGATACAACCCGGACGTCAACGTGGTGGCCCACGAGTTCCCGATCAATTCGGAGAACGCTATGGATCTGATCGCCCAGTACGACGTGATCGTCAATGGCGCGGACAATTTCGCCACACGCTACTTGGTCAACGACGCGGCGTACCTCAACAACAAGCCCCTCGTGGACGGGAGCATCCTGATCTTCGATGGACAGGTCACGACCTACGAGCCAGGCAAGGGCTGCTACCGCTGCCTTTACCCGGAGCCACCCCCGCCGGGGATGGTTCCGAACTGCGCAGAGGCCGGCGTGCTGGGTGCCCTGACGGGCACGATGGGCAGCCTGCAGGCCACGGAGGTCGTCAAGGTGATCCTCGGAATCGGCGAGCCACTCATCGGGCGTCTGCTGCTGGTGGATGCGCTCAGCATGGAATTCCGTGTCGTCAGGACGCGCCGAAACCCAGAGTGCTGGTTGTGCGGTGACCACCCTACCGTTACTGAATTGGTGGACTATGACGTCTTTTGTGGCTTGGTTCTACCTGGCGACGAAGGCGCGGTAGCCGTTCACTAATGAACGTGACGCTGCTCTGGAGCCTGCATGCGTAGCTCCAGCCTCATTGAGGCCATCGGCGAAACACCCTTGGTCGAACTACCGTCGTTCAGTCCCAAGCCTGGCGTCCGGATCTTCGCCAAGCTGGAGGGGAACAACCCCACCGGCTCGGTGAAGGACCGTATCGCCAGGGCGATGGTTCAGGCCGCCCTCGACGATGGGTCTTTGGACGCCAGTCGAACCATCCTTGAGCCCACCAGCGGTAACACCGGGATCTCGCTGGCGATGATCACCAGTCGCCTCGGCTATCGGTTCACCGCAGTCATGCCCGATAACGTGAGCCCAGAGCGATCAGAGCTTCTGCGTGCGTATGGCGCGGAGATCATCTCCTCGCCCGGCGAAGAAGGCTCGAACGGTTCCATCGCAATGGCCAAGCAGATCGTGGCCAAGGACCCCTCGTACCTCATGCTGTTCCAGTATGGAAACGCTGCGAACCCGGGTGCTCACTACGCGACCACGGGGCCCGAGATCATCAGGGATCTGCCCGAGATCACCCACTTCGTCGCGGGACTGGGAACAGGCGGCACGCTCATGGGAACGGGGCGCGCACTCAAGGAGTACAACCCTAAGATTGAGATCATCGCTGCCGTACCGGAGCCGGATGATCGCATCCAAGGATTGCGCAGCTTGGAGGAAGGCTTCGTTCCGCCCATCCTGGATCTGAGCATGTTGGATGCCCGCAGCATGGTGAGTGGAGAAGAAAGCTTCCGTGGAACAGCAGAATTGTTGCGTCGCGAGGGCGTGTTCGCAGGAGTATCCTCCGGGGCAGTGCTCGCAGCGGCGCTTCGCCTTGCGGGCCGCGTGGACAACGCCAACATCGTGTGCCTCTTCGCTGACGGAGGCTGGAAGTACTTGAGCACGGGCCTATGGACGAGAACGTACGACGATCTCAAAGAATCGGTGGAAGGCAAGATCTGGTGGTAGCAGAGGCGGGAACGCCTCCGTTGAGCCAGGTTCCCTACATTGTTGGCGTCGTTGGTGGTCCTGGTCTGGATCTCCAACGCAGCCTGGACTCCGAGGGCGTCCGGTTCGTTCAGGCAGGCGCTGATGGCACTTCAGAATCGTCCACTGACGTTCTGCTGGTGGATCTGACGGAGACCCACCGAAACGACATTGATCGTGCCACCCAGAACCTGCCATCCGGCAGCGGTTCGACCGCTGGCCTTCCAGTCATCGCAGCCATCTCCTGGGACCTCCTGCGCACCCCTAATGTCCAGATCGCCGCTGACGATGTCATCGTCGTCCCGTGGCGCCTGGGTGAGCTGTGGCTGCGCATCGCTCGCCTACTGGACCACAAGACCCCTCCGCCCGAGGCACATCTCATCACCGGTGGGGATCTCGTCATCGATCCGGAGCGCTACGACGTGTACGTCGCGAATAAGCCCGTGCTCCTGACGTTCAAAGAATACGAGTTGCTGAAGCTACTGGCCTCCAACCCTGGCCGCGTGTACAGTCGCGAAGCGTTGCTTGAGCAGGTGTGGGGCTACCAGTATTTCGGTGGTACTCGCACTGTCGATGTTCACGTTCGACGCCTGCGCAGCAAGATCGAGGACGTCACCCACACGTTCATCGATACCGTTTGGAATGTGGGATATCGCTTCCACGGGTAGGTGCACATGTCCACATTCCCCTCGTCTGACGAAGAGATAGTCCCTGACGTTACAGTGGTAAAGCGCTCCTACTCCGGTGTCTGGATCCTCGCCGCGACGATTCTCGGATCGAGCATGGCGTTCATCGACAGCACCGCGGTCAACGTCGCACTTCCTGTGCTTCAGGCCGACCTGGACGCATCCATTGGTGATCTCCAATGGATCATCAACGGCTACGTGTTGTTCCTCGCGTCCCTCTTGCTGTGAGGTGGTCCCGGTTGTTTGAACAGTCAGGGCCGTCGAGATAAGTGGATTCCCTGCCTGCTTATGC
>JAQCEV010000027.1 GCA_027618515.1 Chloroflexota bacterium | reverse complement strand
CAGGGGGAGCTCCCTGATCAGAGTAAACCGCAAAGGGGAAGTTGCGTAACGTTCGTCAGGACGAACGGGTATCGGAAGGGATCTGAGAAGCCTTTCGGCTTCGCTGGTGCTGCGCCCAAGGAACAGAGGGGACGAGAGCGCGGACTCTGAATGACGTTAAGCGAGCGCGCTTGGGGATGCCTAACGACGATTGTTAGCGGGAGTTTTCCCTCTCCTCAGTCCTGTCCCAGAGGCCGAGGAGGTCCGGCGGGGGACGCTGGCTCGCCGACTTCGCTGGCGGTACGATCGGGGAGACGCCGGGGGATGTGAGAGACCTTTCGACTTCGCTGTCGCGGTGTGCAAGCAACGCACCGCCGAGCCTTCATGGCTTGCGTCGCGGCCTCGAAGCGTTCATGCTCTGACTCGTCATCAAAGACTCGGTACAGGGGGTGGTGCATGTCCCGACAGTACGGTTACATCTCAGGCGATTCTCATCTGGAGCTTTTGCCGAGTCGCTGGACGCAGCATGTCGCGGCCGCGCACCGTGAGGCGGCTCCCAAAAACCCAAAACCCTTCACCAACGCAGATGGCTACGTGGTGATGCCCTACGAGGGGCTCGGCGGCAGGGTGTACCCCGACAGCGTGGAGCTAGGCCCTAACGTGGGAGACCGTCCTGGTATGGGGACGCCGGAGCAACGCGTGCACGAGCTCGATGTCGACGGCCTGGACGCCGAGATCTTGTTCACCGGGGCTCAAGGGCCCGCGGCCTGGCGCGCCAACATCCAAGATGACGATTCCTACCGGGCTGTCGTTCGGGGGTACAACGAGTTCTTGTGGGAAGAGTACTGCTCGGTCTCCAAGGACCGGCTGTTGGGTCTCGGTATGATTCCAGTGACCGGCGTCGACGACGCGATCGCGGAGATGGAATATTGCATGCAAAACGGGCTTGTGGGGGTATCGCTGAATTCCTTCCCAACGGGCCTCTCGCATCCCTCACCAGAGGACGATCGATTCTGGGCCGCAGCCGTAGACCTACGGTGTCCGATCTCGGTGCACGTCGAGTTCAATCACCCGACGATAGCGTCGGCGGCCCACAATGGAGTCTCTGCGCGCTCCTACGGTGGCGGACTCGCCGGGCCAACATTCCTCTACCCCAAGCAGCCCGAACAGGGGTTCTTGGACATCGTGCAGCGCTATGCCAAGTACGGTTTCCGGGGGTCGCTCCACGCCGCACAATTGATCTGGGCGGGGGTGTTCGACCGCTTCCCGGACTTCCGCATCTACTTCGCCGAGACTCAGATCGGATGGATACCAAACTTCCTTGAGCAGATGGATCAGCATTACCTGCGTCACCAGCTGATGGCGGAGCGATTGCTCGGGCTCCCGACACTCAAGCAACTGCCCAGCGAGTACGTCAAAGAGCACGTCTACTGGGGGTTCGTGTACAACCCGGTCGGCGTCCGCACGATGTTCCGAGAGGGCGGAGTGGATCGCATCATGTGGTCGACCGATTTCCCACACGCTGAAAGCGATTGGCCCAACACCGCAAAGACTCTGGAAGAGTCGTTCGCGGGGATACCCGAAGACGCCGTACGCAAGATGGTCACGGGCAACGCCAGTGAGTTCTTCCACCTGAGCTAGGTAGCAGCCAGGGTTCTCGCTACGAGTTGGCGAACGCTAGCTGGCGAGGCCGTGGAGCGGGAAGATGAGACGTTTGACCTCCTCAACCTTCTGATCGACCCACGCCGATGTCTGGTTGAGCACGTCGTCTTCGACGGTGACGACGCCGTCGCGGAGCGCGCCGCTCTCCAGGAACGCCTCCGCGCCTGAGGGCAAGACGTCGGGCCAGCGTCGGCCGAGCATGATCCCGTAGGCCAACGCCCAGCACCGGGGCACGGCGTCGATGTCGTAACCACCGCCACCGAAAGCCAGCCACGGGTAGCCCAGCGCATCGAATCGCTCGACGACAGCCTCGTAGCCGTGGGTGGTCAGGCCTAGTTGCGTGAGCGGGTCGTGGATGTAAGCGTCCGCGCCCAATTGGGTCGCGAGCACGTCGGGCTTGAATGCCTTGATCAGGGGCACCAGCGCTTCGTCGAAAGCGCGAACGAACACATCGTCCGGCGTGTACGGGAACAACGGTAGATTCACGGAGAAACCCCTGCCGTCGCGCTCCCCTATCTCGTTGACCTCGCCTGTGCCGGGGAACAGCCAGCGCGGGCCCTCGTGGATGGAAATCGTCATGACGTCAGCATCACGGTAGAACGCGTTCTGGACGCCATCGCCGTGGTGGGCGTCGATGTCCACGTAGCAGACGCGCAGGCCACGCTTGCGGAGTGCGTTGATGGCAACGACCGGGTCGTTGAAGATGCAGAACCCGGAGGCGTGACCGGATGCGGCGTGATGCAGGCCACCAGCGGGAGCGAACGCACGCTGGACCGTGCCATCGGCGATCAGTTCTGCGGCTTGCACGGACGCGCCCGTGGAGAGCAACGCGGCTTCGTACATGCCTTCATAGATAGGGTTGTCGTCTGCCTCTGAGAAGCCGAAGATCTCAGCGCCCGGAATCACCTCGCCGGCGCTGAGGCGTTGAACGATCTCCAGGTAAAACTCGGTGTGGAACGTCAGCAGTTCTTCGCGGGTGGCAGGTCGAGGGTCGACCACCAGCGCACCTGGATCGTCGAACGCGGCATAGCCACGCAGGAGTGCGTTGGTGTACTGGAGGCGCACTGGCCGCATGGGGTGTCGATCGCTGAGCACGTGACGAGACAGCCTGTCCTCGTACACGTACGCTGCTCGTTTTTCGGGTGTGCTAGTCATCGTGTCTTATGCCCCATAGGAGTTCCGCTTCGCGTGCCATTTTACCAGGGGCCGCCCTTTACGGGGAGCTATCGGCGGCTGCCTGAATCACCCGCGCCCGAGCAGGTCACGCAGGTAGACCGCCGCTTGTTGCTTGTCCAACGGGTTGTTGTTGTTCCCGCACTTGGGCGACTGCACGCAACTGGGGCAGCCATCGGTGCAGGGGCACTCCTCGATGGCCGCCAGCGTCGCGCCCAGGAGTTCCTCGACAACGTCGAAGCCGTGCTCTGCGATGCCGACGCCACCAGGGTGACCGTCGTAGATGAACACCTGCGGCTCGCCGGTGTCCTGGTGCATGGGCGTGGAGACGCCACCGATGTCGTTGCGGTCGCACAGCGCGAACAGCGGGAGCACGCCGATCGCGGCGTGCTCCATGGCGTGCAGCCCACCGGCGAGGTCTTCCTTGTCACGCAATGCACGGTTGAACGTGATCGCTGGCAGGTCGAACCAGAAGGCGACGGTGCGGAACACGCGCGTGGGCAAGTCTAGGAGTTCGTCGCCAAGGTCTTCGTCTTTGGCGTCGGCTGAGTAGAAGCCACGTTTGCGGTACCCGATCACCTGGCGTGACACCTCCACCTCACCCACGTGAACGACCGCGCCGTTGAGGGTTTTCGACGCCTTGGTCTCCACGATGCGGATGTCTGTGACATCACGCGATTCGGTGTAGTACGGAACGTCGGTGGTGGTCAGGTACGCGACGCCTGCTGTCAGGTCGAGGTTTTCAACGATGTAGGACTCGCCTTGGTGAAGGTACACGGCGCCAGGATGGAGCTGGCTGAAGGCGGCTGATTCGTCGAGGTGCTCAAGGACTCGCCCGGACTGCGATTCGACGGCCAGGTACTGCGTGTGAGAGGCGGAGCGTATGTTCACGTCCTGCGCGGGGTACTCCACCGACGGTGAGATGAACCACTTGCCGTTCCGCTCGTTCAGCGATCCTTCGTCGGTTAGGCGGGCGACGTGGGCAGCGAAGCCGTCGCCGTACAGCGCGGCGTCCTTCTCGCTGAGCGGCATCTCGTAGGCCGCGCAGAGCAGGTGGGGATCGAGGACGTAGGGGTTCTCAGGACGTATGCGGGCGTGCTCGTGGGGGCGACCGAAGAAGAAGTCGGGGTGGCGCATGAGGTACTGATCCAGCGGATTGTCCTGCGCAACGAGCACACTGAGGGAACCCTGCCCGCTTCGTCCACTGCGCCCTGCCTGCTGCCACGTGCTGGCGATGCTGCCTGGGTAGCCGGTGATCAGGGTGGCGTCCAGGTCGCCAATGTCGATACTCAACTCCAGCGCATTGGTCGCCACCACGCCGAGCAGCTGACCGTCCAGCAGGCCACGCTCGACCTCACGGCGATCCTCCGCCAGGTAGGACGCACGATACGGGCGCACGCGCTCGGCCAGGGGAGCATTGTCCAGGCGCAGACGATCTCTTACTGCGATGAAGACAAGCTCCGCCTGCCTCCGGGTGCGTACGAACGCCAGGGTGCGCGCGTCGCGCTTGAGGAGCATCTCAAGCAGGCGCGACGTCCCGCTACCGGCGCTGGCGCGCGTGCCACGCTCTTCGTCGATGATAGGCGGATCCCAGAACACGAAGTGTTTCGGGCCGTGGGGAGCCCCGTCCTCGGCGATAACCTCGGCGGGACGGCCGATCAGACCTTCGGCAAGCTCGCCCGCGTTGGCGATGGTGGCCGAGGACAGGATGAACTGAGGGTCTGAGCCATAGTGCGCGCACAGGCGTCGCAGGCGACGTAGGACGTTGGCGACGTGAGACCCGAATATCCCGCGATACACGTGGGCCTCGTCGATCACCACGTACTTGAGCGAAGGCCACAGTCGGTTCCAGGCACGGTGGTTGGGGAGCATGCCGTAGTGCAGCATGTCGGGGTTGGTCAGCACCGCACGCGCGCTCCGGCGGACGCTGGGTCGCTCCGAGGATGGCGTGTCGCCGTCAAAGATAGCCGCTTTGCCTTCGAGCTTGGGCGGAAGCAATTCTTGAAGGCCGCGCAACTGATCCTGCGCGAGCGCTTTGGTGGGGAACAGGAACAGCGCCTTGCTGGTGGAGTCAGTCAGGAACGCCTGCGCAATCGGGATGTCGTAACAGAGGCTCTTGCCGCAGGCAGCGGGCGTGACCACAGCGACATCGTGGCCATCAAGGACAGCGTCGATGGCGCGCGCTTGGTGGGTGAACAACGGCAACATGCCCCGATCCAGGAGTGCCGCGCTGAGCGTGGGGTGCAGGTCGTGCGTCAGGCCCGCATGTGAGGCTTGGCGCTCGGGTAGCTCCTCGACGTGCACGAGCTGGCCGCTATTGATCGGCGAGCGCTCCAGTTGGTCGACGAACAGGCCTACGTCCACGTTTGCTCCTGGGGTGCGGCGAGCGCGTCAACCGGCATTGCTCACCGTAGCAAACGCTCGATATTCGCCCGTCAGGGTTGGAATGGCAAATCCGACCTGTCGATGCCGTCCGCTTGATCGACATCCAGTTGTTGCGTCGCATGATGCCTCATGCTTAGGCGGATGCCCATTTCTTGAAGCGTGTCATAGGCGTCGTTCAGATCGTCAGGGTGAACGGAAAGCTCATGTCGGTAACCCGCACGGAACGGAACATTTGATCGCAACTCGGATATCGTGGTGATGTCAGCGAGGCGGTCCTTCAGAACCTCCGTTGAATATCGCAAGGGCGAGCGAGACTTGTCACCCAGCACTGCCCTACCAGCGGCCCCCAACTCACCCCCTGGAACAAGACCTGGATAAAAGGGCGCGGCCCCCCACTCTCCCCCTGAGGAAATTCCGCCCTGAACGGAGGCCGACGGATACACGTCTAGATGGACATCGATGCCGCGCATGATGAGCTCGTAGGCCGCTCTATATTTCTCGTTGCTTTCCCGTACTCCCAAGGGTGCCGCTGTCTCAATCACTACGAAGTTTGCGACACGCCTTCCATCGAGCCGCCGAGCCCTGTAGTACGCGTCCAGACCGTCCGCTTTCGTTCGAACACTCGCGGCCACGACGCTAAGAGCATTCAGATCGCCAGTATCAATTGGATGCCCTTTCCGGGGGACGAACGCCCATATCGCCAGCGCCAACACTCCGAACAGCTCCACGTAGACCCAGATGCTGGTAGATTCTTCTGCCAGCCGCTCCGCCCCTTTCCTAGGTCTCGATCGTCATCTCTCCCAAGAACTAGGGCAAGGTATCACATCAACACCACGTCATCGATAGGCGGAAGATATCCAACCGCGAGTGAAACATGCTCTGTGCCTTTCCGGCGCGGGTCAGTCGCCGTCTAGCAGGTCACGCTCGGCTTCGATCAACTCGGCGTCTAGGTGCTGCTGTTGTTCGACGAATCGCACCAGCGCGTCGATCTGTTCGGTGGCGTAGGTTGCGTCGTTGCTGACGCAGCTGACGCCGATCACGAGAGTTTGATGTCGATCAACGCCGTCCACCTCTGCGACCGATACGTTGAATTTGTTGCGCAGGCGCGCGATGAGCGAGCGCGACACCTGGCGCTTGCCTTTGAGTGAGTCGTTACCAGGGAGCCTAAACGTCAGTTTGCAGGTGCCTATGAACACGCCAGAACCTCACTGTAACAACGGGTGCCACTATATCATCCACCCTGCCCGCGAACTTGATTGACCCTGTTTGTGAATCTATTTACAATCGTTTCACAAACGTTTCACAAAGTCTCCAGACAGCGATTCTAGAGGTGCCTGTGACCACACACAGCGGGGTTCCCGAAGTTGTCGTCGACCGTCTACCGCAGTACCTGCGGGCCCTGGCTCAACTTGAGAGCAGCGGTTTCGATGTCATCAGTTCGCAGCAACTAGGCGAACTGCTACAGGTGACGCCCGCGCAGATACGCAAGGACCTGAGCTATTTCGGTCGTTTCGGGAAGCAGGGGCGCGGGTACAGCATCTCGCACCTACTGGAGCGCTTGCGAAACATCCTGGGCCTCGACCAGACGTGGAACGTTGCGGTGGTCGGCGTGGGTCGGCTCGGGCGCTCGATCATCAGCTATCCAGGTTTCGAGCCGGAGGGCTTCCGCGTGGTGTGCGCGTTCGATTCTGACCCTGCGGTGGTCGGACAGGTTGCTGGTGGGCTCACGGTGTATAACTTCGCAGATTACGCGGAGATCGCTGAGCGCGAGCATGTGCAGATCGCCATCGTGGCGGTTCCCGCGAACGTTGCGCAGGCGGTCATCGATAACCTTGTCGCCGCTGGCGTGAAGTCGATTCTGAACTACGCGCCCAAGTCGGCCCTGACACCCCCTGACGTGCGCATCCGGAACGTGGACCCGGTGGTGTCTCTCCAGTCCATGACCTACTACCTCAGCGCCGTCTAGCAGGGTACTCCCTGCACCCATTGGCTGCCGCTTGGCGATAGCGAGGCGTAGCTGCGGGCCGTGCGGGGTGCTGCGGGCACGGAGCGGCTTGAGGAGCGAGGCTTGTCGCCAGAGCACGTTCGCCTCAAGTGCAAAAGGCTGGAACATGGATTCCACAGTGAACTCGGGATCAGCGCATGACGTGCCTCTCAACGAGCCTGGGACGCGGTTGACACTGCCCTTGCTCACCTCTAACCTCAGAGGTGCTGCACGGCCACGCTGACGTTGGCTGCTACAAGGAGAAACCAATGGGCGAATTCGACGGGGGCTTCTGGGCCGCCATCATCACGTGGACGGTATTGGCCATAGCGGCAGCGTTCACCGGTCTGGGACTACACATGCGTGAAAAGGGTCAGAGCAAGTAGCTCGACCGTTCGGTATTTGGTGGTCGGTTCGCGTGACCAGCCGTTAGAAAACGATTGCAAAGGAAAAGGGCCTCATGTGAGGCCCTTTTCTTATTGTCTGCGAAACGACTGCTTACTGGGGAACTGACCCCGCGCCAGTCGGGCGCTGCCTGCGGTGGCGGCGCGTGATCCTGAGCCGAACCTGCGCGCGCCGTTGAGACGCCAACGCTCGTTCGAGGTCAACGTCCTCGCCGCGTGTCGCGATGCGCTCTTGTGCGCGTGCAATCGCCTCTTCAGCGCGAGCCTCGTCGATCTCGCTGACGTGCTCCGCCGCGTCTGCCAGCACGACCACCTGGTCGCCACGGACGTCCATGAAGCCACCGTGGACGACGTAGTGGTTGTCTTCGCCACCAACGCGGTAGCGAAGTTCACCCGGCGCCAACGTGGTCATGACCGCCGCGTGATGCGGCAACACGCCGAGTTCGCCGTCGCCACCCGGCGCGACGACAACATCAACCTCACCCTCGAAGAGGATGCGTTCAGCAGTGACTATCTCAAGCCGCATCGGCATCGGTTACGCACCTACCCCAGCGTTGGCCTTCTGGCGTTCTTCATGGCGAGCGAGGACTTCGTCGATCGTCCCCACCATGTTGAAGTCCTGTGCCGCGATGTGGTCGTGCTTGCCTTCAAGGATCTCCTTGAAACCACGTACGGTCTCGACAACCGGGACGTAACGACCGTCGAGGCCGGTGAACTGCTCAGCAACGTGGAACGGCTGGGACAGGAACTGCTCGATGCGCTGTGCCCTGCCGACCGTGACCTTGTCGTCTTCTGAAAGCTCTTCCAGACCAAGAATCGCGATAATGTCCTGGAGGTCCTTGTACTTCTGCAGCACCTGCTGCACGCCGCGTGCCGTGTCGTAGTGCTCTTGGCCCACGATCAGCGGGTCCAAGATCCGTGACGACGACGTCAACGGGTCGACGGCTGGGTAGAGACCCTTCGCCGCGATCGCACGCTCAAGGGAGATGACTGCGTCCAAGTGACCGAAGCTGGTGGCCACACCAGGGTCGGTGTAGTCGTCAGCGGGCACGTAGATGGCCTGGAAGGACGTGATCGAACCCTTGGTGGTGGAGGTGATCCGCTCTTGCAGATCACCCATCTCCGTGCCGAGCGTGGGCTGGTAGCCCACGGCGGAAGGCATACGACCGAGCAGCGCGGACACTTCCATGCCCGCAAGGATGTAACGGTAGAGATTGTCAACGAACAGCAGCACATCCTGGTTCATCACGTCGCGGAAGTACTCGGCCATGGTCAGGCCAGTCATCGCGATGCGTAGGCGCACACCGGGGGGCTCGTTCATCTGGCCGAACACGAGCACCGTGCTGTTCAGCACGCCTGACTCCCGCATCTCATTCCAGAGGTCGTTGCCCTCACGGGAGCGTTCGCCCACACCGGCGAAGACGGAGTAACCGCTGTGCTCTTCCGCGATGTTACGGATGAGCTCCTGAATGATGACGGTCTTGCCAACGCCAGCGCCGCCGTACGCGCCGACCTTGCCACCCTTGGTGAAGGGTGCGATGAGGTCGAGGGCTTTGACGCCGGTCTCAAGCACCTCGGTGGTCATGCTCTGGTCTTCGTAGGGAGACGGCGAACGGTGGATGGACCAGTGGTCTTTGGCGTCCACGGGACCTAGGCCGTCCAACGGCTCACCGATAACGTTGAACAATCGTCCAAGCGCGGGTTCGCCCACGGGGATCGTGATCGGGGCGCCGGTGTCTCGCACGACAGCACCGCGCGTCAGTCCCTCGGTCGGCCCGAGAGCGAGGCAGCGGACCCAGCTGTTGCCTACCTGCTGCTCAACCTCGAGAACTAGGCGTTCGCCCTTTGACTTAAGCTCAAGTGCGCTGTAGATGCCCGGTAGACTCTCAGGCGGGAATTCTACGTCGACAACCGTCCCGATGACCTGTACGACTTTGCCTTCGGCTCCTACTGCCATGTCCTTACTCCTTCAATCCGAGAGCTTCGCTCTCGCCGAACTATCCTTCTAATGCCGCCACGCCACCAACCAAGTCAAGTAACTCAGCGGTGATCATGGCCTGGCGGGCCTTGTTCAATTCCAACGTCAACCCGTCGACCATCTCTTCGGCCGCGTCGGTCGCGTTCTTCATCGCCACCATTCGGGACGATTGTTCACTCGCGTTGCTTTCCAATACCGCCTGGTACACCTGGGTATCCAGGAAGCGGGGAAGCAATGTGTTCAGTACTGTTGCAGCGTCCGGCTCGTACTCGTAGTCGGCGGGAGCGCCGGGCTCTTCCAGCTCGCCGGTCTTGATCGGCAGCAACTGCGCTAAGGTCGCCTCTTGCACTACGGTGTTGATGAACCGGGTGTAGGCGACATGCACCTCGTCCACGATCCCATCTGTGTACAACTGTGCGACGAGTGCCGATATGGGTAGACAGTCGCCCAAGGAAGGCCGCTCTCCCATGCCAGGGAATGATCCCTTCAGGTCACGGCCTGCACGCACCATGAAATCGCGGCCCTTGCGCCCGACGGTGATCACCGATGCGGCAGTCTCCTGCTTCTGCAAGAACAGCCCCGAGGCACGGTTGATGCTCGACGGCAGGCCGCCGGCAAGACCGCGGTCAGGAGTGATCTGCAAAAGCAGTACATTCTTGACGGGGCGGCTCTCCAGCAGCGCGTGCGTAGTGTCCGCGTCACCGGAGCCTTGCGCTGCAAGGCCCGCAAGCACGGAACGCAGCTTCTGAGCGTACGGGCGTGACGCTACGACCTGCTCTTGGGCACGGCGCATCTTCGACGCCGCGACCATCTGCATCGCGTTGGTCACGCGGGCCGTGTTCTTGACGCTCTTTATGCGTCCTCGTATCTCTCTTACGCTAGGCACTCGTTAGTTGCCCTTTCTCTGGTCTGCCATTACGGCTAGTACAAGTTGACCGATTGCCGGTCGGTGGTCGGGAGTTAGAACGTGGCTTTGAAGGCAAGAATGCCTTCCTTCAACCCCGCCTCAATCTCCGCGTCAATGTCTTTCTTCTCTTCGATCCCGTTCAGCACGTCGGCCTTCGACGTCTCCAGGTAACCGAT
The DNA here is from genome assembly GCA_027618515.1 of Chloroflexota bacterium. Taxonomy (GTDB): domain Bacteria; phylum Chloroflexota; class Dehalococcoidia; order Lucifugimonadales; family Australimonadaceae; genus CALGTL01. The sequence goes on along the minus strand of JAQCEV010000027.1, from coordinate 20,523 downwards.
CAGTCGATCCTCGAACTCACGGATGCGGTCCACCGGAACGTCGTCCATGAAGCCGTTCACCACCGCATACATAGAGGAAACCATCTGCCCGAGGGAATTCGGCTTGTATTGCGGTTGCTTCAGAAGCTCGGTGAGACGCTTTCCCCGCTCTAGTTGGGCTCGCGTCACTGCGTCCAGGTCTGACGCACCAAACTGAGCGAACGCTGCAAGCGACGCGTACTGAGCAAGCTCCAAACGCATGCGACCGGCAACCTTCTTCACTGCTTTCGTCTGAGCCGCGCTGCCGACCCGTGAAACGGACAGTCCTGCGTTGACCGCAGGGCGGATACCAGCGTTGAACAGGTCAGCCTCAAGGTAGATCTGACCATCAGTGATGGAAATAACGTTGGTCGGGATGTACCCGGACACGTCACCCGCTTGGGTCTCGATGATCGGCAGGGCCGTCAGCGATCCGCCGCCGTGCTCCTCGTCGAGCCGTGCCGAACGCTCAAGGAGACGGCTGTGCAGGTAGAACACGTCACCGGGGTACGCCTCACGCCCAGGAGGGCGCTTGAGCAGCAGTGACATCTGTCGGTATGCCCACGCGTGCTTGGTCAGGTCATCGTAGATGATCAGTGCATGGCGGCCACTGGCCATAAACGCCTCACCGATGGCGCAACCTGCATAGGGTGCCAGGTACTGCATCGGCGCAGGGTCGGACGCGTTCGCCGCCACGATCACCGTGTGGGCCATCGCACCGTGCTCTTCGAGGGTGGCCTGGATACTGGCCACCTTGCTCTGCTTCTGGCCGATGGCCACGTAGATGCACAGAAGGTCTTGGCCCTTCTGGTTGATGATGGTGTCAATCGCGATCGCCGTCTTGCCCGTGAAGCGGTCACCGATGATCAACTCACGCTGCCCACGACCGATTGGAATCATGCCGTCGATGGACTTGATGCCCGTCTGCACTGGCTGGTTGACGGCCTGTCTGATGGCCACGTTGGGAGCGACCATCTCGATGGCGCGCGTACCGTCAGTCTTCACTGGGCCCTTGCCGTCGATGGGTACGCCCAGCGGGTCGACCACGCGGCCAAGAAGCGCATCGCCAACCGGCACCTGAGCCACCAGGCCGGTCGCCCTAACGAGGTCGCCTTCGTTAACGCCGGTGTCTGAGCCCATGATGGCCGCGCCGACCGCGTCTTCTTCAAGGTTCAGCGCGAGGCCGCTCACACCGCTGGGGAACGACAATAGCTCGCCGAAACCCACCTGGCTGAGTCCGTGGATCTGAGCGATACCGTCGCCAACCTCAACGACCGTGCCAACCTCAGTCAGCGTCGTCTCGCCGCCGAATTCCTCGATCTGCTTCTTGAGAACCGAGGCGATGTCTTGTCCGCGAGTGGTCATGCGTTCCCTCTCACCTACCCTCTCCCTGCATGGAGAGGCGTTGTTGTCACGTTAGCGACTCGTGGGCCAACTGCTGCTTCAACGAAGCAAGCTTGGTCCGCACCGAGCCATCGATGATCTGATCCCCGACCCTTACCAGAACCCCGCCGATGATCTCAGTATCTTCGTGGGCTTCCAGTAGGACTTCCTTCTTGAGCGACGCGCCGAGCGAATCACCCAGGCGCTTCAGTTGCGCCGCCGACATCGGTGTCGCCGTGGTCACTTGAGCGCGTATGCGCCCGAGGCTCACGTTCAGCAGTTCACCGTACTCCTGGGTCACTTTACCTAGGAGCCCAATGCCCTGCCGAGATGTCAGCAAGCCAACCAGGTTCGCGATCATGGGATCGCGGCCTGCGGTCACTTGCGTGACCACGCCAAGCTTGTCCGCTGCCCCCACACGAGGTGTGGACATGAACGCACTCACCGTCGGCTCGTCCAGGAGCGCCGTCACTTCACGGAGGTCGTCGAGCCACGCTTCCGTGGTGCCCTTCTCCCGTGCGATGGCGAACAACGCCTGCGCATACCGTCTCGCTGTTGGTGCCTTAGCCACGAGCTCTCCTACCCCCGACCCTGCATGGTCTCGCCTTCGGCAAGAACCTCATCGATCAGGTCGCGGTGGGTGTTCTCGTCCAACGAGCGACGGATGATCCGCTCTGCTGCGGTGACGGCCAAGCCAGCGAATTGGGCGCGAACCTGTTCAATGGCCGCATCCCGTTCCGACTGGATCTCGTTCCGTGCGCGTTCGAGCATCTCTTCCGCCTGCGCTCGAGCCTGAGTCTGCTGCTGTTCGCGGTAGCGTTCAGCTGCTTCACGAGCGTCTTGGAGAACCTTCTGGCCCTCCTGCCGACCCTCATCCAGCGTGCGCTGCATCTGGGCCTGTTGCTCCTGAGCGTCTAGGCGCACCTTGTCCGCCGCCTCAAGGCTCCCCTTGATGTTGGCAGACCGAGCGTCAAGAACTCCGAGTATTCGCTTGTAAGCGAAGAAATACAGGATGACGGCGAGAACGGCGAAATTCAGGAGATAGACCAGAAAACTTTGCAGGTCTATCCCAAGCGCGCCAATGCCGCTTGCTTCTTCAGCTACTTCTAACAGGGGTGCTGCCAGCAAGGTGGCCGCCTCCTTCCAAACGTCTTCGTCGCTTTAGGCGACGAAGATCAACAGAATCGCGGTCACCAGGCCGTAAATACCGATGGCCTCAGTGAAGGCCAGCGCCAACACCATGTTCGGTGCGATGGCGTCTTTCGCCTCGGGGTTTCGGCCGAGGGCGTTCATTGCCGCTCCACCGAGCATACCCAGGCCGATACCTGGGCCGGCCATTCCCAGCGCTGCGAGACCGACCGCCAAAAACTTCAAACCTTCTGCGTCAAACATTTCTCACTTCTCCTTATCGATTCGGGTTACCTGAGCTGACAACTAACCCGCCTACCGAGCTCTGCTACTCACGGAGAGCTAGTGCGACCCAGCTTCCGAATGCTCTTCCTCGTGATCCCCGTGCGATGCCACGGCCATGACCGTGAACACCAACGTTAGACCCATGAAAATCAACGCCTGTACACCACCGACCAACAGTTCCAAGCCGTAGAACGCCAGCGGTACCAGGAAAACCAGCAGGAATGTCATCATGCCCAGGACGATCTCGCCCGCAAGCATGTTGCCGAATAGACGGAAGGTGAAACTGATCAGCCTGATGAAGTGGCTCAACAGTTCGATGATCCCGATGAACGTGTCCAGCGGGTTGGGGCCCCTAAAGAACTCTTTCAGGTACCCGAAGCCATGAGCCTTGAAGCCCCAGATTTCGGCGAAGAGAAACGAGATGACTGCCAAGGCCAGCGGCATGTTGATGTCCGTACCAGCGGACCGCAACAGGTGCGTCGTTATCTCGTGTTGGCCATCTGCAGTGAAACCGATCGTTGGGTAAATCGGCAGGAGCGCCATCCACGCGTTGAACGCCACGAAGATAAACATCGTGGCCAGGATGGGGAAGAACGGGCGCGCGAACTTTTCGCCTGCGACACCCTTGATGAAGTTGTAGATCGCTTCGAGGAACATCTCCACGAAGCCCTGCAGGCGCCCGGGAACCATCTTGATGCTCCGCGAACCCAAACCGAACAGGAGAACCACGACGATGGTCGTGAGCCATGCCGAGAGGAGCGTGTTGGTGATCGTGAAACCACCGACCGTAACGACCTGTTGCGGTGCTAGGTGAACCTCAGGCAACGGGATGAAGGGATCAGTGTCAAAAAGCGCTGCGCCAATAGCACCCAAGGCCAAGCCCACGAGCACCAAGATCAACGCTAAACCACCAAACAGCTTTACCAACTCACCCTCGCCAGCGCTATTTGTGATCCTTTGGCGGACCACCGGTTAAGTATCCAGACGCCATCTTGTAGGTGCCGTAGAACGCTACGACAACCCCAAACAACAGGCCTATCAATAGGAACAATGGCTCCGAACCGACCTTACCATCAACCCAAACACCCAACAACGTCGGAGCCACTATCGCCGTAGCGATGTACCAACCTATGCCAGTGAATTGGGCGGCTGAGAACCACCAAGGACGTGGTTTCATAGGTCGGCCAAACGCCTAGTGAATCCTATCACAAGCCTTCGCTCGTTTGCGAGTTTCGTCGGCCCTACGATCCTGATCCGGGACTACCGCCGAGATCCTCAAGTCCTGGCAGATCTGCCAGGAATTCAGAGAACGCGGACAATTTCTCTATCTCTTCGTCAGTGACCGGCTTCGGTGCGTTGGAAGGACTCGCGCTGGAAGGACGAAGACGGTCCGAGATCGGCGTGCTGGTGTCACCGTCCATGGTGATCCCTGCCTTCTCGATCACACCCTCTTCAACGTAGATCGGCACTTTCGACCTGATCTCGTAGCGCTTGTCATCCTTGTCCAGTCCGAGCTCGTCCAGAAACTTCTGGGCCTCCTGAACAGACGCGAACCAGCGCTCATCGCCGCCAGGAGTGTTGACCAATTGGCCCCCACGCACCGCGAGAGCGATCGCATCGCTGGGCCGACAATCGACCTCACGTTGCGGGCCATCGGTGACCTTCATGACGAGCTTTGCGTAAAACGTGTCGTTGGACAGATCAGACACAACGACGTGGTCGACCATGGCCCCAAGCTCGGCGATCACCGCACCCAACAGGTCATGGGTCAACGGACGAGGCACGGTCACATCCTGAAGCTTCACCGCGATGGCGTCAGCCTCAGAGGAGCCGATCCAGATCGGCAAGTAGCGATCGGAATCTCGCTCTTTGAGGATCACGACGCGCTGATAGTTCATCAGGCTAACCCGGATGCTATCTATAACCATCTCCGCCATGCGCGCCATCCTTTCGCTAAGTGCCCGGCCATTCTACAGGAGATGGCAGCGCGAGATACCAGCCCAGGCGCGTTGTTAGCTGCGGGGATTTGCAGCTTCTGCGCCGGACTTCGGGCTCGTTGGTAGGCAACACGTGTAGTCAGTCGGGGCTCGCCATCGGATCTCTTAGCTTCGCCGCCAGACTAAAGGTCGCGTGGCCGCTCCGGGGGCACGGGGTGGTTGGTGGCATTTCCGGGCCGGTAGCATTGCGCCAGCAGCGATAGGGGCAGGGCGGGAACAATCACGCCTGCCTGGACAGCCACTGCGCCAGTCTTGCGCCCCATCAGCCGACCATTCACGCTGTGCCAGGACGATGATCCTCCAAAGCGCTCCTTATGGCCAAGCGGCAGATCACCGCCCCGCCGTGGCGCAGACGGCTAGCCGACGCTGTCGGTGACGTCGAGGCTGAGGAGCGTGGCCGCGACCACCGCGCCGTCCTTCTCGACCGGACCGAATCGGATGATGTGCAAGGTGGGGTCACCACTCTCGGGCGGGTCGGCGATCTCGTAGCCGCCTGGCTGGCCGCTGGTGAACACGCCCTCGAGCGTGCGGCGGAACAGGTCTTGGTGCGACCGCGGAACGAAGTTGTAGACATTGGTGCCGCGTAAGGAGACGGTGCTAAGCCCGCCTATCGCGCGGTTCGCGTACATGATGGTGCCATCGGCGGCCACCGTAACCAGCATCCCCGGCGCGTTCTCGACAAGGTGGCGCAAGCGCTCCTCGGAGACACGCAGGTTTTCCTCTGCGCCGTTCTTCTGATCAAGCTGCGCCTGCAACCTATCCGTAACGTCCCGGAGCGTCCCAGCCACGGTGCCGACCAAGAGCGCTGCGGAACCTGCGACTGCGCCGCCCCAAACGACTGAATTCAAGTCTGAGGTTTCCACGCCGAGCAGCACCGTATTAAGGGGGAAAGCCACCGCGCCGAACAGCATCCCGGCCCGTAGGCCGAACAGCCAGCCCGCCAGAGCAACCGGCACCGCTGACAAAGACACTACGCCTGGGCCGAGGATCGAATGCAAAGGTAAGAACGTCAGCGCATACAACGCCGCACTTGCGGCCACGATGGCCACACGGATGTTCAGCTGCTCGACGCCCCCAGTGGGCCTGACTGCCGAATATGAAATCATACGCTCCCAACCTCCGAAACAGGACGAACGCGTATCGCCCACTAGCGTTAACTCAATCTACGCTCGCCTGTGCTGACTCCCCACGGGGCGAGCACGCAAACAGCTATAGGGTGCGCCTACAAATGCCAGCATCAAGTCCACACGCTCTTCAGACGGTTCACTTTTGCCTTGGCCCAAAGGTGGTGCGTGCTATACTGTGCCGCGCATCACGGCCACCTAAACGGCTGTAATCAACTCAGGAAACTCCATGCAATTCGCACCCACCGCACCTACGCTGATCGACACTCTCGTGCCTGGGCGCAGTCTGGCCCGAAACGTCGCGCTTGTCATCGGGTTCGCGTTCTTGGTCGCTGTCTTCGCACAGATCGCTATCAGGCTCCCGTTCACACCCGTGCCCATCACCGGACAGACGCTCGCCGTCCTGATCACCGGTGGCGCGCTCGGAGCCAACCGCGGGGCTGCGGCTCTCGCTCTCTACACCATCGCAGGCACGATAGGTATACCCGCCTTCTCACCGTCCAATGCGGCGCTTGAAGGCGAACTCATCCACTTCATCTTCCCTTGGGAAGGTTCCGGCACCGCTGTCTGGAGCATCACCAGTGGCGGTTACATCGTCGGCTTCATCGCTGCGGCCTACGTGGTCGGCAAACTTGCCGAGCGCGGGTGGGATCGTAAGTGGAACGTCACGGTGGCCATGATGATCGGCAGCCTGCTGATCTACGTTCCCGGACTGCTGTGGCTCGGATTCGCCATCGGCAACGGGTTCCTTGATAGCACTCTGGGCTTCGAGCTTGCCGCAGTGATACCCGGGAACAATACCCTCGACAAAACTCTCATCGCAGGCCTTTACCCATTCGTGGTAGGGGACCTCATCAAGCTGTACATCGCCTCCATCGCCATTCCAGGCGCGTGGGCCCTGTTCGGGCGCAAGTAAGAGTAAGGACACCATGGAGATTACCTGGCTAGGCCACAACGCGGTTCGGATCAAGAGCGGGCAATCGGTGCTCGTGATGGATCCATACACAGACGCATCCGGCCTCAAGCTTCCGCCACAGTTGGCCCAAGCCAACGTGGTCACGGTTAGCGGCGCCGATCCGGACTTCTCGGCCGTTGCCAACATCACCGGAGACCAGCCTCCCACGGTCATCAACGGACCCGGCGAGTACGAGGCGTCCAGTTTCCGCATCAAGGGCATCCGCACACCGGCATACGCTGAGGGTGGTGAGATTGCCTGGAACACCGTGTACGCTATCGAGCTGGAGGGGATGATCCTCAGCCACCTCGGCAACCCCGGGCGACTCTTAACGAACCGTGAGATAGAGGAGCTTGGCTCACCTCACGTCCTGTTGCTTGCGATCGGGAGCAAGAACGGCCTCTCAGGAGAGGACACCGTGGAGATGGTCAACGCCATCGGGCCTAAGATCGTCATTCCCGTACTTTACGCCCACGCTGGCAACAAAGCCGACCTCAGGGAACTGGCCCCGTTCCTCAAAGAACTAGGCGCAACCCCTGAAGCCACGCAGAACCGCACCACGATCACACGCGCCACGCTCCCCGAGGAAACCACGGTCGTCGTCCTGGCGCCCGCGAACGTTCTGATCTAACTTCCCAAGTCAGCTTTCCACGCGCACAAACAGGCACACGAATGCCCCTCACTGGTAGTGAGGGGCATTTTCTATACTAGGAATGGCTCTACTAGCTTCGCTGAGAGCCACGGGCGTGCACGATGCACTCCTAATCGCTATCGCCACGCCTGAACATCAGAGCAACCACTCCCCCACCGACGACGACCGCGAGCAAACCGGCCACGCCCAACAACCAGGTGGGCACCGCAGGATCCTTGGTGAACGAGAGCATCTCCGTTTTACGCTCCGGCTCACTCAGGTTGGGGAACTCGAATCTAAGATCTGCGGCGCGTTCGATGCCCTCCAAGTGGAAAGTCACTTCAGCGCCCACATACTCGAACGTCGGAGGACCCAAGATCAGGCACGGGTCGGCACAGGCGAACCAACCATCCACGACCGGCACAGCCAGGCTAGTCCAATCACCCACACGTGCCGACAACGAGCCGCTGCTCAGCGGCTCGCCGTCTACCTCGACCGTGCCATCGTAGATGATCGGCCATGGCGGGAACCCTGCATCTTGAGCCTTCACAGGCGCCACCGCAATCACCAGCAACCACAATGTTGCAAGTAGCGCCAGCGCACCTGACTGTCCAGCACCAGTCCTCATTCTCCACTCCATGGCGTTCAGCGTTGTTGGTTAAAGTAAGTCGCCCTCCCCGGGTGGGGAGGGCGACTATCAGATCCGAAAGGAGGTCCTAACTTTGCGTTTCCCTTACGGGATCAGCGTGCCAGCCGCCGTTGCCCAGACCCATACGCCTTGTCCGTTCTTGACGCTGTTGGCTGTCGAAGTGACCCGGAGCCATTGCCTGGTGCTCGAGTCGTAGGTGTAAGCCACCGACCAGTTCACGCTGGTGAAGTAGTTTTTGCCCGTCTGAATGTCTTTCCCGCTGGTGTGGCCCTGCGGCGTCTGAGCCAGGTCAATCACCGCTACCAAGTTCCAACCGGCTTCGACCGCGATAGTCGGCAGTGTTGCTGCGGAACCAACGCTTGCCAGAGCCAGAAGTGCCTTGATCGGCTCGGAGGAACTGGTGTTGATCCAGTAACCGTGGTTACCGTCCATCCTTGTCAGCGTACCCTCCCATGTGCCGCCCGCTGTGCGGGAAGCAACCGACCAAACACCATCGTCGTAGCTCAGCACATCAGTAGCCGGGTGGCTGCTCGGCAGCACTGTGTCGAGCGCGCCATCCGCTGGGTTACCAGGGAAGGAGAACAGGTTCCAACCAGCGCTCATGGCCACTGAGTACGGCTTACGAGCAACGACTGTGAACTTGATCGTCCCTGTGGCATTGATGTTACCCGCCTCATCCATGGCGACGATAACCAACTCATGTTCACCGGTCGCGATATCAAGAACCGCGAAGTTGAAAGTGGTGTTGTCCTGCGTGTCCTGGAGGCCAAGTATGCTGACCCCGTCCAAAGTTGCAGTCGCAATTGTCACGGTGTTCTGAATGTCCAGATCCGTGACCACCGCGTTCGCGATGGTGGTCAACGTACCACCCGCATCCAGACCGTACTCCTTCATCTCACCCGTGTACGCCGCGGTTATGAAGAACGGGTTAGAGAACTCAGGACTCGAACCAGCGGCCGTCCCGTTGTTCGCCTTGACCGACGGAGCCGGAAGGGCGTTATCAATATAGATCCCAAGCGCTCCCGTGGCAGGCCAGTCAGCAGTCGGAGTGTCCAGACCAAGTGTTGACGTGTTGCCCGTCGTGTCCTTCACAACAACCTTGATCGAGTGGAGACCGAAACCAGGCGCAATCGTCGACGAGTACACGTTGGTACCTGTCAACGTCACTGCCTGTACCACAGGGTTTCCGAGCGAATTCCCCGCAGTAGTAGCGCCGATCACTGTAACGGTCGGCGGTGCGCCAGCTTCATTAGTCGTGATGGTCAGCGTCACGTCCGTATCATCCAACGTCCTGTTAAGGACTGCGGAAATGGTGGGCGCCTGACTGTCGCCGCCAACCTTCGAACCTGAGGTCGTGCTGTTACCCGCGTTGTCTGAGATACCGCCCGACGTGCTCAGCAACGTAACTTTGGGCTTCGCGTCGGGGGCCATCGGAGGAACCGTCAGGAAGATCCAGTTCGTCGCACCCGAGTACACGGCCGCCGGAGCAGTTGTGTAGTCGCTTACAGTGACACCCGAGGCCTGCTTGAGGTCATCTATGTCAAAGTCAGCCGCGGTGACGGAGGCGCCATTGAGGTCCTCATTCAGGTCGAAAGCCGTGCCCGCCAGATCTAAGGCATCAGGAAGCTTGATGCCGATAGACGTGTTTATCGACTTGCTGACAGCAGTTTCGACTTTGTTGTTGGCGGCATCCCACCATGCACCAGCGAAGACCGTCGAGCCCGAGAAATTGGGCCCCTGCTTGTCAATCACCAGAGCGTAGTTCTGGTTGCCAGCGACACTGACGTTCGCGTCGGTTTGGCCCCTATTGCCGGCCTTGTCCGTGACGCTTGCGTACCAGCGAATACCGACAGTCTTGTCAGTCGCAGCAGTCGCAGCATTGATCGTCACTGCAGCCCTGAACCCGTTCGTAACCGTCGTAATTGTCGGCGTGCCGATGATGATCAGCGCTTTGACATCTGAGTCGCCGGTCGTCGTCGCATCCGCGATGACAAAATCAAAGGTTCCGTTATCCACGGTTGAATCCACATCCGTGAACTCAACCGTCAACACGGGAGCGAGGGACGTTGTGTAAGACCCATCAGCAGGAGAAACCAAAGTGCCCGCAGGGCTGGTGCTCTCCACGCGCAACTCTGTTTGAAGCACGATTGCCGGATCTCCGTCCGTGTACTTGATCGTGATGTCTTGCCCCGCCACAGCCAGGATCCGATCCAAGGCAGAGGTGGCTGCGTTCTTCGCAAGAACGCCCGCGATGTCGATACTCACAGTACCAACTGCGAAGCGACCTACGAACAAGCCCGTGTCCGCGCCTGTCTCGGAGAGCACAACAGTGACCGAGCTTGTGCTCGACGGGCTGCTCACGTCAGCCGTCGTCGTGTTGATCGTGGCCAACTTGTACGTGATATCCAGCGACGGGGTCGTCCCAGTCGTCACGTTGGAGGAAATCTGGATGCTACCGGTGGATTTATTGAAGACGCTGACCACGTAATTCGCGGCAGTCGTTGCTACACCACTAACGGCCGTGATGGTCGGAGTGCCGGAAACCTCATCTCCGTCCGCCGTTCCAGTAGCGGTGGCGAACGACGCGCCGCTGTTGCCAGCCGTGTCCTTCAAGTCAAAAAAGGAGGTGGTCACCGAGGCCGGGAAAACCACAGTTTGCGTGGCCGTGAGGAGCACGTTGAGATCAGCGTCGTCAACCGTGATGGTCGCGTCGCCAACCGCACTCACGAAAGACTTGTTAACGACAACGGTGCCAGTCACCGCACCAAAAACCGGCATGATCGCGAGTGCTGATAACAGCAGCGCCACCATGATTCCTATGATCGAGTACCTGGAGAGTTTCACTTCTTACCCCCTTAGTGGAGTCTGGGTGTTCTAACGGAACAGAATCGGTCCGACTTCCTTACATGCCACGCCCCCTCATGGGTGACCCGGCAGACTAGGATATTGTGTTGGGTCGCGGGTAGTTTTCATGTCCATTATGCAATACACGCGAAATCCCTCGGCCCTAAGTCCGCGAAGCTTTTTATCAGTTTTCCGAGGTCGCTGTCAACCAACGACCAAGGCGATGAACGGTCATTTTTCACGACTCGCCCTACCTCGCATCGGTTTGCCCACCGGCCCGTCGCCAGTCTAGGCATCCCTGTACCCCACGAGCCTCGTCCCATAGGCGCTGCAGCGCTGCTGAGATTTCGGCCAACCACGCATCGCCCGCGTGACGCAGGAGCGAATATAGGGTTCGCCGGATTACCTGTCAATGACTTATTCCAAGCCTATGTGGACTACTTTGCCCGGTCATAGCGATATCTGTCAAAATCACGCCATCTCCGGGCTCGGATACTAAGAATATCACGCTCTGTCGTCAGGGATAACGTACGTAAGTACGAAACGTCAGGAACGATGCGGGCGACCACTAGTACGGGTCGCCTACATCTCCTTCGTGAGCGTCGACAGAAACTCGTCGTTGTTCTTCGTACGACTCAGCCGATCGATCAACCGCTCTGTCGCCTCGAACGGGTTCATGGCGTCTGTTGCGATCATCGTGCTCATTCGCCGCAGCAGGAACACCTGGCGCAGCGTCAGCTCGTCCAACAGCAACTCCTCGCGGCGCGTGCCCGACCGCTGGATGTCGATGGACGGGAAGGTCCGTCGCTCAGCCAGCTTGCGGTCAAGGTGCAACTCCATGTTGCCCGTGCCCTTGAACTCTTCGTACACCACGTCATCCATGCGGCTGCCGGTGTCCACCAAGCACGCCGCCAGGATCGTCAGGCTTCCGCCTTCTTCCACGTTGCGCGCGGCACCGAAGAAACGCTTCGGCGGGTACAACGCGACCGGGTCCATACCACCAGACAACGTCCGGCCCGAACTCGGTACAGCTAAGTTGTACGCACGCGTGAGACGCGTGATCGAGTCCAGCAGGATGACAACATCGCGCCCTTCCTCGACCAACCGCTTAGCGCGCTCCAGGCAAAGCTCGGCGACACGGCAGTGGTCCTCCACTGGCTCATCGAACGTGGAGCTGTACACCTCGCCTCGCACCGACCGCTTGACGTCCGTGACCTCCTCGGGGCGCTCACCGATGAGCGCAACCATGAGATGCAGGTCTTTATAGTTCGCCGTTATGCCGGTGGCTATCTGCTTCAGCAGCGTCGTCTTGCCCGCTTTCGGCGGTGCCACGATGAGCCCACGCTGGCCCCGACCTATCGGCGACAGCAGATCGATCATCCGCGTCGCCATCTCCTTGGTGTCGGTCTCCAGCTTGATCTGCTCTTCCGGGAAGATCGGAGTCACGTGCTCGAACGCCCTGCGATGCGGCCGGTTGCCCGGATCCGCACCATTCACGGCCTCGACGCGGGTCAAGCCTTGGTAGCGTTCGCTTTCTTTAGCCGGCCCCACCTGCCCCAACACCATGTCCCCAGTGCGCAGATTGAACCTGCGTACCTGCGACTGCGCAACGTAGACATCAGTCTGCCCGCGACGTCGTCCGTTGTGGCGAAGGAAGCCATAACCGTCCGGCATCAGCTCGAGTACCCCGGACGCCAGCAGGTATCCCTGGTTGGCGGCAAGCGCTGTCAGCACTCGATACAACGCATCGTCTCGCATGATGTTCGCAGGGATCGGGACGTCGCTCTGCTCGATCTCCCGAAGGATCTCGACCAAGTCTTCAGTGGTCTTCGGCTCAAGCTCGCTAAGGTTCATAAGGTCTCCGGGGCTGCGCCGTGCTGGCGGCTTACGCGTCTTTGGTGCAACTGCAAAAGATGATGGTGATGGGTAGCGCCGGCAGAACGCCGTCGCGGTGAGTAGATAGGTTGACAGTCAGAGGGAGGCCTATAGCGCTCAATACTCTTCAGTAGCCATTCGTAGTCGTAAATAAAGAAAGAGGGGTTGGCCGGTATGGAAAGTCATGAGGGGGATGACAACAGCCAATTCGTGCGAACAAAAGAACAAGTGGTGAAAAGAAAGGGGAAGCAACTGTTTGAATGCTGCGAAGGTATCATACCATGCCTTTTTGAACTGCGCAACCCCCCTATTTGCTGTGTGGTAGGTGTTCACCCCGTGCAGAGCAAAACTCAGATCCGTTCTACGAACGAAAACTTGCGATAATCCCAGGCTCACCGGTAGGCAGTCGGTGACGCCAGTCGGGGCTCGCCCTAGGAGATCCCTTGGCTTCGCAGCAAGACTAAAGATCGCTCGACGCTCCGGGATGGCTAGGGGTTGCGGAAGGGATCCGAGACGGTGTGGCACCGGCACGCCCGTCATTGCCGAGCCGCAGCACCCCGTCGTGCGAGGAAGCAACTAGCCTCAGCGCTGAGCTTCCTCAGCGAGCGGGAGCTCAGGCTGCGCGCCAGGACGCAGCACCACCGATGCCGCCTCGACGAAATCGCGGAACAGCGGATGAGGCTCCTGCGGACGCGACCGGAACTCAGGGTGGAATTGCACCCCAACCATGAACGGATGGTCGACGTTCTCCACGATCTCCACGAGCCGACCGCCGGGGGACAGCCCGGTAGCGAGCACGCCAGCCTCCTGCAAGGTCTCCCGGTACTTGTTGTTGAACTCGAACCGATGCCGGTGGCGCTCGGTGATCGTCTCGCTCCCGTACGACTTGGCGGCTCTGGATCCAGGCATCAACTGGCAAGGGTAATTACCCAGCCGCATCGTGCCCCCCATCTCGCTCACGTCGCGCTGGTCGGGCATCAGGTCGATCACAGGATTCGGCGTCTCCGGATCGAACTCCGTGGAGTTCGCGTCCGTCAGGCCGAGCAGGCTGCGTGCCGATTCCATCACCATAACCTGCATGCCCAGGCAGAGGCCCAGGTAGGGGATGCCTTGGTCGCGTGCGTATGCAACGGCGTCCACCATGCCCTCGACGCCACGAGCGCCGAAGCCACCAGGCACCACGATTCCCGCCGCATGATCCAACCACTCTGCCGCACCGTCCCGCTCGATGTCCTCAGACTGCACCCACGTGATATCCACATCGCGCTCATGGAAGACGCCCGCGTGGCGTAGCGCTTCCTTAACAGAGAGGTACGCATCTGGCAGGTCGGCGTACTTGCCGACGACCGCGATGGGCAAAACCTTGCGCGTGTTGGCCATGCGATCCACCATCGCGCGCCATTCCCCGAGGTTACGGGGATTCGCGTCTAGGTGCAGTCCATCAATGATCAGATCACCGATGCCGCTTTCCTCCAGTACCAGAGGAACCTCGTAGATGTTGTTCACCGTCAACATCGGGATCACCGCATCGCGCTGCACGTCGCAGAACAACGCGATCTTGTCCTTGATGTCCTCGGCGATAGCGAAGTCTGAGCGGCACACGATGGCATCGGGCTGGATGCCGATGGCCCGCAACTCTCGCACGCTGTGCTGAGTCGGCTTGGTCTTCAGTTCACCCGTCGCGCCGATGTGCGGCAGCAAGGTGACGTGGATGTAGTAGGTGTTGTCGCGTCCCACGGCCGTCCGCATCTGGCGGATCGCCTCAAGGAACGGCTGGCCCTCGATGTCGCCCACAGTTCCGCCAACCTCGACGAGCATGACATCAGGCTGCTGGTCCGCCGCAGCGTTCAGCATGAACTCTTTGATAGCGTTCGTCACATGAGGAACCGTCTGGATAGTCCCGCCCAGGTAATCGCCGCGGCGTTCCTTAGCGATCACCTGCGTGTAGATCTGACCAGCCGTGATGTTCGAGCTCTTCGTGAGCTCGATGTCAATGAAGCGCTCGTAGTGGCCCAGATCGAGATCGGTCTCGCAACCGTCCTTGGTCACGAACACCTCACCGTGCTGGTACGGCGACATCGTGCCCGGGTCAACGTTCAGATACGGGTCAAGCTTCTGGATGGCCACGGACAAGCCACGGCTCTTCAGGATCCGGCCGATGGAGGCCGCGCTGATTCCCTTACCCACGGAGCTAACCACCCCGCCTGTTACGAATACATATTTAGTCAACTTGAGCCGTCGGTCCCTTCAAGGATTCGTTTTCTGGTGTGACGCTGGAAGCGGAGGATCGAACGGCCTTCGGATCAACAGCCAGCAGGCTGAAAGGGCCATAAAAAAAGGGGACACTTCCCCGCCGAATCCGTTCCCGGTGTTTCGAGCGGTGCGTCCCCAACATCTAGGCGATTCTAGAGAGGATATTTAAAGAGTGTCAAGGCTGAAAGAACCGTTTCCCGGTCTAATCTTGCGAGCCTTCACTGCCCCCATCCCCTCGTCTCTCCTGACGTAAGAATTCTTCGATGCTCGCGACCGCCTGATCAGCGTCGGGAATCTCACCTGGCTCCGCACCGCTTCCGGCGGGCTCAGGCTCATCCACCGATTCTGTCGCCCTTCGGTTTCTGCGGGCATCCCACTGCGCTTCAAGCTTCTCAACGTACTCCACCAAGTCGGACTCACTGTCCAACGCCTGCTCGACACGGCGCTCGAAGTTCAGCCCCTGTGACTCTAGTGCCTCGACCGGTACGCTGATGTCCACCAGCTCCTCCAGCCCGCGCACCAAACTCAGGCTGACCTTCGGATTCGGCGTGACTTGCAAGTAGTGCGGCGCATGGCCCCACAAGCTCACGGCCGGTATACCTGCGCGGCGGAGCGTGTCCGTCATCACTCCCGCGATGCCCGTCGGGCCCGTGTAGCGCGATCGCCGCACGTGGATGCTCTTCAGCATCCCCCGCAGTTCAGGGCTCGTCGCCGTGCCCGTGATGCGAACGTCCCGCGTGTGGGGAACCGCGTCCAGCAGTGCTCCAACCTGAATCACCTTGCTAACGCCAAGAGATTGGATCTCTTCCAACATCGACTGGCAGAACGTCCGCCACTTCACGTTGGGCTCGACCCCCACCAGCACGACAAGGTCGGTCTCCGCGTCCTCGCGACGGATCGCGAAGAACTCGTTGGCAGGCCACTCGATAAAGCGCTCACCATCGTCATCGAATTTCGTCTTAGGGCGCACCCGTGTGAAGTTGTAGAACTCCTCTGGGTCCACCTCCGCGAACTTCTCGCCCTTAAGCTGCTTCACCACGTAGCGCAGAGCATGCGTAGCCGAATCCGCAGCGTCCGCCCAGCCAGCGAACGCGAACAGCAACGTCGGATCACGAAGATCCGTCGGTGGGTTGTTGTAGGTCAGAAATGCCATCGAATCACTCGTCCAGCGCAGGTCGTAAGACCTGCCTAGTGTACCAGCCAGTGGCACCAGCCCTCTGCTAGTCGAGGACGGCGTTATCGATCAGCCGCACGTCCCCCATGCGGACGGCCGCGACCAACAAGCAGGGCCCCCCACCCGTCCAGGGAGCGAATGTCTGCTCGTCTACCACAGCCACATAGTCGACTGCTTCGAAAAGCGGCTCCCGAGCCAGAAGGGCCCTGCAGCCCTCTTCGAGCTTCGCCGCGTCCTGCATCCCAGATCGGTAGCGATCACGCATCGCTGATAGCGCAAGGAAGAACGCGGGTGCAGCCAGTCGCTGCTCTTCGCTCAACGCCGCATTGCGACTGCTGATGGCAAGTCCATCGTGTTCTCGAACCGTCGGCATGACGGCGATCGTCACAGGGATATCCAGGTCAATCACGAGCCGACGAACCACCGCCACTTGCTGAGCGTCCTTGCGACCGAAGTACGCACTGTCCGGCAGTGACTGCAACAGCAGCTTTGCCACCACCGTCGCGACTCCGTCGAAATGCCCAGGGCGCGCTTCACCCTCGAAGCCCAGCGCTGGGCCGTCTAGGTGAACCACAGTGGTAAAACCTGGCTTGTACATCTCATCGACGGATGGCGTGAACACTAGATCCACCCCTTCGCCTTCGAGCAGCGCGAGATCCTTCTCGATGGGACGTGGGTAGCGCACCAGGTCTGCTGCCTCGCCAAACTGCGTAGGGTTCACGAAGATCGTCGCGACGACCGTGGCGCAATCTGCCCTGGCCTGCCTGACGAGACTCAGATGCCCCTCGTGCACGGCACCCATCGTCGGCACCAATCCCACCGGCCGCGGCATGCGTTGCAGAGCGGCCCTCAGTTCAGGAACCGTTGAAACCTGAAGCATCAGCGATCGATGGGCACGTCGCCCATGAGCTCGCGTAGCACCGCGTCGTCGATCTCAGTCGTGTGCTCAGCCGTTGGGAAGTTCCGATCACGAACGTCGCCCGCATAGGCAGCGAGCGCCTCTTCGATGATCTGCTTCAAGTTCGCGTACTGCTTCCCGTGCTTAGGGAGCCTATCGCTCAGGCCCAGCACGTCGTGCAGAACCTGGATCTGGCCATCGCAGCCTGCACCCGCACCGATCCCGATCGTCGGCACCCGGAGGCACTTCGTCACGACCTGCGCCAGCGGCCCAGGCACCGACTCCAGCACGATGCCGAACGCACCAGCAGCCTCCAGCGCCTCTGCGTCCTCCAGCATCTCCTGCGCCTGCGGCAATGTTCGCCCCTGGATGCGGTATCCGCCGAGTTGGTTGACCGACTGCGGCGTCAGTCCCAGGTGCCCGAGAACGGGGATACCCGCCTCCGTGATGCGCTCAACGGCGTCCGCGACGGACTTGCCGCCCTCCAGCTTCACCGCGTGGGCGCCAGCCTCTTGGACCAACCTCCCCGCGTTGCGAACCGCGTCCTCGATGCTGGCCTGGTAGCTCATGAACGGCATGTCCGCCACGATGAGCGCCTCACTAGCACCGCGAACCACCGCTTGCGTGTGGCGAACCATGTCGTCCATCGTCACATGGACGGTCGACCCAAACCCCAGCACCACGTTGCCCAAGCTATCCCCCACGAGGATCAACGGGATCCCCGCAGCGTCGGCCAGCTTGGCGGTTGGGTAATCGTAAGCAGTGATACAAGGGATAGGTTCCCCTGCCCGCTTCATCTCTCGGAACTTGGTGATCCGTACAGGCATCGCTATTCCTTCTCTGCCGTCAGTAACCCGGAAGTTGGCGCTAGAAACTCGCCATAGAGTGCGTCCCAGGTATCCAATGGTCCCGTCGGCCGCCCCGCCTCAGTGGCAAGCACCGCCGACCTTCTGCTTATTGCGGTGTAGAGCGGGATGAGTTCCGGCGCCACACGATCAATCTCTTCCAAGTGCAACCGCACCGTGCCCACGTCGCCGCGCGACACCGGCCCAGTCACCGTTGCACCTTCGCCTAACGAGCGCACGTTTTCAAGCGTCGCCGCCGCGACCGCGCCTATGGCCCTGCGGCCCGCCTCTTCAGGCAGTCCAGCAGCCTCCCAGACGCGGCGAGCCTCACGTAGCAACGTTGTCAGGTAGCCGCACGCCAACACCGACGCCGCATGATATAGCGCCCGTGCTTCGGACGGCACCGGCAGCGGCTCACCGCCGACAGCCTTGGCCATCTCCGCAAGTTCGCCGTAGAGATCATCATCGGCCTCTATCCCGAACGTCACGCCGTCCAACTTGGCAGAGCCCGCCAGCGTCTGGAACGGGTGCCACGATGCGACCCGCGCACCACCAGCTGCTGCGGGGGCCAGCACATCTGCGCCGAGCGCTCCACTCACGTGCACGACCGCCTGTCCTGGTTTCCAGTTCACCTGGCCTGCCACTTCAGCGATAGCGCCATCGTTGGTCGTTATCAGCACCAGATCCGCCGCATCGGCCGCGCCTTGAGCGGATGTCACCGCGCATGCCCCTGCGCCGCCCTGTTGGCCCGCATCGTTGATGGCACTCGCCGCCGACTCTGCGGACGTCTGGGTTCGGCTGGCCACCGCCACGATCTCGTAGCCAGCCCTCGCCAGCGCGATGCCCAATACGTGTGCCGCGCGCCCCGCTCCGATGATCCCGATCGTCGATCGATCAGCCACCCATCACCTCCGAATACGACGCATGCCCATACAGGCTCGTCGCGTTGCGTATCGCATTCACGATAGCCCTAGCCATCACCGTCGGTGCCAGCCCGCAGAGGCGCGGGTACTCGTCGATGGAGTCCACGAATCCGGTTGCGAGCGTGAAAACCGTATCGCCGTCATGCAACGTGTGCGTCGGCCGCACTGCCAGCGCCAGGCCATCGTGAGCGACCGTCGCCAAGCGATTCGCTTGCGCCTTCGACAGCTTCAGCGACGTCCCGATCACCGCGATCGTCGTATTGCTCAAGGGCTCGGGGACGGGCATCTTCGGAGTACGCCCGAAGTCAGGGTTCGCATAGATACTCACACTGTCCACGGGCTTGCCATCCATGAGCGGCCCTGCCAGGAGTTCTCCCGTGTCGGGCTCATGCACGCCACCCACCGCATTGACCACCGCCAACGCCGCCAGCACCAAGCCGTCGCCCAGATCCATGCTCGCAGAGCCAACGCCGCCCTTCATGGACAGCCCCGCTCCCATCGTCTTCCCCACGGTCGCCCCGGTGCCCGCGCCAACGGTTCCCTGCTGAACGGGTTCATCAGTCGCAGCCTCAGCCGCCGCGTAACCATCGGCGTCCGTCGGACGAACCGAACTGTCGCCGATCCCCAAGTCGAAGATGATCGCCGCAGGAACTATCGGCACGACCCAGTCGCGCACCTTATGGCCGATGCCCTGGCTTTCCAGGTATCGCATCACACCTGTAGCCGCTGCAAGTCCATAGGCTGAGCCGCCAGCAAGCGTCACCGCATGCACGTGCTCAACCATATTCTCGGCGCGCAGCAGATCCGTCTCACGGGTCCCAGGAGCGGCGCCACGAACATCCACGCCACCCACGGCGCCCTCGCGGGCAACCACCACCGTGCACCCGGTCGCAGCGACCAGATCCGTGTGGTGGCCAACCTCAAGGCCCATAACATCTGTAAGCGTTCCGTTGATGGTCGATCCCCCACGCTCTCTCGGTCTCGCTGGCTCTCGGTGCTCAGACGACAGATGCCCGCACAAGGCGGGCATCACTAATGAGAAGAACGGCACTGCCCTACGCTATCTCGGTCGCCTTGGATCCGAGCAACTACGGGCGTCTCTAAATTGTCCGAACGGCTCACCCTTCCCCGCGTAGGGAATGGGTTGCTCGCTACAGAATAGGCGCAGCCCAAGACGTGGTCAATCGCATAACCGAACGTATGCTATCATCCACGCGCCCTCAATCCGCACTACCTTGGCGCATCCTGGACGGCCCTTGAGCACCCCACCCAGTCAGCGCAAACCTCGTTTCTTTTACGGCTGGGTCGTCGTCGCTGTCGTAGCGGCAGGCGGATTCAGCGCCAGCACCGAGAACTTTCCTGTCCTCGGCGTATTCCTCAAACCCATCACCGACGACCTCAATTGGTCTCGTGGGTCGTGTCCCGTCAAGTGGTGTAAGAGCGTCACCCTCGTACTGTGATCAGGCTGCTCCAACGGGGAGCATCGAATCCTCCATACGGTCGGCGATCTCCACGTCCAGGACGGGTGCAGCGAGATAACG
>JAQCEV010000141.1 GCA_027618515.1 Chloroflexota bacterium | reverse complement strand
CTGCGCAGGCAGGGATAGAGGGCCGGGAGGGTGGGCACACCTACGCTCGTCCGATGCCCTCAGCCGCCCCAGCAGCTAGAGGCAAACGAGACACAATGAGAAGAAATGAGACACATACCCGCGTACCGCGCACCAACGCCCGCGAGGCGATCGTTAGGTCGATCCATCCTGCGATGGTTCCACATCCGCGATTGAGCCCTCCACGACAGGCGCTTTCGGCGGACGGCTAAGGAACCCCAACGTGCCACCTATCGCAGCAGCGCTCGCCGCGAACACCATCACGCCCACATAGCTATTGGTCGAGTCGAACAGGAACGCCGCCGATAGCGGTGCGATCCCGCTGGCGATGGCCAAGAACGGCTGGTTGAAACCGCGTATAGCACCCAGATTCCGGGCACCGAAGTAGTTGGCCAGCGTCAACGGTTGTAGCAACCAGAACCCACCGGTCGACACCCCGTAGATCATCGACCACAGGTAGAGCAACGGCACGTTAGAAACGCTCAACAGCAACGCCAGCGCGGTAGTCGTGGTGCCAAGCTGGACGATCATCAATCGGTTCATGGGGAAACGCTGTGCGGCGGGCCCCCAAACGAACCGACCGGAGAAGCTAAAGACGCCGAAGACCAAGATGGTCGTGGAGGCCACCCGCAGCGAGAAGCCAGCGTTGGTCAGGTATGGCACCCAACTCGGTTGCCAACTATTCATCGACATCAGCGCGAAGGAGAACGCCATCGTCAGCAGCCAGAACGACCGCGTACGTAGCGCCTCTTGCAGCGTGTAGCTGTACTCAGCGCCGAAGCGATGACGTGGGCCCTGAACCGTGTCCGCCGCATCGCCATCTGGAAGCAAGCCCACATCTTCGGGGCTACGGTGGACCGCGAAGCTCAGCGGCACCAGCAGCACAAAGGCGAGCACTCCCACGACGAACCAGGCGTCACGCCAGCCCAGCGCGGTGATCAGCTCCGAGTTCAGCACGGGGAAGACCAGCGGCCCTAGCGCCCCGCCTGCTGCGGCCACAGCCACGGCCTTGGCGCGCCTGCGGATGAACCACTTGGGCACCACGCCCAGCATGATCGACCCGAGCACCGCGCTGGCCACCGCGCCTAGGCCACCGTAGACGAGGTAGAACACCAGCAGCGAATCGGTCCAGCGCAGTGGCGCCAGCGACAGGCCCATCAGCACGGCAGGCGCCACCATGATGACGCGCGCGCCACCGCGCCTGTCGGAGATGGCACCAAGGAAGGGGGAAAGCAGAGCACCGGGGGTCAACCGAAGCGCCAGGGCACCGAACAACTCAGACCTGGTCCCCCCCAACTCCGCCTGCATCTCCTCGGCGTACACGCCGATGCTGAACACGCTGGTGCCCACCATGAACGCTGCGCCGACCATGCCCGCCACCACGATGATCCAGCCGTAGAAGAAGGGGAAACGTTGGTACAGGTTCACGAAAGCGACATCAACCAGTCCCGCATCACGCCCCAAACGTACGGGCGTTGGCCGGTGGCGAAGTGATCTCCGTTCGGGATGATGGCATGCGAGAAGTTGAGCAACTCGCTAGCCAGCGCCGTCAACTCCTCAAGCACCCCACGCATGGGAAGCTCAGCGGCGGGCTCCTCAGTGCCGTGATACGCCAGCAGTGGCAGTTTCACGTTGGGCAGATGCGTCAGGATGTTCACCTGCTCTTCCGGGCCGTACTTGTCGTAATACGTCGCGGCAGACCCCAGGAACGGCACAGGCAACGCCGCATCGATCAGCCCTCGCGGATCGCCCGCGTCCAGCTTCGCCTTCGCGACCGCGACGTACCCGCTGAACTCCTCACCATCGGGGTCACGCAGGAACGCGCTGTACGACAGCCTCGGTGGCGACGCCGCGATGGCGCACCGCACCCGGTCATCGTCACGATTGCCGAAGTAGTAGATGGTCTTGGTCGCGCCCAGGCTGTGCCCGAGCACGCCGATGCGCTTGAACCCCTGGTCGACGGCAAAGCCGATCCACGCGTCCCAGTCCTGCATGCAGTCAGGAACCATCTCATAGGCGGCACCGATGCGCGTCCGACCACTCGGACCCGCCGCCCAGCTCATCGGATCGTGCCCACGGTTGTTCGCCCTGATCATCGCAACGCCGTCGGCGGTCGCCAGGTCGCTGAAGTCGTCGAACATGTCGCTACCGTAGAAGTTGCCTGCCACACCGTGATGACAGATCAGCACGTCCACGGGCAATCTGTTGTCAGTGCCGACAACAGGCATCCGCAAGCTGCCATGCAGCTTGATTCCATCCTCAGTAGTCGCACTTACGATATCCACCGGCATCGCACCCTCCCCGGCGTTCTAGTAGTAGCTGCCGCCGCCGTTCACGTGCAGTGTCTGGCCCGTGACGTACGACGAGTCCTCAGACGCGAGGTACAGGCAGGCGTTCGCGATCTCGTCGACAGTGCCTTTGCGTTGGAGGGGGTTCTTTATCATCGTGTCCGCCCCTGGCACGACCGTGCCGGTCACCCTCGTGGTGTGGATCAGCCCCGGCGAGATGACGTTCACGCGGATGCCATTCGGGCCCAACTCCGTCGCCAGCCCTCGCGCCATACCCACCAGCCCCATCTTCGCGGCCGATACGTGCGCTCGATCCGGAACGCCGCTGAATGCGCCGCCACCCGTCATGTAGATGATGCGACCGAACCCGTTCTCGACCATGGACGGCACAACCGCACGCGTGCAGTAGAAAGCACCGTCCAGCACCACGCCACGAGCGAACTCCCAGTCCTCTTGGGTCAGTTCCACGAACGCTTTGGCTGGTCGTACAGCAGCGTTGCTCACCAGAATGTCGATGAGCCCGAACTCGGACAGCGCGGAGTCCACCATGGCTTGCACCTGCGCCCGATCCGCCACGTCCGCGAGCACCGGCAGTGCGCGCACGCCGAGCGCTCGCGCCTCGTCGGCAACGGCGTTCACCTCGGCTTCGTTGCTGCGGGCGTTCACGATGACGTTGGCGCCCTCGCCAGCGAATTTCAGAGCGGTCGCACGCCCGATGTTGCGGCCCGATCCCGTGATCAGCGCCACTCGTCCTTGCAGTTTGCCAAGTGTCATACCCAGGATCCTCCACAGCCAGTGTTGGCTCGGAGCGATGCTATCACCGAGGCTTGCAGCCAAGGCCTATAATCCCGCCACATCAGCGACCCACGTCACCAACTCATATCAGCGACAAGGAGGCCCCACATGCTGTTCATCGACAACCCGACAGTGGAGAAGGTTCTGAGCATGGACGAATGCATCGATGCCCAGGACATTGCGTTCCGTGGCCTGCCCACGGGGGCCTCCGTGCACCGCCCGCGTATCGACGTTTACGTGCCGACAGACCGGACCGATGGCTACTTCCGATGGGGCACGATGGAGGGGGCCAGCAAAGACCTCGGTGTCTTCGCCATCAGGATGAAGTCCGACATCCTTCACTGGCCCCAGGACGAACAGGGCTTCTGGAAAGAGGAGAAGTACAACACCGAGCCCGGCCTCTACTGTGGGCTCGTGATGCTGTTCAGCACTCGAAACGGCGCACCTTTGGCCATCATCAACGATGGCATCATCCAGCACATGCGGGTCGGTGGCGGCGCGGGGCTGGGTGCCAAATACCTCTCTCGTCCCGATTCCCACACCGTGGGCATGATCGGCTCCGGAGGCATGGCACGCACCTACCTCGAAGCCTTCTGCTCTGTCCGGGACATCCGGCATGTGAAGGTGTATAGCCCCACGAAGAAGAACCGCGAGGCCTACGCTGCAGAGATGGCTGGCAAACTTGAGATCGATGTCCAGCCGGTCAACACGCCAGAAGAGGCGGTCGACGGTGCTGACATCGTCGCTGCTGCCACGAACGCCATGCAGGCCGCGCTCAAGGGTGCGTGGCTTCAGCCTGGCCAACACGTCACCGATGTTCGAGGAGAACTAGATGACGATGTCTTCACACGCGCCGACGTCATCTTCCGCCAAGGCGTCTCCCACTCGCGACCGCGCAACGAAGATGTCGAGCACATGGGCGACGGTTACAACAACGGCGACTACATCGCCGGCAACGCTGAGGAGTTGGAACGCCTGCCCAAGCGCCACCGTTCGGGTGGGGTTGGAGCCACTCCAAAGTCCTATCCATCGTTCAACGATCTGGCCAGCGGCAACTTCCCGCTGCGCACGTCAGCGGACCAGGTCACGTTGTACTTGAACAGTGGTAATCAGGGACTTCAGTTCGCCGCGGTAGGCGCCGCCGTCTACAACCGGTGCATGGAACTTGGCCTCGGTCACCAGATCCCCACCGAGTGGTTCCTCCAAGACATCCGCGACTAACGAGGGCTTGCCCTCGTCCACATCGGGCGCAGGCACTACTCGGCGACGCCGTGGGTGGGGGCATACGCTAGAGGCGCGAGACGCGAGGCAAGCGCAGGGTCGCGTTACCCGACGAGTTGGTAGCCGATGCCGTGGAGCGTCTTGATGAAACGAGGGTGTTGTGGGTTGTCGCCGAGCTTTGCGCGAGTTGAGCGGATCACTGACCGGACGAGGTATCCGGTCTCTGTGTACGACTCACCCCAGACCCTCCGGAGGAGATCAGGGGTCGAAAAGACTCGACCGGGTGAAGATACCAGTTCAGCCAGTAGGTGAAATCCGGTCGCAGTAAGTGCGACCTCCCGGCCATCGACAGTCACACCGTGGGCACGCAAATCCACCCGCAGCCGGTTCTTTTCGTACACGTCACTGCCCACGGATTGCAGCACGTGGTAGCGCCTCAAGAAGACAGCCTCAACCCGAGCGACCAACTCGGCAGGTGACAACGGAGTGCGCACGTACTCGTCCACACCTCGCCGCAACGCGGCGGCTATCGACTCACCGGTATCGTGCCCCACCAGCACGACAGGGACATTGGCGGATCGTCGCGCCCATTCCATGAGGGCGAAGCCGTCTATTTTCGATGACGAAACGTCTGCGACCACCAAGTTGGGGTTGATACCGACGGCTTCGGCCGCCAGATTCGAGCTCACCGATACGATGGCAACTTCGAATCGCGCGTCGGTTAACGTTCGCCAGAGCAGTCGGCGCATCTCGACGGCATCTGCGACCACCATGATCCTCCGGCGAGCACTTGTGTCATCACCGTTAATCTCTCTCACAGTCGAACCAGTCATTCCATGCACCGAACTCTCAAGGGCATAGTCGGAAGCAGCCGAAACACCAAAAGAGATTCGGGCCTGACCGCCTGCACTCCTACCAGTGATAGGTGCCTGTTGCTCAGGCTACCGGGCGCTCATGGTGACTCGAACCGAACCAGGGGCGAGCGTAGGCGGGGGCTCGCTAGGAGTCAACGATTCCATGCCCAGTGTCGCTCGCGGAGTGCAGACCCATACGACTTTCACACAATTTAAACGGGGGTATATCTACAAACAATATAAATAGATTTCATACCACTCTACATGGAGGTTATCTCGGTTGTTTGAACAGTCAGGGCCGTCGAGATAAGTGGATTCCCTGCCTGCTTATGCTGCCGTCGGCCT
>JAQCEV010000026.1 GCA_027618515.1 Chloroflexota bacterium | reverse complement strand
TGAGCAAACGAGACACCCTACTGACAAAATCGCTGAACAGTAAACCCTGACATTTTCCCTGGACAACGACATCATGATTCTAGGAACGGTTGGGCTACTCCTCTTTTGGAGCGGCCGGAATCTCCGCGAGCGCTCGCATTGCCGCCCCGCCCACACAGTTGACGACTCGCGTGCGCTCAGATAGCGTCCGCGCGCTGGGCAATCCTTCCTTGTGAGGCGTTGATGACAACTATCTCCTTCGTGCCGGTGGCGCTGACCAAGCGCCAGGCGGCGCTCGTTGAAGCTGCTGCTGCGCGCATCTTCCCCACGACCGATACGCCAGGCGCGACCGAGGCTGGCGTGGTCAATTACGTCGATCGGGCGTTGGCCGAGGCGTATCCAGGGTTGCTGTCGCTGTACCGCAGCGGTTGCAGGGCGCTGGCTGGCGAGAGCAAGCGACGCTACGGCGTGGACTTCCTCAAGGCCAGGCCAGATCAGCAGGACGACTTGCTCACGGCGTTCGAGGCCGGTGGCGTTGCGGGATCCCCCCAATCGACTTCGTCTTTACGCTGGTTGGCACTCTCTATCTTGAAGGCTTGTTGCTTTCGGCATCTAGGTTGAGTTGTTCCAATTCCTCCCAACGTGCGTAGGCCTCAACCAAAAGCCTTTTCATTTCTTCTAGCCTGTCGTTCGTGGCCACAATGTCACCCCTGTCCTGTTTGTAATGCCCTGGATCTCCGGCGGCCTGGAATAACTCATGCTGTTCCCTTTCTAGGCGCTCAATAGTCTGGGGCAGCGCACCCAGTTCTTTTTGCTCGCTGAACTTTAATTTCAGCTTTGCCTTGGGTGCCTGAGCCGGTGGGGCGCTTTGCTTGCTGGCAGAGTCCTTACTCGGTTTTGCTTGAGCGGGGCGCTGACGCAGCCAGTCATCGTAGCCACCGACGTACTCCTTCACGACGGAGTCGCCTTCAAAAACGATGGTGCTCGTCACGATGTTGTTGATGAACGCCCTATCGTGGCTGACGAGGAGAATCGTTCCCGTGTAGCTCATCAAGAGGCCTTCAAGGAGGTCAATGGTCTCGATATCTAAGTCGTTGGTGGGTTCATCCAGCACCAGGAGGTTGGAGGGCCGCGTGAAGAGACGGGCGAGCATGACGCGCTTACGTTCTCCACCGGACAGAACAGAAACAAGAGAGCGAGCTTGATCTGGAGAAAACAGAAAATCTTGCAGATAGCCGATGATGTGACGACTCTTCCCGTTCACGGTAACGGTGTCATTGCCGTCGCCGACGTTTTCTATGACGGTCTTGTTTTCGTCCAATTGCTCAAGGAGCTGGTCGGAGTAGCTGATTTTCAGGTTGGCGCCGAGGCGGATCGTGCCAGTAGTCGGGCTGAGCATGCCGAGAAGAAGGCGCAAGAGGGTGGTTTTGCCACTGCCATTGGGGCCCAGCATTCCGATCCTGTCGCCCTTCAGGATCATGGTGGAGAAGTTTGAGATTACCTCAGCATTGCCATAGCCAAAGCCCATATCTACGGCCTTGGCCACCAATGTTCCGGAACGCTCAGCTTCCTGGGCTTCCATCTTCACCGTCCCGAGTTGGTCCCGTCTGGATCCGCGCATCTCTCGCATCTTTTTCAAGTCCCTGACGCGGCCCTCGTTGCGCGTCCGCCTCGCCTCGACCCCTCTCCGAATCCATTGTTCTTCCTGTTTCAGCTTTTTATCGAACAGAGCGTTTTGCGTCTCTTCTGCCTCGCGGTCGGCGCTTCGCCGTGCCAGGAAGGTCTCATAGTCGCAGGTCTGGTCAAACAGCCGGCCCCGATCAATCTCCACTATCCGGGTAGCTATTTTCTGCAAGAACATCCGGTCGTGGGTCACGAAGATCAAGGCACCTGTATACCGAGCGACCATCTGTTCCAGTGCCTTGATGGAATCAATATCCATATGGTTTGTTGGTTCATCAAAGAGGAGGATATCCGGCTCGCCAAGAAGCGCTCTCTTCAAGAGCACTTGGCGTTTCAGGCCAGCGGAAAGAGAAGTGAACGTGCGGTCAGCATCGAGCCCCAGTTGCGAGAGGCTTCTGCTGACCTGATCCCTCTTGTGCCACCCTTCTGCGGTATCAACGTTGTCATGTAGAGGCGGCGTGCCTGCCTGTGGCAGCCGGGCGCTTTGGGATGGATTCCCTGCGGTCAGATCAACGTACTCTCTGCTTCCGCTGGCGACTACATCGAACACGGTTCCGGGTAACTCTTGGGGCACCTCTTGCGATAGGTAGGCGGAGTACGCGCCCTTTTGGAGGGCAACGATTCCGGAGTCTGGTTTGACGCTTCCCTCTATCAGCCGGAGCAGCGTTGACTTCCCCGCCCCGTTCCTGCCTACCAGGCCAACCTTTTCTCCTCGCTCAATGGTCAAGTTGACCTCGTCTAGAAGTCGGACGCCAATGAACGCAAGGGATATCCCTTGCATGCTTATAAAGGCCATAAAACCAAGTTACCTCGCCAACACTATTTTCTTAACGCGACCCACGTGACCGCTCTCCAGCCCGGCTTTTATGCCCGGGCTCGAAGAGGTATTTTACAGGCTGGACAACCCTGCTCTGACGAAATCAAAAACCAACATGTCCCAAGTGTAGCGACTGCTTGCCACCCGGTCTGGTGAGGCGATGAATTGGCATACGGGGGTACCACAAACTTTTCCGTTTGGAGCGGCCAGGATCGCCACCAGAGCACGTGCCCCGCTCTGCGTTCCCGGGTTGACGACTCGCGTGCGCTCCGATAGCGTCCGCGCGCTGGGCAATCCTTCCTTGTGAGGCGTTGATGACGACTATCTCCTTCGTACCGGTCGCGCTGACGAGGCGCCAGGCGGCGCTCGTCGAGGCTGCTGCCGCGCGCATATTCCCCACGACCGATACGCCAGGCGCGACCGAGGCTGGCGTGGTCAACTACGTCGACCGGGCGTTGGCCGAGGCGTATCCAGGGTTGCTGTCGCTGTACCGCAGCGGGTGCAGGGCGCTGGCTGGCGAGAGCAAGCGACGCTACGGCGTGGACTTCCTCAAGGCAACGCCAGATCAGCAGGACGACCTGTTGACGGCGTTCGAGGCCGGTCGCGTGGATGGGTTTCCCAAGGCGAAAGAGTTCTTCGGGACGTTGCGCGACCACACGATGGAGGGGGTGCTGGGCGAGCCCGCGTACGGCGGCAATCGCGACCTGGTGGGCTGGAGGATCGTGGGTTTCCCTGGGCACCAGTATGGGTATGAGGAAGCGTACATCAACAAGGTCGTGGATCTGGAGCCCAAGGCGGTGGATCGACCGTACCCAACGAAGGAGGCGTGGAATGCCTAACAACCCTAAGGCTGTTGATGTCGTGATCGTGGGTATCGGCGCGGTGGGCGGCATCATGGCCAAGCAGTTGGCGTCGGCTGGGCTAGAGGTCGTGGGGCTCGAACGAGGGCCGATGGCTGAATTCGAGGACTACGCGTCCAAAGACACCATCCGTAGCATCACTCGTCGCAACTTCGACGAGCGTGTGCGACACGAGCCGATCTCCGTGCGCCAGCGTGAGGGCGCGCCGAGCGCGAAGCGCTTCACGTCGACGCCAGTGAACGCGGTGGGTGGTGGCTTGGCGATCTGGACAGGCTCCGCCACTCGCTTCATGCCTGACGATTTCCGGGTGGACTCCAACGAAATGCAGGCGGGCGTCGCCGATAAGGCGCGCGCTGACCTGACGGGCTACGAGATACGCGATTGGCCGATCAGCTACGACGACCTAGAGCCGTACTACGAGCGGTTCGAGTGGGAGATGGGGGTGTCTGGCGATGCTGAGGCGAACCCTTTCGCTGGGCCGCGCAAGAAGGGCTACCCACTGCCGCCGTTACGGCAGGGCGCGCGGAACGAGCTGTTCGGCGACGCCTGCGCTCGACTGGGGTATCACGCTCATCCGACGCCCAACGGGATACTGTCGGAGGCGTACCAGCCGCCCGCTCCCTACGACACGCGCATCCAGGAGCGACCTGCGTGCGTGTACTGCGGCCAGTGCAACAACTACGGGTGCCACGTGCAGGCGAAGCTGTCGTCGGCGTGGACGTCGGTGCCGGTGGCCTTCGAGACCGGCAACTTCGACCTACGCACGAACTCCAAGGTGTTCCGCATCGAGACGGGCCCCGATGGACGAGCGACTGGCGTGTCGTACTTCGACCCTGACGGCAACGTCGTCGAGCAACGCGCCAAGGTTGTCATCGTGGCCTCGTACATCTACGAGGCGTCACGTCTGCTACTGCTGTCGGGCAAGGGCAAGCGTGGGTTGGCCAACTCAAGCGGCCAGGTGGGGCGACGCATCACCGCGCACGGCGATGTGCGGTACACGGGTATCTTCGACGACTACATCGTGAACGGGTTCATCGGCCCCAACTCAGGGATGCGGATGGACGATTTCAACGGCAACAACTTCGACCACGCGGGCGTGGGTTTCATCCGAGGTGGCACGATCGGGACGAGCGGCGGCGGCACTCCGCTGGAGCGCTACGACGCGATCCCGCCGGGCTGGCCTCGCTGGGGCGAGGCGTACAAGGAATATCTGGCGAAGTACTACACCCGCCAAGCGGACGTGACGTCGCACCCGGAGACGCTGCCGCACCGCGAGAACTACATAGACCTTGATCCGCGATTCAAGGATGAATGGGGTATCCCGCTGCCGCGGACGACGTTCGCCTTCCACCAGAACGAGCACAAGATGTGGGCGTTCCTGGGTGAGATCGAGCAGCAGATCCTGCGTGAGGCTGGCGCGAGCGAGGTCTGGGGTTTCCCGACGAACCGCGCGAGTCGGTGGGCTGGCGGCACGGTGATGGGCGATGACGCTAGCGACTCGGTCGTGAACGGCTACTGCCAATCGCACGACGTGGACAATCTATTCGTCGTTGGTGCGTCGGTGTTCCCCACGATGACCGGGTACGCGGCGACGCCCACGGTGTGCGCGTTGGCTTACAGGACGTCGGAGTACATCTTGGGGGCCAGCGGGCTGTTCTAGGGGCGAGCTATGTCCTCGCTGGACGGAGTGCGGCGTCGCGCGTTTGGGAGCGTGGGCGTGCTATGCAGTCGGCTTGTTTCTGGTCGTTGGCTTGGGCTTCAAGGTTTCAGCGTAGGCGAGGCTTAGCGCGAAATACCGGGTGAGTTCAGGGATGTTGCCTTGGAGTGCCTCTGGAACCGCAACATACTCTTTCATGACAGCTCCGTACTGCACAGCGAGGTTGGCGCTGTGTTCAGCGATGAAGCGGGCGCGGTCGGTGGAGGCCAGCCTGATGCCGATGCTGCCGTCCTTGCCCAAGAATGTGAACATATTTCCGTTCAGCGAGGTGTACGGATTGGCTGCACCCTTACGCTGGACGCCGGGCAGACTGGCGACAAGCATCTCGTAGAGCTTGATCTGCTGCTGGTGGTGTGATTCTGCGGGCATCTAGCGCCCTGACAGCACGACCGCGTCCACCAGCGCTGGCTTGCCTGAGAGCACGACGGCGAGCGCACGTTCGAGGGCAGGGCGTAGGTCGGCGGGGTCGGTGATCGGGCCTTCCCCGTGGATGCCGTAGGAGCGGGCTAGGGCGGCGAAGTCGACTTCGGGGCCCTCGATGCGGATGCCAACACCTTTGTTCTCGACGGGCCGTTCGCGGGTGAGGGCGACCTCCTCCTGGTGGCGTTCGTCGTTGCCGTAGGAGCGGTTGTTGTTGGTGATGATGAGGACCGGGAGCTCTTGGTTGGCGAGCGTCCAAAGGGCGGATGGCGTGAACAACAGGTCGCCGTCAGGCTGGAAGTGGACGTTGAGCCGACCAGAGCCTTTGTTAGCCAGAGCGGCGCCGATGGCGCGCCCAAGGCCACTGCCGATCCCCGCCTTCGTGGTGCCGGTGTATTGCGTGGCCTTGGTGAAATCCCACAGACGGTGGGCCCAGTTGCCGCGCAGGTCGCGGTCGACCAGCGTCCAGTCATGGTCTTGGATGAGCTCCCACGTCTGCTGTGCGACGTAGGCGAGGTTCATGCGACTGGCGTCGGCAGCTTGTTCTTGGAAACGGGCGGTGAGCGGCTTGCGCCTGGCTGCTGCCGCTGCTGTGCGTTGGGCGGCCTTTTTCTTTGTGGGCTCGCCGGACATGAAGACCACGAGGTCGGCAAGAGGCGGGAGGACGTGATGGACGTCGGCTGAGACGACCATGTCCATGGGGAACATACCACCGTAAGACTGCCCCCAGGATTTGATGCCATAGTGCCGTAGCGTGACATCGATGATTTGGGCATCGTGTCGCACCACGGGCGATGGGCGGCGCGTCGAGAAGTCGCTACGGGAGAAGGCGGCCTGGGGGTCGACGATGTTCAAGCAGAGGATGAGATCGGCTTCACGCACGACCTCGTTGGTGGCGTCGGTGAGGTTGAGTGGGTGGCGACTGGGGAAGTTGTGGAGATCACCCTGGTCGATCACGGACGCGCCGACAGTTTCCGCGAGCAGTACGAGGGAATCCACGGAGTCTTGGTCGCCTAAGTAATCGACGATGATGGTCGGTTTGTCAGCGGCGAGGAGGAGGTCGGCCATGCGCCGGAGGCTTTCCTGGCTGGCGTGGGGACGCTGGATGGCGGGGAACGCTGACGGGTCGGGGATCTCCACGGGCTCAGCTAGCCGCGCTTCTTGCAGCCCCGCGTCGAAGCACAGGTACACCGGCCCCTCCGGCGCAGTCGTTGCGACCTCGTGGGCGCGCAGGATGGAATCGATGGCGCCAGCGATGGAGGCAGGCTGATCGTCGAACTTGGTGAACTCGCGGACCGCCTGACCTTGCACGAGGGCGGTGTGGATCCAGTCACCGTGGGGGCGTCGTTGGTCGGCCGCGACGGGGCCAGTACCGCCGATAACGAGGATGGGCGCTTGGTCGAGCCAGGCGTTGTAGATTCGCTCGGTGGCGTTCAGTAGGCCGACGACATCGTGGACGGCGGCGACCATGGGCTTGCCGGCGGCATGGGCGTACCCGTGGGCGACCGCGATGGCGATGCCTTCGTGATTGCAGAGCACGATCTGAGGCTTGCCGCCCGCGTAGTTCACGAGGGAGTCGTGGATGCCCCGATAACTGGCGCCTGGGTTGAGGGCGATGTACTCCATGCCCAGAGCCTGAAGCATGTCGATAATGATGTCAGAACCCCACCCTGCGTTCGAAACTGCCATGTGCGCTTCACCGTGCTTCTACTTAGTTCGTTTGCAGAATTCTACGTGCCCAAGGTAACAGGAAAGTGACAATTACGTGTCGAGCGTGTCCGCAGCAAAAACCTCTTCGATCGACAATCTTCGACTGGTCTGGCCCTGGTCTTCGTAGAAGTCGAGGGTCATCTCGAACAGGTCGCGGTTGGCCGCGATGCCATGCTTGTAGATGTCCCCCATCTCCTTCATCTGGTCGCGCATCAGCTCACGGGCGTCCATGATGAGGTTGTAGCTGGAACCGTCGCCTCGGGCGTCGGCGATGGCTATCTCCCTGGACTGTTCGAAGGCGTCGTAGAGCTTGCGGGACAGCCCGGGATTCTCCCGGTGCAGCTTCCCGCCCATGGCCATCATGTGCGTGGGCGTCACGATGCCGTGGTCCCGGCGCAGGTCACGGTGCATCTGGCGGTATTCGGGGAAGAGGCGCTTCACGATATGTGGGCTGGCTTCCAAGATATCCCAGGCGTTGGGGGCGATGATGTCGCCGGAGCATGCGTCCACCTCGCCGTCCAGCAGTCGCTGCCACTGGGGTTTCTTGTCCGTGCGGTACTCCACGTTTACGGGCTTGTGCAGCGGCCATGGGCCGTCGACGTTGGCGATCCACTTGAACGTGGTGTGATCGACCCCATGGAATTGCTTGAGCATGCCGCGTGCGTAGGTGGTGACGACCCCCCAGATGGCCGTCGCGAAGGTCTTGCCTTCGAGGTCCTTGGGGGTCTCGATCCCCCTGTCCGCGCGTACCCAGATGTAGTTGTAGATCGGCTTGCGCTTGATCAGCACCGGCAGAGCGACCATGTCCCATCCTGCGTCGATGGCGGGGAGGATGTCGCCGATGTTGGTGTCCAGGAGGCCGAAGTCGCCGTTCTTGAATTTCGGGTTGTCGAACTGACCTGCGGTCTCCATGGACCCGGCGACGGTCAGCGAGACGCCCTCGATCGGCACGCGTCCGTGCACCAGCGGCTGGATGATGTCGTAACGGAAATTGGGCTTGGCCCCTTGCGCTTCCAGGTGGATTTCGATGAGGCTCGTGGATGTCATGGCAGATCCTTTCGCTGATTGGCTTGCTGTGGGCGCCAGGGGTTCGCGTCGCTGATCAACTGTCCAGGGCACAGAGGGCTGACTGGGTAGCTTCGTCTAACACGGTGTCTTTGGGAACGATGATCTCGCTGGTGCGGGTGCGGTAGACGTCGCCGTGGGTCGCGGCGTAGGGCTCGGTGCCCTCGGCAGCCGCGCGGGCTTGGGCGAGGAGTTGGCGTCGCATCATGATGATGGCGGTATCGCTGGTTCCCAGGTGCTCCAGCGTACGATCCACGATGGCGCCCATGCTCTCTTGGACGGCCATGTCCTGGGCTTGGATGCCCGCGATGCCGGTGAACGTGGTCTGGGCCTGGTCATCGCGGTCGATCATGTAATCGTTGGTGCTGTTGCGTGCGGGGAAGAACGACTCGCCTATCGTTGGGCCAGCGAAGTCATCTGCTGCGGTGATGTCTTCCTGGGTCAACGGGTGGTGCGTGTTCCAGGCGAAGGTGATAGTCCAACTGTGGTTGTCGTCGATGGGCACCCACGCGAAGCCACGTCCGTTGACTCCCGGAGCGTCCCCGGCAGCCGCGAAGAGGTTGTAGTAGGGCGTTAGCCAGTGGGTGAAGCGCCAGTAATGACCGTCGTCCCCGGCATCCCGGCGCGCGCCGATGCGTAGGCCGTAGTCGGTCGATGTGGGGATGAACGTCGGGCTGCGATCGAGCGCGTGGTACCGCGTTCGCAGATCAGGTGCGTTCTTGGCGCGCTCGACCCACGCGGGGTCGCGGCGATACGACGCCACCGAGGCGTGCAGGAAGTTGGAGTGAGCGGAGTCGATGCCGCCCTCCAGCGCCTGCGCCCAGTTGGTGTTCTCGATCCGCTTGGTGGCGTAGCGGTGCGCCTCGGGCAGGTCCAGCCAGTCATGCTGCGGCAACTCGGGCGTGAACTCAGGCGCTCCCAGATAGGCCCAGATGACGCCACCTTTGTCGATGGTCGGGTATGCCGTGATCTGGATCTTGCTTTTGAAATTGGACGCCTCGGGCTCCGATGGCATGTCCACGCACTGGCCGGTGATGTCGAATTTCCACCCGTGGTAGACGCAGCGGAGGCCGTTCTCTTCGTTGCGGCCCCAGAACAGGCTCGCGCGCCTATGAGGGCAAGCGGCCTGAACGAGTCCGACGTGGCCATCGGTGTTCCGGAAGGCGACCAAGTCTTCGCTCATGAGGCGCACGCGCACAGGGGGGCAGTCGGGGGACGGAAGCTCGCTAGAAAGGAGAAATGGCGTCCAGAAGCGACGTAGGTAGTCGCCCATGAGGGTGCCGCGAGCGGTCTGTGTCAGCAGCTGGTTGTCTGAGGCGCTGAGCATGGGCGGATGCTAGCGCAACGGCGTGGTCGCGGATAGTGGGAGTATTGCCTCTGCGGCTGGTGTTAGGCGCTTGGGGTGGTGGACAATATCAGGTAGCAAAAAGTACCGAGAGTAATGAGGTGATGGTTTTGGCAGATGACAAAGTAGTAGTGCTTCCGCTGTTGGAAGACGCGGCAGAGATGGAACAGTCGATCAACGAATGTATCGCGAGTGAGTTCACGGGGCCCGTGCCGTGTGAGTTGATGGCGATCCTCGCACCGACCAACGCGGAGTACCTGATCCTCAGCTTCTCCATGTTGGAAGAGGACTAGCTCGCCGCTAGCGTTCGTCGATCACGGATATGAAAAAGGCCCCGCCGTTCAGCGGGGCCTCTTTGTCGGTCAAAGGATCCGGATCCCTTAGGGGATAGCTGCTTCAGTCTCGCAACCGCTGGCGACATCCAAGTCGAGATCTGCCCCACCGAGGCAGATGTCGTTGCCCGCCTCGCCACGCAGTCGATCGGAACCGGTTCCGCCAATAAGTAAGTCGTCACCGCTTCCAGCGTACAAGGTGTCGTTACCGGAACCACCATCCATTCCATCAGGGCCGTCTCCGCCGTAAAGGCGGTCGTTGCCGTCTCCGCCAAAAAGCGAGTCATTACCGGCTCTGCCATCAAGGGTGTCGTCGCCCTCGCCGCCGGAGATTCGGTCGTTGCCGTTCTCACCCTTCAAGCGGTCATTACCGCCGTCGCCGCTGATGGAGTCGTTCCCTTCACCACCGTAGACAACGTCGTCACCCTCGTTGCCAAAGATGTTGTCGTTGCCATCCTTGCCGTAGATGCGGTCGTTACCCTCGTCGCCGCAGATGGTGTCGTTGCCACCCTTGCCGTTGATGTTGTCGTTGCCTGCTAGGCCAACGATAACGTCATCGCCTTCCGTGCCAGCGATCACATCGTCGGCGATGGTGCCGACGATCGTGGCAGCCAAGCCGTCACATGAGGGGATCACCAACGTCGTGGTTGTGGTTTCGGAGTGGCCGGAGAAAAAGCTACTGCCGCTGACCCTCGCGGTCACGGTAATCGTGTAGGCACCTGGCGTTGCCCCCGCGGGCACCGCGATATCGAGCGTGTAATCCATCGAGTACTCAGAACCATAGGGCCTGTCGCTCGTAGACGCGGGAGTCAGCGTGTATACGCTGCCTGCAGGGCCTCCGCTTGCTGACAACGTGTGAATGGGACGCAATTCTGTGGGGCTCACATGTACGACCCCGGTGTAACTTGCCGTGGTGCCTACGGCGACGGTGATCGACGCGGGAGAGGTGGTCACCTAGGAAATGTGAGCGGAGGCGCGGGCAGATGCTGGGATGCCCACGAACATCGCGAACACTGCGAACGCGGCGAGCGCGAACAAGGTCATCCGTCTTCGTCTTATAGCTTCCATATCTACTGACCTCTTCTGATTTTGGGTTGGATTCGGGCCGCGGGCAAGTCGTCCTCGAACTCGCCGTATCCCCTGGTCATTCAAGGTCGCGAAGCGGTGGGAAGCAGTGCCAAAATAGTGCTAAATGAGTGCCACATGGTGAATCTTGTGTTAGTTACGACCCTTGATTAGGTCAGGGACCCCGGTGCTGTGGATGGACGTGCATTGAAGACTAAGGCTGTCGGAACTACGGACGATCGAGGGTGTCCTTGATCTCCTCGAAGGCCACGCGGTCGATCTCGCCCCTCGCGTAGCGTTCTTTGGCGATGTCCAGAGGTGCCTGGCGCGCACCCGACCACAGTTGGCATGACTGGCCCAGAGACAAAACACAAAGAGGCCCCGCCGTTCGGCGGGGCCTCTTTCATTCAGACCAAGCAGACCATGCGCTCCCTGTTAGGGGATAAGCAACTCTGTCTCGCAATCACTTGCAACGTCGGTGTCTCCGTCGGCACCTCCGTCGCATAGATCATTTCCGCCCTCACCACGGAGCCGGTCAGAACCGGCACCCGCACGGATGATGTCGTCGCCGTCACCACCGTAGAAGGTGTCATTGCCCGCGCCCGCTTCCATAACATCGTTTCCGTCGCCACCGTAGAAGCGGTTGTTCCCGGAAGCGATGTCGCGCATGTAATCGTTGCCAGCCTTGCCGTCGAGGGTGTCGTCGCCAGCGCCGCCAAAGATGCGGTCGTCGTCGTTGTCGCCCTTGAGTCGGTCGTTGCCGCTGCCACCATCGATGAAGTCGCGTCCATTGCCGCCGTAGACAACGTCATCGTCATCGTCATCCCCGCCGTAGATAGTGTCGTTGCCATCTTTGCCGTAGATGCGGTCGCTGCCCTCGTCGCCGAAGATACGGTCGTCGCCATCGCTGCCGTTGAGGTTATCGTTACCCTCGTTGCCGCAGATGGTGTCGTTGCCACCCTTGCCGTCGATGTCGTCGTTGCCAGCGAGGCCAACGATAACGTCATCGCCTGCTGTGCCGTCGATCGAGTCGGCACCAGCCGTGCCGACGATGGTTGCTGTCAGGCCGTTGCACTTGTGAAGGACGATCAACGTCGCTGTGGTGGTCCTCGTCGTGAAGACGTAGGCCCCGTAGCCGAACTTCGCCGACACCGTGATCGCGTAGGAACCTGGTGCCGCGCCTGCGGGCACCGCTACGGCGAGCGTGTAGTTGTGGAGGTTCCCGGTCGATACCGTCACCGTCTCAGACGGAATGAACGAGGGGGTCAGCGTGTGGACGCTACCTGCAGGGCCGCCAGTTGACGACAAAGCGGTGTCGTACGTCGGCGGGCCGTTACCCACATTGACGACGCCTGTGTAATTTGCGGTTTCTCCACCGCCAACAGCGACGGACGCGGGCGAGAGGGCTACCGTGGTGCGATGGGTCGCATCGGCGGTGCCGGCGACCATCAGGAACGTCGCGAACATCGCGAGTGCTGCGAGCGCGAATAGGGCCACCCGTCTCCGACTTGTAGCTTCCATATCTACTGTCCCCTCTTATTCCATCTGGATCAGGCCAGGGGCGAGTCTTCCTAGACTTCGCCCTATCCCCTGGCCATTCAAGGTCAACAAGTAGTGAAAAACAATGCCGCATGGTGACTCAGTGTTAGTGATGGTTGTAGATTTCATCAGGAGCACACAGTGCTGCTGATGAATGCGTGTGCGACAGCGTCGGAACTACGGGCGGTCGAGGGTGTCCTTGATCTCCTCGAAGGCCACGCGGTCAATCTCTCCCCTGGCGTAGCGTTCTTTGG
The DNA here is from genome assembly GCA_027618515.1 of Chloroflexota bacterium. GTDB lineage: Bacteria > Chloroflexota > Dehalococcoidia > Lucifugimonadales > Australimonadaceae > CALGTL01. The sequence goes on along the minus strand of JAQCEV010000026.1, from coordinate 18,655 downwards.
CGACGTCCAACGGCGTTTGGCGTCCGCCCGTCCACAGTTGGCGAGCGAGCCTGAAGAGGAGCACCGCTGCCAAGAGCGGGATCGCCATAACGGCGGCGAACGCCACTAGGTTGCCAACGTACCCGGGGCTGACCCGCAGCCCGACTATCAGCGCGTAGACGACCATGCCCACGACGATGACTGGCACCAGTCGCTTAGCGACGGTCGGTTTGATGTGCATAGATGGCCTCCGTTCGGCGTTTATCATTCGTAGTGGAGTATACAGCGCTGGTCGCTCGCCATCAGGTGGTTGGCCGACCGCCAGCTGTGAGCTACCGAATCGCCTGGTACGTCCATAGCCCGCGCGGGAAATAGGTGCGCAGTCGGCGCGTACAGCCTGCCCCACTAGACAAACCCCATCTCAAACAGAAGCCATATGAAGCCTGTCACCAAGGGAATGCCGAACACCATTATCAAAACCCATCGGATCCACTCGATGACCATAACGGTGTGCCAAGCATCCTCCCAGCGCTTTCGTTCTCGGTCTTCCTGTTCGGGTTCCATGCCTACCCTCGATGTGTTTCGGTAATACGGTCACCGGTTTCCGGGTGCCAAGCAATCGTCCTCGCGCAACACTGCGAAAACGTTCACATGCAGCCGGATTGGTGGGAAGCGATGGCTCAATCCGGTCAAAACGCGTTGCTAACCAAGATTGCCATGCGCGCCAACCCGCTGCTTCCCGTAGATCAATTTTCCCTCGCGAGAGATTCGGAGAAATTCGACGAATGGGACATCGTAAAAGCGGACACCGTGGGCTATGCGTAAAAGCGTCGAGGCTCATTCTCGCCTTGAGCCATTTATCCGTATAATCACGCCCACCCGACACCCTCAAGGAGCGCCCCATGTCCATGCAGCCCACGAACCCCCTCAAGAAACACTCTGCCGAGATGACCGACGGTCCGTCTCGCGCTCCGGCGCGGGCGATGCTGAAGGCTATCGGTTTCACGGATGAGGATCTGGCGAAGCCGATCATCGGCGTGGCGACGACGTGGATCGAGACGATGCCTTGCAACTACAACCAGCGCGAGCTGGCCAAGTACGTTAAGGAAGGCATCCGCGAGGCAGGCGGCACGCCCATGGAGTTCAACACCATCTCCGTGTCCGATGGCGTGACCATGGGGACCGAGGGCATGCGTGGCTCGCTGGTGAGTCGCGAGGTGATCACCGACTCCATCGAGGTCGTCGCGCGCGGGCACTCGTTCGACGGTCTGGTGGTCCTCGTTGGTTGCGACAAGACCCTCCCCGCAGGCGCGATGGCGCTGGCTCGCCTCAACCTGCCTGGGCTCGCCTTCTACAACGGCTCCATCGCCCCTGGTCACCTCGACGGCAAAGACCTCACGGTGCTCGACGTCTTCGAGGCGGTCGGCGCGCATGGCGCGGGCAAGATCGACGATGCTCGATTGAAGGCCATTGAGGACGCAGCGTGTCCTGGGGCTGGCGCATGTGGCGGCCAGTTCACGGCGAACACCATGGCGATGGCGCTCGAATTCCTGGGCATCAGCCCGGCGGGCGCGAACGCTGTCCCTGCGGTCAGCAAGTCCAAGGCCGATGAGGCCCGCAAGGCGGGTCGGCTGGTCATGGAGCTGTTGGAGCAGGACATCAAGCCGCGCGACATCATGACGCGCGATGCTTTCGAGAACGCCATCGCTGGAGTCGCGGCCACGGCGGGTTCGACCAACGCTGTGCTGCACATGCTGGCCATCGCTCGCGAGGCTGGCGTGGAGCTTTCGATCGACGACTTCGACACCATTTCGTGGAACACGCCTATCGTGGCGGACATGAAGCCGGGCGGCCAGTACGTCGCTGAGGATCTGTACAACGCTGGCGGCTATGGACTGGTGTCCAAGGAGATATTGGCTGGCGAGCGAGGCCACGCTGATGCCGTGAACGTGGACGGTGGTACGTTCGGGAGCATCGCGTCGGGCGTCGTGGCGACAGCCGACCAGAAGGTTGTGGTCAGCATCGAGAAGCCCATCAAGGACAACGGTGGTATCGCGATCCTGCGTGGGAACCTGGCACCCGATGGCTGTGTGGTGAAGTTGGCCGGACACGACCGCAACTACCACCGTGGCCCGGCGAAGGTTTTCGAGCGCGAAGAAGATTGCTTCGCCGCCGTGCAGGCAGGCCAGATCAAGCCTGACGATGTTGTGGTCATCCGTTACGAGGGGCCGGTCGGCGGGCCTGGGATGCGCGAGATGCTTGGCGTTACGGCGGCCATCGTGGGCGCTGGCCTGAGTGACGATGTCGTGCTGATCACGGACGGTCGATTCTCCGGCGCGACCCACGGCTTCATGGTTGGCCACATGGCCCCGGAAGCCGCGCTGGGCGGCAATATCGCGTTCGTGAGGGACGGCGATCCGATCATCCTGGACGTGGTGGCACGCAGGCTCGACCTGGACATCCCGGCCGACGAGTTGGCGAAGCGCAAAGAAGGCTGGGCTGCGCCTGCGCCTCGCTACACGACGGGTGTGTTTGCGAAGTACGCCAAGAGCGTGTCGTCGGCGAGCGAAGGGGCGATCACGAGCCCTGGTCTCCCCGGCAGTATCTGGTAGAGGTTTACGGTACCTTCGGGCGGAAACCTCCCGCTCTGCAGGGTCGGCGTATTAGACTGCGGTTGCTTGGGCCAGGAGTTAGGGTTCGTTTCACCAAGGAGTCGCTCCATGCTTCGTAAGATTTTTGTGGCTATCGGGCTGATGTGGGTAGTGAACAAGGTCCGTGGGTCTAAGACAGACTCAACCGAGTAGATCCCCTACGCTGACCCTGATAAGCGCTACTCCTGTGACAAGCAGGGGTAGCGCGGCAGGGTGGTGGGTCGGTATGGTCGTACGACCATGGAAATGCTATTCGTTGGTATCGGCGGTCTTGTCGTTGGCCTGATCGTGGGTTATCTGCTGGCGCGCGTGCGTGCGCGGTCTGGGCCTGTCGATCTGCAAGCAGAGTTGGTGCGCAACGATCTGGCGATTGTTCGCGAGAGCGTGAGTCGCTTGGGCGACCTCGTGCAGCGCAACGCTGGCGAAGACAAGGCTGGGTTCTCCGAGCTTTCGTCGGTTCTACGCAACGTGGATGCACGCACGAACACGATGGCGAGCGCGCTGGGCAACAGCCGCGTGCGCGGTCAGTGGGGCGAGCGTGCCGCAGAGGACATCCTCCGCTCCGCAGGGTTCATCGAGGGCGTGAGCTACCTCAAGCAACAGTCGCTGGATGGCGGCAGTGCCCGCCCTGATTTCACCTTTCCTCTCCCCAAGGGCTACACGCTCAACATGGACGTGAAATTTCCCGTCGAGAACTACGCTCGCCTCGTGGAAGCGACGGGCGAAGCCGATCGCGATCGCTACGAGAAGGCGTTCCTGCGCGACGTCCGTGATCGCGTGAAGGAAGTGAGTTCGCGCTCGTACGCGGACCCGGCGACAGGGACGGTGGACTACGCGCTGCTGTTCATACCCAGCGAGAGCGTGTACACGGAGATCAACCGGCTCGATGCGACTTTCGTTGACGCTGCGCTATCGCAGCGCGTGATCCCGTGCTCGCCGCTAACGCTGTTCGGCGTGCTGGCGGTGGTGCGGAAGGCGGTGGAGAGCTTCGCGTTCCAGCAGGCGTCAGACGAGGTGCTCATGGCCATGAAGCGCTTCGAGGGTGAGTGGGGACGTTTCAGCGATAGCTTCGCTGCGCTGGGGAAGCAATTGGCGACAGCGCGCGGCACGTACGATCAGTTGGTGGGCGTTCGCGCGACCAAATTGCAGGCTCCGCTCGCGCAGATGGACGCGTTACTTCGAGAGCGCGGCCTCGCCGATGTCGAGGGGGCGCTTGCCTTGGAGGGGTTGCCACCCGATGTAGACTCGATTGCGAACCAGACCCCCAGCGGCAATGACCTGGGCGGCGACGGTGGTTGGATCGGGACCAGGCGATTGGAAGTCACGGGCGAAGGACCTGATGTTTCGGATGGGCGTGGGACGCAAGCCGAAGCCCGAGATAGCTGACGAGATGTCGCCAGAGCAGCTACGTGCTGAACGTGAGCGTCGGGAACGCGATAAGCGACAGGGGCCGGGCGGCCGCGCTGGAGGCTAGCGATGTTTATGGGAGATGGCGGCTGGAAGTCCCGCGTGTTGGACACCATGCACCGTTTCGGTCTTGGGCCCAAGAAGAAGCAGGAAGTCGCTGACGAGATGACTCCAGGTCAGCTGCGCGCCGAACGCGAACGTCGAGCGCGGGAGGAGCAGGCGCGTTCGGACGACTCTAGCGACGCGGCGAGCTGACGCAAAGCACGCTTCCTTACTGGACTTTTGGTGGTAGGCACGCACGACGCTCGCAATGGATAGTGCCATCATCTTCTGAGGAGGAAGATGAACATGGCGAACCCCGTATCTTCTTTGTCCGAGACAACCAATAGCCAGACGGCTCACCAGTCGGCGCATCATGCATTCGCATTTCAACAGGTGTTGTCGGCAGTGACGCACGCCTTGGCGCACAAAGATCAGCCGCTTCGTGCAGCCGCCAGGCAGCGCGCGCAACGCGACCTTGATGTCCGCCGCGCCGCGGCCAGCAGCACGACGAGCGCGTGGGCCGAGTTGCTCCTACGCTAAGCGGCTGGAGTCTCCCGTGGGTCAGGCCGCCAGACTAAAGGGAGACCAGCGTTCCGTGACGGTTGGGCTCATCGGATTCTGAACCGGTAGCCCTGCACAATCAGCGATAGAGGGCAGGGTGGGCACTCCCACGCTCGCCCACGTGGCCGCTGATACGAGATGCCGTCGCCGAGTGGCAGCGGGTGGGTGCAGGGCGCACCCTGCCTGCCAATCAGGCTCGGGGCCGCCGCGCCGCCGCCAACGCTGCGGTCATCACTCCCCAAATCCCCCACGCGAACAAGAACGGCAACACGTACGTCCCTCGGATGTTGTGCAAGACGCCCAGCGCCAACGGCCCTCCCGCGCGCATGACAGACGCGGGCATGAGCCACGCCCCCCGGATCGCGCCGATGTGCATGCGACCGAAATACTCCGCGCTCAGTAGCGTGTGCAGGTAGTTGTACGACCCCAGGAACACCCCGTGCCAGATGGCCCACGCGAACAACATGGGCATGTTCTGAATCATCAACGCGAACCCCACACCGATCCCTGCCAAAAGCGTGTGCACGATGAGCAGCGCACGTATCGAGTAGTGGGTCGATAGCCATCCCCACAGCACGCGACTGGCAACGTTGGACGCGCCATAAACGCTCACGGCTGTTGCGGCGATGCTCGCGCTGAACCCGATCTCGATGAAGTACGGGATCCAGTGGGCCTGGAAGGCGTTTATCCCGAACGCGCTCAGCGCGAACGCCCCGCCGACGAGCCAGAACGCTGGCGTACGCATCGCGGTGGCGCGCGTGAAGCTGGCAGTGGCGGGTGATCGCTGAGCACGCACGGTCTCATCAGCAGTAGGCTCAGCCCCATCGGGGATGAGGCCCTCGCGCTCGGGGCGTGAGCGCACCAACAGGCCCACAGGCACGAGCACGACGATGGTGAGGATCCCGTACCAGAGCCACGCCTCTCGCCAACCCACGGTCAAGATGAGGAATGTGACGAGCAACGGGAAGATCATCGACGCTGACGCCGCGCCGAAGCTCGTCCAGACGAGGGCTTTGGCACGCTTGCGCACGAACCATTTCAGCACGACCGCATCCCACATCGTGGTGTTGATAAGGGCGAAGGCGAGCGCGCCAACGAACCCGTAGGTCAGGAAGAACCAGAGAGGGCTGTGCACCCAGTAGACGCTCATGAGGGATAAACCAAGAAGCAGGCCTCCCAGAGGCATGAGGATGCGCGGGGCGGTGGGGCCATCGACGAGCGGCCCTATGATGGGGCCGAGGAGCCCACCAAGAAGCTGCCGGACGGCCAGCGCGCCGAACAGAACCGAGTTGCTCCAGCCGAGATCCTCTTCCATCGGCACGAGGAACGCGCCCAGGGCGAACTGCGCGCTGCCCAGCACGAACGACCCGTTCAGCGCGGCGCCCAGGACGACGACCCATCCATAGAAGAAAGGAGTGCGCCCTGCGAGTGATGTGTGCTGAGGCATCATGAGGTAGATTCCTGCTCAGGGACGTGGGCGGGGGCAGGCTTGCGTGACAAGAACGTCAGCGCGGCCATGACCCCCCAACCGCCGAGGACGAGGACGAACGCCGCCTCGTAGGAGCCGCGCGCATCACGGAGTGCGCTGAGGAGCAGCGGCCCGCCTGCACGCGCGAGGCTGGTGGACGGCAGCATAGCTCCTCGGATAGAGCCGATGTGGGGTCTGCCGAAGAATTCGGCGCAGATCATGGTGTGCAGGGAGAAGAAGACGCCGAGCACGAGGCCCTGGTAGACGGCCCAGATGAACAGCGTGACCGGGCCGTCCACGACGAACACGAGGAACGCGACACCAGCGCCGGCCGCAAAGGCGTGCGCGATCATCAGGCGCCGGATCGGGAAGCGCGGCACGAGGATGCCCCAGAGCACGCGGCTGGTGATGTTGAGTAGTCCGTAGACGGAAACGGCAGTGGCCGCCAACGTCGCGCTGATGCCGATGTCCCTGAAGTGCGGTATCCAATGGGACTGGAATCCCGTGATGACGACACCGCTTAGGGTGAAGATCAGGAGCAGCATCCAGAAGCCTTGCGTGCGCATAGCTTCCTGGCGAGTGAAGCTTTCGTCGCCGTGTATCGCCGCGCGCGTCTGCTCTTGCCCCGCAGCCATCTGCTCGGCTGCCGTTGGCTCGGGGACAGGAGCGCCGTCGAGGAACTGGCCCACCTGTTCCGGTCGCGTGCGCAGCAACAGAGCGATGGGCAGGAGGATGGCGGTGGTGACCACGCCATACCAGAGCCACGCGTCGCGCCAGCCGAACCAGGCGATGAACAGCGTGACCAGTAGAGGGAAGAACAGAGGGCCGGAGCCCTCCCCGATACCACCGATGACGAGGGCGCGCGTGCGTTTGCGGGAGAACCACTTGAGGATGATGGCCTCCCACATGGTGAGGTGGAGGATGGCTGATGCGATGGCGCCAACGAAGCCGTAGAGGAAAAAGAACATGATGGGGCTGTCGACCCAACGTATAGCGGAGAGGGACCCGCCGAGCAGCAGGACGCCGATGGGCATCATGTAACGGGGCGCGCGCACGCCGTCCGCAAGGGGCCCAATGACCGGCCCGAGCATGCCGGACAGCAGGAAGCGCAGAGACAGGGCGCCGAAGAAGATATTTCGGCTCCAGCCCAACTCCTCCTCCATTGGGACGAGGAACGTGCTCAGCGCGAATTGGGCGCTACCCAACACGAATGATGCGTTGACCGCGCCTCCGAGGGCGACGAACCAACCGTAGTAGAAGGGAAGTCTTACGGGCACTCAGACTCCGTGTGCGACGGCGTCAGAGCGCCTGTTGCTCCGGGGAGTATACGTGCCTATCCAATCAGCACCACGTCGTGCTGGACGGGCGTCGTGATCTCCAGGCCCGCAACACCCACGTAGAGGTCGATCTCCGACCTCACGCCGAACTCGGGCAGGTACACGCCAGGCTCGATCGTGAAGCCGAGCCCAGGCAGGAACGTGCGCGTGTCGTGGGTCTCGATGCTGTCCAGGTTCACCCCGCCAGCGTGGACCTGGTTGCCCAGGCTGTGCCCCAGCCGATGCACGAAGTACTCACCGTATCCCGCGTCCGCGATGTACCGGCGCGCTACGTCGTCGGCCTCCCAGCCCTGGGCGTTCTGGCCGCTGGCTAGGCGTTCGCGAAGGAACTCCGCCGCAGCGTCACGACCGCCCGTGACCACGTCGAACACGCGTTGGCGTTCGTCAGGGACAGTGGCGCCGATATACGCCGTCCACGTGATGTCAGCGTAGATGGCGTCGGGGCCATGTTCCTTCGCCCACAGGTCGATCAGCACCCAGTCGCCCGCCGCGAATCGGACGCTGGCCTCAGGTGTCGGCGCGAAGTGCGGATCAGACGCATGGCTGTTCGCCGCGACCACTGGCCCGTGGTCGGTCTCCAGGCCAGCGTCAGCGAAGCGCCCCATGATGTACTCGTGGATATCGTGCTCGGTGACGCCCACGGATAGCCGGTTGCCGATCTCCGTGAATGCGTCCAGCACGATGGCGCTTATGCCGTCGACTGCACGCCTATGCGAAGCCAGGCCCTCGTCGGTCCAGCGTTGCGTGGCGTACTGCAATAGTTCAGCCGACGACACGACGTCCACGCCCAGCGATCGCACCAACTCCACCGTACCTGCGTCCACCCGTGACGCACGTGGCAACTGACGTAGGGGTGAGTACTCCATCGCAACGGTTGCCAGCGGGGCCAACAGCGCGCCGAGCTTGGCGTGCACGTCCACCAGGCTCACGTACGGCTGCACCGACACTCCGTCATCGGCGATCTGCCCCGCGTCGACCGCCCCGACGAGCAGCACGGGGACGTCGCCAGGGTGGATCAGCAGGAACGCCGGGCGCGTCAGGAACCCCGACGTCCGTACGAGATCGGCGAGCGCCGGATTCATCCCCTGATAGTCGTACACCAACCAAGCGTCGATGGACGACGCCTGGAGGAATTGCTCCGCCTGCTCGATCGGCGTGAGTTGCTCTGGCTGCACCATGCTGCCCTCCTTATTGTCTTCGGGTCTAGGCAGAGAGGCCCTTTATCTGGCCACCGTCCGCGGCGATGTTCTGGGCGGTGATGAATCCGGCGCGTGCCGATGCGAGGAACGCGATCAGGTCGCCAAGCTCGGCGGGGTCGCCGAAGCGGCCTGCGGGCACGCTGGCGAGCCTGAACGCCTCCTGCTCCTCAACCGTGCGATCGTTGGCCTTGGCTTGCATGCCGATCACCGATTGCAGTCGATCCGTGGCGACCGAGCCAGGGAGCACGTTGTTCACGGTGATACCGTTGCCCGCCACGTCCTGGGCCAGCAGCTTGGAGTACGACGACAGCGCTGAGCGTGCCACCGTGGACAGGCCGAGCCGATCTTCGGGCTCCTTGATGGTCTTCGAAAGCACGGCGATGACCCGCCCATGCTGCCGCTCGATCATCCCTGGCAGCACCAGCCTGTTCATCCGCATCGCGCTGGAGAAGCTTAGGTCGAACGCCGATTGCCATTGGTCATCGGTGAAGTCCATCAGGTCGCCTGGCGGTGGGCCACCCAGGTTGTTCACCACGATGTCCACGCGCCCCCAGCGCGCGACCGTCTCGTCGAACACACGCTGGATGTCCTCGGGGCTGGCCAGATCGCCCACGACCGCGAGCACCGCGTCGTCGCTGGCTTGCGCGCGTAACCTCGTCGCGGCGGCCTCGAGCTCGTCGCCGTGTCGCGCAACGATGGTGACCTTGCCACCTTCGCGTGCTATCGAATGCGCGGCGGCGAAGCCGATCCCTTTGCTTGAACCGCCCACGATGGCGATCTTTCCGGTGAGCTCTAGATCCACGTTACGTTCCTTACGGCGGGTGTGTCTTGGCTGTGCGGTCGCGGGGCATGGTACAGCGCTCTGCGAACCGGTGCGCGCACCCACGCGATATGCAAGCGCGCCTGGTTCCGGTGGCTGCGCAGTGAGCCTACGGTATGTATGCAGGGGTGCTGGCTACGCGCCCCACGGGGGATTTGCCATGGCACGCTTCGTTCTACTCATCTTCACGGCCACGTTGTCTTTCGGCATGGTCTACTACATGAACCACATCTAGGCGAGCTACGTCCTCGCACGACGGAGTGCGGCCCGGTCGCCATCTATCGCGATCGCGTGCTAGTCCTCCGCGCTCGGCGTGGTGATTGGCCTGACGAAGGCCTCTGGGTAGACGGTGTGGCGCCAGGGCCGATAACCTCGCAGCATGACTACGCCAAACGATTCCTCCGCACGACTTGCGACGCTGGCTGAGCGAGTGCTCGACGAGCGCTGGAAGTCTTCGCCGCCTGAGGCGGCTTCCTCCGGTATCCACGCCTACGACGGCCAACTGCCACCCGTAACGCGAACGTCCATCGAGTCGCGCCTCACCGAGCTGCGCGCGGCGCTCGCCGATGCCGAGGCGATCGCCCCCGACGGCCTCGCGCCCCAGGAGCAGTTCGATCGTGACCTGCTGGTGTTGGGACTGCGCAGCGAGATCTGGGAACTGTCCGAGAATCGCTCGTTCACCCGCGACCCCATGGCGCTGATGTGGCCCTTGGAGGCGACCGCTTACATGGATCGAAGTTACGCGCCAGTGGAGCAACGCATGGCCTCCATGGCCAACCTCATGCGCGCCGTGCCCGCGTACCTCGATTCGGCTCGCGCATTGCTAGAGCCTCCCTTCGCCAAGCCCGTGCTGCATCAGGCCATCGAGGCGTACTCCGGCGTTGCCAGCTACTACCGTGGCGACGTGGCCGAGTTCGCTGAAGCCAACCTGGGACTCACCGACGGCCTCGACGTCATCAAAGCAGCCGAGGAAGCTGCCGAGGCGATCGACGATATGGTCGCCTACCTACGCTCGCATCAGTCGACTGCCAACGACGACTTCGCCATGGGCGCCGAGCGCTACGCGACGATGCTGAGCCTAGGCGAGATGGTCGACATCCCCCTGGCGCAGATCGAGGCCGCAGGTGGGAGCGAACTCCGGCGTCACCAGGCGTCCGTCCGTGAGGCGGCGGAACGCATCGCGCCAGGCAAGCCCCTGGCTGAGGCGATCGCAGTCGTGACCAAAGACCATCCAGCAGCCGACAAGCTGATCGACGAGACCCGCGAGATGCTGGAGGAGATCCGCAGCTTCACCATAGACCACGACATCGCGTCGGTGATCTCAGGCGTGCGCGCGCAAGTTCGGGAGACGCCCGCATTCATGCGCTGGGCGTTTGCTGCGATGGACGGCCCAGGCCCGTTCGAGGAAGTCGCGACCGAGTCGTTCTACTACGTGACGCCGGTGGAGAAGCACTGGACGCCGGAGCAGTCGGAGGAATGGCTCTCCAACTTCGGCTATGCCACGCTCAAGATCATCTCCATCCACGAGGCCTACCCAGGGCACTACGTGCACTTCCTGCGACACGCCAAGGCGCCATCGGCTATCTCGAAGGTGTTTGGCGCGTACTCGTTCTGGGAGGGCTGGGCCCACTATTGCGAGGAGATGTTCCTCGAAGCAGGTTACGGCGACGGCGACCCCAAGCTCCAACTAGCGATGGCGCAGGAAGCGCTCGTGCGGGTGTGTCGTTTGCTCTGCTCATTGCGCATGCACACCCAGGGCCAGACGCTCGCCGAGTCCGAGAAGTTCTTCCAAGAGCAGGCGTTCATGGAGGAACTCCCCGCCAAGACCGAAGCCATCAGGGGCACCTTCGACCCCGGCTACCTCAACTACACGCTGGGCAAGATGCTCATCTACAAACTGCGCGCCGACTGGCAGGCTGAGCAAGGCTCTGCCTACTCGCTCAAAGCCTTCCACGACGACCTCATCAGCCACGGCGGCCCGCCCGTGCCCCTGCTCCGCAAGCACATGCTCCGCCACGACGATGGCGTCCTCCTCTAGGCAGGGCAAGGCCCTGCACCCATAAGCGTCGTCTGCCGCTAATGGGGTCCAGCGTCGCTTGATCCTTCGCACATCACGCTCGTGCAGATCGCGCGCCCGACGACGCATATGGGTGCAGGGCGTGCCCTGCCCAAACGCCGAGCGCGCAGGATCAAACAACGCCAATCGCCCCCAGCGCCCGACGACGCATACGGGTGCAAGGCGCGCCCTGCCCAAACGCCGAGCGCGCAGGACCAAACAACGCCAATCGCCCCCAGCGCCCGACGACGCATATGGGTGCAGGGCCATGCCCTGCCGTGCCTGCTAAGCTGGATGCCTATGGAAGCAGCAATCCTCTTCGGTGTGATCCTCGTAATCTTGGGCCTCGCGTTCGCCGTGCCCATGGGGGCCCTGCGCAGCAGCATGGTCGCGGATCGCGACGCCAGCGTGCTGGGCGCGTCGATCCTCGTGCTCGGCCTGGGTGGCCTCAACTACGTGTTCGTCGCCTGGGTAGTGGTCACGGGCGACAGCGAAGCGTCGCTGCTGGCCTTCGGGCTCGCGCCGCTGGCTGCAGGCGCCCTTGGCCTGCTCGTGGTGCGTGGTCTAGCGACTGGCGCAACCAGGGCCGTGCTCCTCTTGGCGTCCGGAGCCCTCACGCTCGCCGGCCTACCCGGCTACTTCGCCTTCAACGTCGCCGTGCTGATCGCTGGCATCGCCGTACTCGCGTTCGTCGGCGGCCTGCTGCCCAACCCACGTGCGCTGTTCAGCAAGCTGGACCCGCGCCTTTAGGGCGTGCGTGGCTCACGTAGCCGGGTCGTCCCCCCGTCGTTTCCTCAGCGCCGCGCGAGCGCCGCACTCGAAGAACCTCTCACCGTCCCCGCTCCTGGGCAACTGTAGCCACTGCGTTCGCCCACCTAGAGTCCCTGCGGGCCTCCTCGCCCTCCGGGAGAGGACTGAGGAGAGGGGCCATTCGCCACCAGCCACACAAGCCATTCCCCCTTCGTACTCCCGCCAGAAGCGAGACAACCCTCCATATCGCACGTACCATGACCCCGACATGCGCTACGTCGACCACCTACGCTCCACTTCCAGGAGTTGCCCTGAGCATCGAACCGGTCACAAACGGCACCGCCGCCGTCAACGAATCCCTTACCACCCGCGGGACAACGTGCGCTAGCACCGGCACGGTCGATGAGAAATCCAAGGGACTAGTGCGTACCACCCTTTTGTTTTTCGTGATCATTGGAATCGCCGTGGCGGCGGGAGGAGTCGCCGTCAAGCGGTTGGGCGTTCCAGCGAATGCGGGCATTTTCATTGCCGCGGGGACTGGCGTCGGACAGTTCCTCGGTCTGCTATCGGGTCGTCGACTCAGCCGCTGGTATCGGGAATCGATGGGGTGGGCCAAATCAAAAGGTGATGATAATCAAGACGTCCAGCGCGATTGATCTCGATGGGTCACCGACGACACCGGCGCCGCCGTCTACGAAGCGTCGTACGATCTATGGGGCAACGTGCGCGCCAGCACTGGCACGGCGGACACCGACCGCCTCTACACCGGCCAATGCTTCGACGCTGCCACCGGCCTCTACTACTACAACGCCCGCTACGGAGCCTGTCCTGAGCCTAGCCGAAGGGACCCCACGCTCGCCCCCTCCTCGCTCCCCCGACACCATCGTCCCCGGCCCGTCGGAGTAGAGTCCCAGGCCCTGCTGTCTCTTACACCACGTCCTGGGACTCTACTGATGGGCGTTGAGGGAGTTGGATGGATTCACATCATTTTTGGCGCGGTCTTGATTCTGTTTAGGCACCCAATCGATGCCTGGCTTTACAGGATGAACCGCCCATTTGTTCCAAGCTCATGGCAGGAGAAAGATTACCGGTCGATCCAGCCTGGTGCGGCCGCTCTTATTTTCGGGATCGTCCTAGTATTCAAGGATGACCCACAAGCAGCGCTTGAAGCCTTGTTCAGAGTGGCCGCCGTGGGGACAGTGGTTGGAGGTGTGGCGGTGTGGATAGCCGCAGGGCTTTCCCTGCGGTTTCGTCACCACCGTGCAACCACGTTGATGCTGAGCCTGTGTAATAGCATGCTCGGAGTTGACGACAAATCGTCGCCACTTAAGCTCGTTTTGCTGGGCAGCGCTACCGTCGGGTTCGGAAGCCTGCTAATACGGATGAGCGCCAGTTGAACGCTTGAACCAAGCCTGGCTCACCTCCGTCATCACCGTGCGTGTAGCGCTACGCGTACCACGGCTCCGCAGAGGACACACTCCAATCCGACAGGGACGGCACGGGTGCCCCCCCGGCCCTAATACAACGCCCGCTACTACGATCCTGCCCTGGCTCGCTTCACCTCCCCCGACACCATCGTCCCCGGCGTCGGCGCCCCCCAAGCCTGGAGCCGCGCCTGACGTGTTCACGATCCACATCACCTACAGTCGATCTCCACTGCACGGACCACACTGACACTTGCTACTTACGCCGTAGCACCCGCTCTTCTATAGTGGTCAGATGGCCATCCTCGACCACCCAACTACCCCCGGTACCCAGCCCCCAACAGCCGCTCAACGAGCCGTCGAAAAAAATACACCCGAAAACGCAGCGACACCTCGGCACCTTGGCGTAACGGCCTGCTTCCTGGGCACTCCATGAGCGACATCTTGAATGAACACCTTGGACACCTCCACCACCAAAACTCCCGCCGCCATCCAACCACCCACCGAACCCGGGCCAACGGACCCAAGTGGACCCATTTGGACCCACCATTCGAGACGCATCTCAGGAGTAAATGGCGCAAAATGCTCCACTTTGAGTCCACCCCATTCGTGGATCGTGGTACCACCCAGGAGCAATCAACCAGCCACATCGCTTGTCCCAGAGGCAAACCGGCCCGCTCATTCCCGCTCAGACCGCCCCAAACGCGACAAAAATCAACCGAGAGACGCTCAAAAGCGCATCGCCATCAATCTCCCCGGAGCGCCGAGCGACCTTTAGTCCTGGCGGCGGAGCGAAGAGATCCGAGAGCGAGCCCCGACTGGCTACACGGCTTGCCTACCAACGAGCCCGGAGCCCCCGGAGCGCCGAGCGACCTTTAGTCCTGGCGGCGGAGCCAAGAGATCCGAGGGCGAGCCCCGACTTGCTACACGACCTGCCTAGAATCGAGCCCGGAGTTAGAATGCGGGCGTTTGATTCGCCGTACGTGAGGTGCCTGCCATGCCCGGTCCGCTAGATGGTCTGAGTGTCCTTGATCTGACCCGCATCCTGTCCGGCCCGTTCTGCACGATGCTGCTAGCCGATTTCGGCGCGGACGTGATCAAGATCGAACAGCCAGGGCTCGGCGACCCCGCGCGTGGCAACGGGCCTTTCCTGACGAAAGACGCCGACGGCAAGCAGGTCGCGGCGATGGCCCAAGGGCCGGGCGCGTTCAGTTCGTACTTCATGAGCATCAACCGCAACAAGCGGTCGATCGCGATAGACCTCACGAAGCCCGCAGGTGCGGCGCTGCTGCTGGATCTGGTGGAGAAAGCGGACGTGCTGGTGGAGAACTTTCGGCCGGGCACGATGGAGAAGTTCGGTCTGGGATACGAGTCGCTCCAGGCCCGGAACCCTCGACTGGTGATGGCATCCATCTCTGGGTTCGGCCAGTCAGGCCCGTACGCCAAGCGACCTGCGCTAGACGTGATCGTGCAGGGCATGGGCGGCATGCTGAGCATCACGGGAGAGCCTGGTCGTGGGCCCGTTCGCCCTGGCGCGAGTATCGGCGATATCACGGCAGCGCTGTTCACGACCGTTGCGATCCAAGGTGCACTGCTGGAACGTGAGAAGTCCAACGAAGGCCAGTACATAGACATCTCCATGCTCGATTGCCAGGTGGCGATCATGGAGAACGCATTCACCCGCTACTTCACGTTGGGTGAGATTCCAGAGCGCATCGGCACGCGACACCCCAGCTCGACGCCCTTCCAGGCATTCGAGACCGCCGACGGACATCTCGTGGTCGCGATCATGGGCGGCTCTACGGAGATGTGGCCGTTGTTCTGCGCAGCCATCGATCACCCTGAGTTGATCGACGATGAGCGCTACCAGTCAGGGTGGGGCCGCACGCAGCACTACGACGAATTGATCCCGATCATCGAAGAGGCCCTGCGCCAGAACACCAACGAATATTGGGTTGAGTTGCTGAGCGGCATGGGGATCCCGGTGGGGCCGGTGCAGAACATCGCTGAGGTCGCGCGCGACCCCCAGGTGAATGAACGCGGCATGTTCGTGGATGTCGACCACCCCGAGTTGGGCTCGGTCCGGTTCGCGGGCAACCCGATCAAGCTTTCGCGTACGCCTACGGTGGGGGCTAGTAGTCCGCCCGACCTTGGGCAGCATTCCACGGAGGTCCTAGCCCAGCAGCTAGGCATGACGGATGCCCAGGTCAGCCAGTTGATCGCTGACGGGGTGATTGCTTAATGCTCGGCGTCGCGCTCGCACTCATCTCGTCGCTCAGCTTCAGCATGAATTCGGTGATGGCCCGTCGTGGCTTGGCGAAAGCGACTGCCTCAGCTGGCGCTTTCGTGACGGTGATACTGGGAGTGCCGCTGTTCTTGGGTGCATCGCTGGTCACCGGCCAGCTCTTCAATGCCCCGGACGTGCCACTCAAAGGCTACCTGCTGCTGTCCGCAGCTGGAGTCCTGCACTTCGGCGTCGGTCGCTACTTCAACTACCGAGCCGCCGCCGCGATCGGCGCTACCAGGGCAGGGTCGGTGCAGGCACTAACGGTGCCGTACGCGATCCTGATCGCGTTCCTGTTCCTAGGCGAAACCATCTCGCCGATCATGGGGTTCGGCATCGTCCTCATCATCATTGGCCCCACCATCATGGTTCAGCGTGGCGCCAAGCCTGCGGCCAAGACCACACCACCGCCGAGCGGTGGCTCGACCGACGAGCAGGCAGTTGCGGCAGCCCCAACATTCGAACTTCGGCAGGTGGAGGGATACCTCTCAGCGTTCGCCACCATCGGCGCGTACGGGACAAGCCCGATCCTGATCAGAGCAGCCGTCGGGGATGTCGACGATGTGGCAATCTTCGGCGGGTTGGTCGCCTATTCGGCCGCCGCAGGAATCCTCCTGCTCACGCTGATACACCCTGCGCGACGCGGGCTCATCTCCGCCATGCGCCCGTCCACGGTCCGCCTATTCTTGGGCGCTGGGACGTTCGTGTTCCTCGCGCAGATGTTCCGGTTCATGGCCCTGGCGGTCGCCCCGGTCGCGGTCGTCACTCCGCTCATGCGCACCGGCGCCGTCTTCACCCTCATCTTCTCCTGGACGCTCAACCGCCACCTAGAGGTCATCAACCTGCGCGTCGTCGCAGGCATCCTCCTCTCGGTCGCCGGTGCCGTGCTCTTGGCCGTGTTTGGCAGCTAGGCGTTAGTCGACGTGAAACGAGCTGCGGTACGCGGACAACGGCTCACTGAACCCGCGCTCTCGGGGTTCAGTGAGGGCCCGGTCCATCAGGAGGTCAACGAGCGCAACTGTTCGGGCGTTCGCAACCAAGGCGGCTGCGAGCTCGTCGGCATCATGTATCAGAGACGCCAACTCCGCTTCCCCTTCCGCACGCAGCCAGTCAGCTCGGAATTCGCGCACGGATCTCATCCTGGCCAACACAGCGTCTCGAACCCCTTCGAAGAATGTCACGTACTTGAAACGCACGTCGACGATCTCCAGACCGAACTCGCTGGCTTGCGGGTTCGCCATCGCGACGACCCGCGCTGTGATGCTGTCTCTGGACAGCAGGCCGTCTTCCGCGAAGATCGGTGAAGTGATGACCCGGAATGGAGGGCCGTATTCCACTTCCAACGATGAACCCATCAACTCTTCGCGAAGGCCTCTCCCTATCACGTCCCGGATGGACGCAACCATCAGCCGCTTGACTCGATCCTGGATGTCTTCCACGTCTGGTGGGCTGATAATCCTAAAAACGGCGTAAGCGGTGACTTCCATGAACTGCGATTCCGCGTCGGGATAGTCGGCAGCGATTTCGGTGTACAGCAGCGGCGTGGTGCCGTCGTCGACAGCCTGCCGTCGGACGGCGGTTCGAAGTTCAGGTGTCGTGGGTGCGCGCGTGGGGACGTACGACGCGAACGATCCCGTCGTGGGGGCGTTGGGCATCGGCTCTTTGAGGAACGCCGTGAACCCGGGCATGAGGGATTCCAGCTCTTGGAGATGCTCTCGTGTAGGAGTATCCGAACTCAATGCCATCAAATGAGCGACTGCGGCCCCTTTGTCTGCCTCCAACTCTGCCTGTGCGTCCTCGACGATCCGCGTCGCGTCGACGCGGGCACGTTCGAGCGCTGCATCCCTGTACGCCTCGCCCTCGGCGATCTTCGACCGCCGATCTGCTTCCGCCTGGACAACGTCGTCTTCGGTCGGTTGCACTTCGAACGGCAAGTTCGCACTCAGCAGCGAGATACCGAGGATTTCGAGACCCGTGCCATAGTCGTCAAGCAGCGCCTGCGAGGTTGCCTCCATGCCCGACAGGAACGCGGCCTCTTCCTTCCTCGACAAGAGGTCATCGGAATGGAGCCGCCCTGCTTGGGCGCTCATGGACGGCAGGGCGACGGAGCGCAGCAGGCGTGCGTCTGGACAATCGTCTGCCGACTCCACGTGCCTCAGGTACGCGTCCTGATCTGCTACGCGGTAGGAGATTCGCGCGGTTAGGTCGATGATGTTCAAGTCCCCCGCGACCTGCGAGATTTCGCGAGGAATAGAGGTCGTCTCGCCGTCCACCGTCTGCATGCCGAGCGTGATGCTGCGGGGCGCGGTGTCCGTGTCGCAAAGGGGCGAATCGGGACCCAAGCAGGCCGCCAACAAAAAGAGGGCGGCTCCAGCAGCGATCAGACCAGGCGAGAACACTCGTGATATGCGGGCCATTACGTCTCCGTTCTCAGCTAAGGACAGACTCGCCCCGGCAGATACATGGGCGCGTTGCATCACTGGCTAGGCATGAAGCCCGGTGAGACGGCGGGCTAGCTTTCGCGGCGCACCAGCGCGTATACGAGCTCGTTGATGGTGCGGCCAGAGGTGGCTCCGGAAAACTGAACAGTGGGGATAAGTGGATTCTCTGCTCCGGTCGGGCATGATGTGCCCGTAACAACAAGGAGCAGGAATATGACGAGGAGAACCAGGCGGAA